>NZ_NVPT01000050.1 GCF_002802985.1 Geodermatophilus chilensis | reverse complement strand
AGATGTGTAATAAGAGACAGCCGAGGACTCCGCATGACCACGCCCGCCCCCACCACGACCGCCGTCGCCGACGCGCGCATCCCGGCTGCGCACCCGTTCGCCGCGCACCTGCGCCGCGTCGCGGCCCTCGAGGCTGCGTCCCCGCACCGGCCGTGGACGCCGCAGGACGGGCCGCTGCCCAGCCTCTACCTCTCCCACGGGGGCGGCCCGATGCCGTTCGGCAGCCCCGAGTGGCTCGACCCGCTGCACGACTGGGCCCGGGCGCTGCCCAAGCCGAAGGCGATCCTGGTCGTCTCCGCGCACTGGGAGTCCGCCCCGCTGTCGGTCAGCGCCGCCCGGCCCAGCGAGCTGGTCTACGACTTCGGGGGCTTCGACCCGCTCTACTACACGTTCCGCTACGACACCCCCGACGCCGGCGACCTGGCGCGGCAGGTGGTCGCGCTCATGCCGGACACCGAGCAGGTGCACCAGCACGCCCGCCGCGGGCTGGACCACGGCGCCTGGGTGCCGCTGAAGATCATGTACCCGGCCGCCGACGTCCCGGTGCTGCAGCTGAGCCTGCCCACCGAGGACCCCGACGAGCTGCTGGCCCTGGGCGAGCGGCTGCGGCCGCTGCGCGAGTCCGGCGTGCTGGTGGTCGGCTCGGGCCACATGACCCACGGCCTGCCCTTCCTGACCCGGGAGATGTTCCAGGAGAACAAGGTGCCCGGCTGGTCGGCCGACTTCGACGCCTGGGCCGCCGACGCGCTGGCCCGCGGCGACGTCGCCGAGCTCGCCCGCTTCCGCACCGCCGCACCCGGGATGCCCTACGCCCACCCGACCGTGGAGCACTTCACCCCGCTGTTCGTCACCCTCGGCGCAGCCACCGACCCCGCCGCGCCGGTGCTCACGACCCTCGACGGCTACGGCGTCGGGCTCTCCCGGCGGTCCTTCCAGGCGGCATGACGACGACGGACGCCACCACGACCGACCCCACCGCGACCAGCGGCGCCGCCGGTCCCCCGGGCGACGGCGAGCCGCGCTGGCTCAGCGAGGCGGAGATGACCGCCTGGCTGCCGCTGGTCCGGCTGGTGACCCGGCTGCCGCACCGGCTGGACAGGCAGCTGCGCCAGGACGCCGGCATCAGCCACGTCTACCACCAAATCCTCGCCATGCTGGCCCAGGCCCAGGACCAGCAGCTGCGCATGAGCGAGCTCGCCGCATCCACCGCCACCTCGCCCAGCCGGCTGTCGCACGCCGTCGCCGCGCTGGAGGACCGCGGCTGGGTCACCCGCTGCCCGGCCGCGACCGACCGGCGGGGCCAGCTCACCCGGCTCACCCCCGCCGGTCGGGCCGCGGTCGAGCAGATCGCCCCCGGGCACGTCGCCGAGGTCCGCCGGCTGGTGTCCGACCAGCTCACGCCCGACGAGGTCGACCAGCTCTCCCGCATCGCCACCAAGCTCCTCGACGCCGCGTCGAGGTGACGGGGCCGGCTGCCCCGACCGGGCGAGGGGGTCGCGTCCGCCCGAGCGGTCCACGCGACATCCCCGTCGCCCGGCCGGCGGACCTCAGCGGCCCGGGTGGGTGAGGGCGGCCTCCTGCTGCAGCGGGACCGTCGCGGGAGCCCGGCGGTCGGCCAGCCGGCAGGCCACGGCGCCGAGCGCGAGGCCGATGACCACGTACCAGGGGTGGCCGATGACGGCCTCCTCCGCTCCGGCCAGCGGGTTGGCGAGGACGCCGAGGCGGTCCAGCGCCCACCCGGTGGCGGCGGCGAGGGCCAGGGTCGCGCCGCCGAGGCGCAGTGCCGGGTACCAGCGGGTCCGGGACACCACGTACAGCGAGGGGAACACCAGCGCCAGGGTGAGGAGCTGCGCCAGTTCGACGCCCACGTTGAAGGCCAGCAGCGCGGGCAGCGAGGCGGACCCGTCGAGCCCGAGGTCGGTGAGGATGCCGGCGAAGGCCAGCCCGTGCACCAGACCGAAGCCGCCGGCGATGAGGAGCTCGCCCCGGCGGGCGAGCGGGCGCATGGCGTGCACCGCCGCCACCCCGACCGACGCGGCGATGAGCACCTCGACCGGCGTGCCGGGTGCCGACACCCAGCCCAGCGCGGAGGCGATGAGCGTCAGCGAGTGCCCCACGGTGAACGCCGTGACGACGCCGAGGACCCGGCGCAGCGTCGGCACGAGGCCGGCCCGCCGCTGCCACCTCCCCGCGACGACGACGAGGGGGGCGACCAGCAGCAGCGTCAGCAGGAACAGCAGGTGGTCGGCGCCCTCGAGCACGTGGTGCAGGCCGTACCCGACCATGTCGGCCAGACCGGTCGAGGCGACATCGCCGATCCGCAGGGTGCCGGCGGCGGCGTCGAGGACCCCGGCGGTGGAGATGTCGCCGGTCGCGTCGATGAGGACGACGACCACCTCGTGCGTCGGGTCGGCCTCGATGATCCCGTCGTAGGCGAGGGTGAAGCCCGACGGGTCGGTGCTCCCGGGGTCGAGGGTGACCTCGACGCTGAGGGAGTCGATGCCCTCGACCTGCTCCCGCACCACATCCGACCAGGTCTCGGCCCACGTCGTGCCGTCGGCGCCGGTGACGGTCAGGTGCTCGTCGAGGTAGGCGACGACCTCGTCGGCGTAGGAGTCCACGTCCGTGGCTGCGGTGTAGCCGGTGCCGAGCGCCTGGTCGAGCGTCTCGAGCGCGACGCTGACGGTGGCGTCCGCCGAGTCCTCGCCCACGCGCACGGACAGCGTGCTGCTGTCGAGGCTGTGCGCGCCGGCGACCGACGGGGTGACCAGGACCAGGCCGCCGGCCAGGGCGGCGCCGGCGGCGAGCGTGCGGGGGCGGAGGAGGGAGGGCATGACGCCCGAGCGTGCGGACCGTCCCTGTGAGCTCCCCGGACGCGGGCTGTGAAGACGTCACCCAGCGCACTCGCGCGGTGTCACAGCGTTCTCACAGTCGGCGCCCAGCGTCGGCGGAGACGCACGCTCCACCGTGGTGCCCGACCGACTCACCCCGATGCACGAGATGAGCCCACGATGAAGCTCCGCAAGACCCTCGCCGCCGTCCTCCTCGCCGCCGTCGTCGTCCCCGTCGCGGCCGCCTGCGGCACCACCGCCGAGGCCGCCTCGACCACGAGCAGCACCACCACGACCGACACCGGCACCAGCCTCGACGGCGCGCCGGACTGTGCGCGGGGCGGAGGCCCGGGCGGGGTCGACGTCTCCTCGGTCACCACCGAGGAGCAGCTGGTCGAGCTGGTCCAGGAGGCCTACGGCGACGCCGGCCTCGACCTGCACCGCGGGCACCAGCCCGTCCAGGACGTGCTGGACGAGGTCCTGGCCATCAGCCACGACGAACTGCACGTCCGGATGGACGCCGGGCAGAACCTGGCCGCCGTCGCCGAGGACATCGGCGTGGACCCGCAGGACCTCGTCGACACGCTGGTCGGGGCATGGAGCCCGGCCATCGACGCCGTGCTCGCCTCGGGCGAGATCACCGAGGACGAGGCCGAGCAGTACCGGGCGGCGCTGGAGGAGGCCTTCACCTTCCGCGTGAACTGGGACGGCGAGGAGGCGACGCCCACCTTCTCCGGCCTCGACGCCTGAGCCGCTCGACGGCGTTCCGCCGGCCGGCCGGGGAGTTCCGGGCCGGGGAAGGGAGCGGCCCCGCGGTCGGTGACCGCGGGGCCGCTCCGGCGCGTCCGGGGTCCGGCGCGTCGCGTCCGTGGGCGGGGACCCGCTACTCGGCCGTGCGGGCGAGCAGGTCGCCCGGTTCCACGGCGAGCCCGGCCGGGGCCGCCCGGCGGGCGGCCTGCGCGTGCCGGGCGTCCGCCGTCGGCACGACCAGGGTGAGCAGGGCGCCCAGCACGGCCAGGGCGGTCAGCACGTAGAAGATCGAGTTGAGCGCGATGCCCGAGGCGACCAGCAGGCCGCCGATGAGCGGACCGCCGATGCCGCCGAGCCGGCCGAACCCGGCGCACCAGGCCACGCCCGCGGTCCGCACGTTGGTGCGGTAGTAGGTCGCGACGAACCCGTAGATGAGGATCTGCGTCCCGCTCGTCCCGAGCCCGACGACCGCCACGAACGCCAGCAGCACGCCCAGCGGGAGGCTCACGGTCAGCAGCGCGATCGCCGCTGCGCCCAGCGTGAAGGACGCGGCCACCACCGGCTTGGGGCCGAACCGGTCGGCGAACCGGGAGGCGGCCAGCGCGCCCAGGACCGCGCCGCCGTTGAGCACCAGCAGGAAGGCCAGCGACCCGTTCGTGGAGAAGCCGGCGCGGCCCATCAGCTCGGGCAGCCAGGTGTTGAGCGCGTAGACCAGCAGGAGACCGGTCGCGCTGAGCAGGCCCAGCAGGAGCGTCGGCAGCAGGTACGTGCGGCCGGCCAGCCCGGCGAAGCCGGCGCGGCCCTCCGGGACCGGGTCGGCGACCCGGGGGCCCTCGGTGCCCGGCACGACGAGCGACACCCCGGTCCGCGCGGCGACGTCCCGGGCTTCGTCGAGGCGCCCCCGCGACGCCAGCCAGGCCGGCGACTCGGGCATCTTGAGGAAGGCGAGCGGGAGCAGCGTCAGCAGCGGGAGGGCGCCGATCCAGAACATGCCCCGCCAGCCGATGACGTCCAGCAGCAGGATGGCCAGCAGCGCGGCGAGCAGGCTGCCCAGCGGCACCCCGGAGTAGGTGATCGCGTTCGCGAGGTTCTTCTTCCCCGCGGGTGCGAACTCGGCGACGAGGGCCCCGGTGGTGGCGACCAGCGCGCCGACCCCGATGCCGGTGACGAAGCGGAGCAGGCCGAAGGTGGTCGTGGTCGTCGCCAGCGCGGTGAGGGCCATGCCGACGGAGAACCACGCGTAGGCGGTGAGCATGACCTTCCGGCGCCCGATGACGTCGGCCACGCCGCCGGCCACCAAGGCGCCGACGAGCACGCCGACGAGCGCGTAGCTGCCCAGCGCCCCGGCCAGGGCCGGCGTCACCTCGCCGAGCTGGCCGGGGTCGCGCAGGAAGAGGGGGACGACGGTCCCGTAGACGACCAGGTCGTAGCCGTCGAAGACCAGGCCGACCGTGGCCAGCGAGACGATCCAGGTGACCGACCGGCGACGGAGGGCGTCCTGGGGGACGGCTCCGTCCTGCGTGGGTGGTGCCACTGCGGTTCTCCTCGGGACGGGCCCTGGCTCGAAGACGGCCGGTGGCCGTGGCAGGGCAGGGGGCACCCGGCGACCGACGTCGCCACGGGTGAGGGAAGGGGAGCTGCGCCGGGCGGACGTGTCGGACGCCGGGCGGCCTGGTCGTGCAGTGGTGCGGGTGGTGCGGTGGTTCAGTCGGCCTGCGCCCGGTCCTGCGCGGTGCTGTCCTGCGCCCGGTCCTGCGCGGTGCTGTCCTGCGCCGGGGCCTGCGCGGTGCTGTCCTGCGCCGGGGCCTGCGCGGTGCCGCTCTGCGCCGGGGCCTGCGCGGTGCCGCTCTGCGCCGGGGCCTGCGCGGTGCCGCTCTGCGCCGGGGCCTGCGCGATGTCCGACGGGTGCGCGGCCAGCGGCGTGACCGTGATGCTCATGTAGGGGAACAGCGGCAGGCCCCACAGGATCTGGTGCAGCTGCTCGTTGCTGTCGACGGCGAAGACGCTGAGGTTGGCGTATTGCCCGACACACCGCCAGATGTGCGGCCAGTGGCCCGAGCGCTGCCAGCGCTGCGAGTAGGCCTTCTCCCGGGCGAGGAGGTCGTCGCGTGCCGCCGGGTCCATGTCCGGCGGCAGCGCGACGTCCATCCGCACCGCGTACAGCTGTGTCACGCGGGGTCCAGCGCGAAGTCGTAGGTGACCTCCTCGCCCTTCCCCGAGGCGGCCGGGGTGGGACGCAGGACCAGCTCCGGCTTCACGGCCTGGGCGACGTCGTCCTGCACGTGCTCGCCGCCCTCGAAGTACAGCTGGGTGGTGACCAGCTGCTTGCCGGGCGCGGACACCTTCAGGTGCAGGTGCGCCGGCCGCCAGGCGTGCCAGCCGGCCGCGGCGATGAGCGCGCCGCAGGAGCCGTCGGTCGGGATCTGGTAGGGCGCCGGCTTGACGGTGTGGAACGCGAACCGGCCGTCGGCCCCGGTGAGGACGGTGCCGCGCAGGTTCCACTCCGGGATGCCCGGAGCGAACTGCGAGTAGAAGCCGTCGTCGTCGGCGTGCCACAGCTCGACCCGTGCGTCCTCGACCGAGTTGCCGTCGAGGTCGGTGACGGTGCCCTGGAACAGGAACGGCGTGCCCTTCTCGCCGTCGCGCATCGGCAGGGTGGCCTCGCTGCGGAACTCCGGCGAGCCCGGGATGTAGTACGGGCCCTCGATGGTGCCGACCGCCCCCTTGCGGTCGGCGTTGGCGACCTCCTCGACGACGTGCTCGATCCACACGTCCAGGAACAGCGGCCACTCGCCGTCCTCACCGACCCGGATCAGCCACGCCTTCAGCGCGTCGTACTCGGCGTAGGTCACCCCGTGCCGGCGGATGACCTCGTGCAGCGCGGTGATGGCGTCGGTGGCGATGGCCGACACGCGGGCCTGGTCGACGGTGGCGGCGTTGCGCTCCTTCTGGGCGAAGCGCTCCGTGGCGTTGCGGCCGGAGCCGGCCGCGGTCGGGCTGGGTGCGGTGGGCGCACTCATGGTGGTCCTCCTGCGTCGTTGCGGTTGGGGTGTCCCGTGCAGGACCGGTTCAGCGGTCCTGGCGGTAGTGCGAGAGCTTGTCGGGGTCGACGTCGATGCCGATCCCGGGCCCTGGACGGACGGCGAGCTCGCCGCCGGAGATTTCCAGCGGCTCGGTGAGCAGGTCGTCACTCATGTCCAGGAAGTTGGAGAGCTCACCGGCTCGTCGCGACGAGGAACGGTGGGCGGCGCCGAAGGCGACGCTGCAGGCGGTGCCGATCTGGCCGTCGATCTGGTTGCCCATGACGACTTCGGCGCCGAGGCCCTCGCACTGGTGCAGGATCGCCTGCGACCTGCTGAACCCGGTGCGGGCCGTCTTGATGCTGATCATGGTCGCCGCGCCGTCGAGCAGCTCGCGGGTGACGGCGCCGGGCGTCGGAGCACTCTCGTCGGCGACGGTGGGCACCGTCGTCTGTGAGGTGAGCCAGCGGCGCCCGAGGACGTCGTCGGCGGGGCAGAGCTCCTCGGACAGCGTGAGGTCCAGATCGGCCATCGCGCGCAGGGCCCGCGCCGCCTCCGACGGCGTCCAGCCGCGGTTGCCGTCGACGTAGAGCTCCACGTCCGGGCCCAGCGCCTCCCGCAGTGCCCGGCAGGCGCCGACGTCGAGCTCGACCGGGCGCCGGCCCACCTTCACCTTGAACACCCGGATGCCGTAGGTGTCGCGGACCCGTTCGGCCTCGGCGACCATCTCGGCGTCGGGGGCGAACCCCACCATGTGGGACACCCGCATCCGGTCGGTGAAGCCGCCCAGCAGCTGTGAGACGGAGAGGTCCAGCGTGCGGCCCAGCGCGTCCCAGATCGCCATGTCCACGGCTGCCTTCGCGGCCGGGTTGCCGACGGTGCGCTCCATCCTCGCGTGGACGGTCTCGCGCTCCAGCAGCGTCAGGTCCACCAACTGCGGCGCGAAGAGCTTGTCGACCACCGCGACGACGGACTCCTGGGTCTCGCCGTAGGTGTACGGCCGCGGCGGGGCCTCCGCCACGCCGACCACGCCGTCGCCCGTGTGCACGCGGACCAGCACGTGATCGGCGACGTGCACCTCGCCGCTGGCGAAGCGCAGCGGCTTGCGGTACGGGATCGCGAACGGGACCGCCTCGACCTTCACGATCTTCAACGGGTGCCTCCCAGTGGGGCGGTGTCTGGTGCGGTCGGGGTGGGGAACCCCGCGTCGGGCACGAGGAAGCCGTTGGCCTCCAGCGCGTCGAGCATCCGGGCGAGGGCAGGGGAGCGGTCCTCGCGCCGCCAGGCCAGGGCCAGGTCGATGTGCACGTCGTCGGCGACCGGCACGAAGCGGACCCCGTTGACGCGCAGCGCCAGCACCGACTCCGGCAGCAGGGCCACGCCCAAGCCGGCGGCAACCAGCGTGAGCATGATCGAGGTCTCCGCGGCCTGGTGGGTGCGCCGGGGCA
Source organism: Geodermatophilus chilensis (assembly GCF_002802985.1). GTDB lineage: Bacteria > Actinomycetota > Actinomycetes > Mycobacteriales > Geodermatophilaceae > Geodermatophilus > Geodermatophilus chilensis. The sequence goes on along the minus strand of NZ_NVPT01000050.1, from coordinate 23,788 downwards.
GGAAGCCCGCGGCGAGGCAGGCCTGGGTCACGACGGTGTTCACGACAGAGCCCTCGGCGGCGTAGACGACGAAGTCCTCGTTCCGCAGCTCGGTCAGCTCGACCGGCTCGTCACCGGCGAGACGGTGGCTGCCGGACGCGGCGAGGACCAGCCGTTCCCGGGTGATCAGCCGGGACGACAACCCCGTCCGGCGCAGCGGTGGACGCAGCACGGCGAGGTCGATCCGGTCCTCCTCGAGGGCCAGTTCCTGCGCCGGGGTGAGCAGGTCGGACTGGAACCGCAGCACCAGGCCGGGTATCTCCCGGGCGGCGATCCGGGCCAGCTGGGGCAGCTGGCAGAGCGCCGCCAGCCCGGTCGCCCCGACGCGGAGCAGGCCGGTGCTGCCGGCGCCGATCAGCCGGACGCGGGTCCGCGCGGCCTCGATCGAGTCGAGGATGCGCTCGGCGTCCTGCAGGAACGCCTCGCCCGCGGGGGTGAGCTCGACCCGCCGCGTCGTCCGGGTGAACAGCGCGGTCCCGAGCTGGGCCTCCAGCTGGCGGATGGCCTGGGACAGCGGGGACTGGGCCATGTGCAGGCGTTCGGCCGCCCGCCCGAAGTGCCGGGTCTGTGCGACGGTGACGAAGTACTGCAGCTGCCGGATCTCCACGTCCCCTCCTCCCACGGTCCGAGCCGGGCCGGATCGGGCGCCGGGTGTGTCGCTGTGACGCACTCAACGTAGGACCGGTCGCCGTGTAGGCACAAAGACCGAGTTCCGCTCGATTGAGACATCTGACGTCTCGATCGATGCCTGGTCAGGACTAGGCAGATTGCTGACGCGAACGTGACCGGCGCCACCCACAGTTAGGGGGAGCGCACTCGACCAACGCCCACTCGACCGGAGGCCCGCCATGACAGTCGACGCCACGCAGCTCAGTGACGTCCTCGCCGACGCCGTCATCGAAGACCGCGAGGCCGGGATCTACCGGGCCAACCGTCGGATCTTCACCGACGAGGAGATCTTCGAGCTGGAGATGACCCACATCTTCGAGGGCAACTGGGTCTACCTCGCGCACGAGAGCCAGGTCCCGAACCCGGGTGACTACTTCACCACCTACATCGGCCGCCAGCCCGTCGTCATCACCCGCGACAAGCAGGGCGAGCTGCACTGCCTGATCAACGCGTGCGCACACCGCGGCTCGATGCTCTGTCGCCGCAAGACCGACAACCGGATGACGCTGACCTGCCCGTTCCACGGCTGGACGTTCCGCAACGACGGCAAGCTGCTCAAGGTCAAGGACCCCGACGGCGCCGGGTACCCGGAGAGCTTCGCCAAGGACGGCTCCCACGACCTGGTCAAGGTCGCGCGGTTCGACAGCTACCGCGGGTTCCTGTTCGGCAGCGTCAACCCGGACGTGAGCACGCTCGCCGAGCACCTCGGCGACACCACCAAGGTCATCGACATGCTCGTCGACCAGTCGCCGGAGGGGCTGGAGGTGCTGCGCGGCTCCTCGACCTACACCTACGACGGCAACTGGAAGGTCCAGGCCGAGAACGGTGCCGACGGCTACCACGTCAGCGCGACCCACTGGAACTACGCGGCCACGACCTCGCGGCGCAGCACCGGCGAGTCGAAGAACACGACCAAGGCGCTGGACGCCGGCGGCTGGGGCAAGTCCGGCGGCGGCTACTGGTCCTACCCCAACGGGCACCTGTGCCTGTGGACCTGGGCGGCCAACCCCCAGGACCGCCCGCTGTGGGACCGCATGGACGAGCTCAAGGCCCAGTTCGGCGACGCCAAGGGCGAGTTCATGGTCAAGGGCTCCCGCAACCTGTGCCTCTACCCGAACGTCTACCTGATGGACCAGTTCAGCACCCAGATCCGGCACTTCCGGCCGATCTCGCCCGAGCAGACCGAGGTCACCATCTACTGCATCGCGCCCAAGGGCGAGAGCGCCGAGGCCCGCGAGCACCGGATCCGCCAGTACGAGGACTTCTTCAACGCCTCCGGCATGGCCACCCCGGACGACCTGGAGGAGTTCCGCTCCTGCCAGCTCACCTTCCGGGCCACCGCCGCGCCCTGGAACGACATGAGCCGCGGTGCCGAGCACTGGCTCAACGGGCCGGACGAGGTCGCCGAGTCCCTCGGCATGGACGGCGTCATCTCCGCGGGGCAGCGCAACGAGGACGAGGGGCTGTACCCGATCCAGCACGGCTACTGGCTGCAGACCATGCGCGCCGCCGTCGAGAAGCAGGCCGGCGCGGCCGCCGCGACCACGAAGGGCTGACCTCAATGACCACGACGCAGCACCCCACCCAGACCCCGGCCGAGGCGGTGCCCGCGGGCGGGAAGCTCATCACCCAGAACATGATCGAGCAGTTCCTCTACCGCGAGGCCCGCTACCTCGACGACCGCGAGTTCGAGAAGTGGCTGGAGTGCTACGCCGACGACGTCGTCTTCTGGATGCCGTCATGGGCCGACGACGACCGGCTCACCGAGGACCCGCACCGGGAGATGTCCCTCATCTACTACTCGAACAAGGGTGGCCTGGAGGACCGCGTCTTCCGGATCCGGACCGAGCGCTCCAGCGCGACGTCGCTGCCCGAGCCGCGCACCAGCCACAACATCACCAACGTCGAGGTCATCGAGCGTCGGGGCGACCTGGTCGACGTCCGGTTCAACTGGCACACGATGTACTTCCGGTACAAGACGGTCGACCCGTACTACGGCACGTCGTTCTACACGATCGACTTCTCCGGGCCCGCGCCGCTCATCCGGCGCAAGACCGTGGTGCTGAAGAACGACTACATCCACCACGTCGTCGACGTCTACCACCTCTGAGCAGCGGCTCCTCCCGGGCTTCCCTCCCACCGAGCTGCTGTCCCTCCGAGCTACGGAGATCTCCATGGACCACCGCGTGGCACTCGCGTTCGAGGACGGGGTCACCCGCTTCATCACCTGCCGGGACGACCAGACCGTCGCCGACGCGTCTTACCGGGCACGGATCAACATCCCGCTGGACTGCCGTGACGGCGCCTGCGGCACCTGCAAGGCGCTCTGCGAGTCGGGCGAGTTCGACGGGGGCTACTACCTCGAGGACGCGTTGTCGGACGACGAAGCCGAGAGCGGGTACGTGCTGCCCTGCAGCATGAAGCCGCGCTCGGACCTGGTGCTGCAGATCGCGACCACCTCCGCGGTGGCCAAGACCAGCGCCGCCACGCACCGCGGTTGCATCACCGCACTGGACCGGCTGTCCCCGACGACGGTCGGGCTGACCATCGAGATCGACGACCGGGACTCCCTGGCGTTCCTCCCCGGGCAGTACGTCAACATCGCCGTGCCCGGCACCGAGGAGTCCCGGTCGTACTCCTTCAGCAGCGCTCCGCAGGACGAGGAGCTGACCTTCCTGGTCAAGCTGACGCCCGGCGGCGTCATGTCGACCTACCTGGAGGAGCGGGCCGAGGTCGGCGACGAGATCACCTTCACCGGCCCGCACGGCAGCTTCTTCCTGCGCGAGTCCGACGCTCCGCTGCTGCTCCTGGCCGGCGGGACGGGGCTGGCGCCGATCCTGTCCATCCTGCGGACGCTGGAGGGCAACCGCAGCGACCGGCAGATGCACCTCCTGTACGGGGTCACGACCGACGACGACCTGGTCGAGATGGAGGCCATCGAGCAGCTGGCGGGCGCCATCGACGGGCTCACCTGGGACTACTGCGTCGCCGACCCCGCCACGAAGGCCCCCAACCAGGGCTACGTCACCGGCCTGATGGGAACCGAGCACCTGTACGACGGCGATGCCGCGCTGTACCTCTGCGGCCCGCCGCCCATGGTGGAGGGGGTCCGCAAGCACGTCGCCGGGCTCGGGGTGACCCCCTCGGGCTTCTACTACGAGAAGTTCGCGCTGGCCGCGGCCCCGACGGAGGCCGCCGAGGAGGTCGTCGAGCCGGAGCCCGGAGCGGTCGTGCCGGAGTCCGAGGTGGTCGCTCCCGAGCCGCCGCCGGTGCCGGTCCCCACCTCGAGCACCGTCCCGGACACCGTCGCCGAGCTGCTGGCCCTGGACGGCCGGGAGGGCCGGACGTCGGCCGGGCAGGACCTGTTCCCGCCGGTCGAGCTGCCTCCGCTCGGCGTCGACGCGGTCGGGTCGCGTGCCGAGTCGCCGGCGGACATGTGGCGGTTGGCGGGGCAGCGGGTGGGGGAGCCGTTCCCCACCGGGGACGTCCTGCCCGTCGACGACGCCGACGACCTCGTGCCCGCCGTCGGTGCCCGCGCCGTCGCCGGCCAGGAGATGCTGCCCGAGGTGGCGCTGGAGCAGCTCACCTCACCGGCGCCCGAGGCGCCGGCCGGTCAGGCGGACGCGGAGATCGAGCCGGCGTTGACCGCAGGCGGCTACTCGATCACGGGGGACGGGTACGAGATCGGTGAGGAGCACCCGTCGGTGCACGAGTCCGACGCCATCTTCGACGCCCGCCGGGCGCTGGAGCTGGGCGCACTCGAGCTCACCATCGGTCGCCTGACGCACCAGCAGCTCGTCGGCTACCGGATCCTGGCCGAGGCCACGGTGCCCTACGTCGAGGGCGACAGGTTCGTCGACGCGGCGGCGTACACCGAGACCAACGCCGCCTTCCACGACTACCTGTTCACCCTCACCGGCAACGAGCACCTGCTGCGCGCCTACCAGGCGCTCGGCGTCAAGGGGCACATGGAGGAGTCCCTCCGCTCGGCCACCTGGTGCCACCCCCGGTGCGCGCAGGACCACCTCGACATCGTCGAGGCGTTCCGGGACGGCGACCGCGAGGCGGCGCGGATCCTCATCACCGAGCACGCGGAACGGTCGAAGGAGACCACCCGCCGGGCCATGCACGACCTCGCCGCCGGACGCCGTCCCCGGTTCGTCACGCCGGGCCGGTTCGCCGGCCAGGTCGTCCTGGTCACCGGTGCCGGGCAGGGGATCGGCGAGCGCACGGCCCGACGGATCAGCGCCGAGGGCGGGACCCTGGTGCTGGCCGACCGCGCCGAGCTGGTGCGCGACCTGGCCGGTGAGCTGGGGCAGCCCGGGGCGGAGGCGATCCCGGTCGTCGCCGACCTGGAGACCTGGGAGGGCGCGAAGTCGGTCGTGGACGCCGCACTGCAGCGGTTCGGCCGCATCGACGTCGCCATCCACACCGTCGGCGGCACGATCTGGGCCAAGCCGTTCGAGCACTACCCGCCCGACCAGATCCAGGCCGAGATCAACCGGTCCCTGTGGCCGACGCTGTGGTGCTGCCGCGCCGTCGTGCCGCACATGGTCCAGCGGGGACAGGGCACCATCGTCAACGTCTCGTCGGTGGCCACCCGGGGGCTCAACCGGATCCCCTACGCCGCCGCCAAGGGCGGGGTCAATGCGATCACCACCGCCCTGGCCCTCGAGATGGCCCCGCACGGCGTGCGGGTCGTCGCCACCGCGCCCGGCGGCACCGAGGCCCCACCCCGCCGCACGCCCCGCGGCCCGGCACCGCAGAGCGAGCAGGAGAAGACCTGGTACCAGACGATCGTGGACCAGACCGTGGACTCCTCGCTGATGAAGCGGTACGGGACCCTGGACGAGCAGGCCGCGGCCATCACCTTCCTCGCCTCGGAGGAGGCCTCCTACATCACCGGGACCATCCTGCCCGTGGCCGGCGGCGACCGCGGGTGAGCCGCTGAGCGGGGAGTCCTCCACGGAGGCACCGTCCGGCCCTACGGTGTCGACGTGAGCCCGCACGACCAGGACCTCCACGTCGTCGGGCTGGCCACCGAGACCACGCAGCTCGAGGCACTGCTCGACCGGGCCCGCGCCGGCGGGCCGGTGGTCGCCGTCATCGAGGGCCCGGCCGGGATCGGCAAGACCACGCTCCTCCGCCGGATCCGCCGCCGGCACCCGGGGCTGCCGACGACGGCGGCCACCGGGCTGCCGTGGGAGAGCCGCCGAGCCGGTGCGCTCGCCCGGCGGCTGCTCGCCGACGACCCCGGAGACCCCCCGCCGGGGCCGGTCGGCGACGACCCGGTCGACCTCGGCACCGTGCTCGCCCGACGGTGGGAGGCCCGGGCCGGGGAGGAGCCGCTGCTGGTCGTCGTCGACGACGCCGACTGCGCGGACCCCGTCTCGCTGCAGGCCATCGCCTCCGCGGTCGCGCGCATCCACCGCGCCCCGGTCGTGCTGCTGCTCGCCCGGACCACCGGGTGGCCGGACACCGGCGACCCGGAGGCCGGTGCTGTCCTCGACCGGCTCACGGCCACCCCCGTCCCCGTGCGGCGGCTGGGACCGACGGACACCCGGCTGCTCGCCGCGCGGGTGGCGGCGGTCGACCTCCCGATGCCCGTCGCCCGGCGACTCTGCGAGCACACCGCCGGCATCCCCGGCCACCTCCTGGAGGTCCTCCGCGACACTCCACCGGTCCGCTGGTCGGACTGGCAGTCCCGGCTGCCGGCGCCGGCCAGCATCCAGCGCCGCGTACAGCAGGCGCTCGACCGCTGCTCCCCGGAGGCCCGCGCGCTGGTCGAGGCGGCAGCCGTGCTCGGTCGGAGCCCTGTGCTCGCCGACGCCGCCGCCCTGGCCGGGCTCGCCGACCCGATCGCTGCTCTCGACGAGGCCTGTGCCGCCGGCCTCCTCGCGACCGCCGCCGGGCACGGCCTGGACGCGCTCGTCTTCCCGGAGCGGTTCACCCGCGGCGCCGTCCACGCGACCCTCTCGCCGAGGGCGCGGCACGAGCTGCACCTGCGCGCGGCCGCCGTGGTCACCGACGACACCGAGCGGCTCCGCCACCGGGTCGAGGCGGCACCCCTTCCGGACGCCCACCTCGCCGACGAACTGGTGGAGCTGGCGCGCCGCAAGGCCGATGAGGGGGCCTGGGCCGTCGTCGCCGGCGCGCTCATCGACGCCAGCCGGATCAGCCCCACCCGAGCCGACCGCGAGGACCGCCTCATCCAGGCCGTCGACGCGCTGGCCGGAGCCGGCCTGCTCGGCCAGGCCGTGGAGGCCCTCCCCGAGCTGGAGGCGCTTCCCGCCGACCCCCGCCGCGACGCTGTTCTCGGCTACGTCGCCGTCCAGCGCGGCCGCCGTGTCGAGGCGGTCACCCACCTCGACACCGCCTGGCGCCTCCGGGGCGCCGACCGCGGTGCCGCCGCCGTCGTCTGCCAGCGGTACGTGCTGCACGCCCTGGCCGACTGGGACGGCGACGAACTGATCCGCTGGGCCGGCAGGGCGGACGAGTACGCCCAGCCCGGCGCCCCGGCCGCGGTCGAGTCCCGCGCCATCATCGGGCTCGGCCACGCGGCACGGGGCTGCATCGACGAGGCCTTCACCGCCTACCGGCACGCGGTCGCCGAGAGCCCGGTCGGTCCCCAGCACCAGCGCGCCCGCATGGGGCTGGGCTGGCTCCACCTCGCGCAGGACGATCCCGAGGCGGCCCGGCGCGAGCTGGAGTTCGCCGTCCCCACCGCGCGGCAGGCCGGCTCCAACCGGATCTCCCTGTGGGCCCTGGTGTGGCTCGCCCGGACCCGCTTCGCCCTGGGCGACTGGCTCGGGGCGCTGGACGCGGTCGGTCAGGCCGAGGTCCTGGTCGCCGCCACCGGGCTGGACCTGCTGCGTCCCCTCGTCCACTGGACCGGCGCCCAGGTCCACGCCCTGCGTGGGGAACGCGAGGACGCCGAGCGGCACCTGCAGCTCGGCGCGGCCGCCGAGCACGACTACACCGTCATGACCGTGCCCGCCCTGCTCGCGCGGGCGCACGTGGCCGAGGCGGCGTCGGACTACGCCGCAGTCGTCCGCCACCTCGCGCCCCTCGCCGTCCGGACCCCGCGCGGCGGCCTCGACGAGCCGGGGTTCTGGCCCTGGCACGACGTCTACGCCAACGCCCTCGTCGTGACCGACCGACTCACCGAGGCCGAGGCGTTCCTCGCCCCGCTCGAGGCGACGGCGCACCGCCGGGGGCACCGCTCGGCGAGCGCTCGGCTGGGCTACGTCCACGGCCGGCTGCTGGCCGCCCGCGGGGACCTGCCCGGGGCGGAGGCGGCCTTCGAGCAGGCGTGGGCCCGGCTGGCCGCGCTGCCGCTGCCGTACGAGCGCGCTCGCGTGGACTTCGCCCACGGCATCACACTGCGCCGCGCCGGCCGGCGGCGGGACGCCGCCGCGCTGCTCACCACGGCACGCCAGTCCTTCGCCGCGCTAGGCGCGCAGGTCTACGTGGAGCGCTGCGATCGGGAACTCAAGACCGGCCGCTCCGCACCACGAGGAACCGAGGCCGACATGCAGGGCCTCACCGCGCAGGAGCGAACCGTCGCCAGACTCGTGGCAACGGGGCTGACCAACAAGGAGGTGGCTGCGTCGATGCTCCTCTCGGTCAAGACCGTCCAGTTCCACCTCACGCGGGTCTACACCAAGCTCGGGGTCCGATCCCGTTCCGAGCTCGCCGCGCGCTTCTCCGGCGCACCCGCCCTCCATGACGAGGGGGGCCGCAGTCCAGAGGTCGGTGTGGCGTCCCCGCGGTAGTGGCTCGGGGCGGTCGGGTCCCGCCGCGGGGTCCGGGTGGTGTCGCCGATCCCAGCGGCGACGGTGCAGCCGAGCACCCAGCGTGCCGGTCGTGGCGATCACCGCTCAGCAGGTCCAGCACCTCCGCGGCGGCCGCTCTCTCCAGACGCGTTCGAACAGGGCGGCGAGGCCCTGGCCGCCGCCGATGCACATCGTCTCCAGCCCGTAGCGGGCGTCGCGGCGGGCCATCTCCCGGGTGAGGGTGGCCAGGATGCGCCCGCCGGTGGCGCCCACCGGGTGGCCCAGCGAGATGCCGGAGCCGTTGACGTTGGTCCGCTCGAAGTCGGCGTCGGCGGAGCCCCACTCGCGGGTCACGGCCCGCACCTGGCTGGCGAAGGCCTCGTTGAGCTCGATCAGGTCGACCTCGGCGAGCTCCACGTCGGCCAGCGCGAGCGCCTCGGCGGTGGCCGGCACCGGCCCGATGCCCATCGTCTTCGGCGGGACGCCGGCCACCGCCCAGGACACCAGCCGTGCCAGCGGCGTCAGGCCCAGCTCGGCGGCCTTCTCCGGCGAGGTGACCACGCAGACCGCGGCGCCGTCGTCCTGCCCGCTGGCGTTGCACGGACGGGCTCCTCAGTCGCCGAAGTGGCCTCGCAGCGCGGCGTTCACCGCTCCGGGATGGGTGGCGTTGGGCAGGTGGGCGGCCCCGGGGACGACGACGATCTCGCTGTCCGGGATGCCGTCGGCGAGCAGTCGGACCATGTCGACGGTGGTCGCCGGGTCCTCGGCGCCAGCGACGACCAGCGTCGGGGCGGCGATGCCGCCGAGCCGGTCGCGGACGTCGAAGGCGCCGATCGCCTCGCAGCAGGCGGCGTAGCCCTCCGCGGGGGTGGCCCGCAGCATGCCCAGCAGCCGCTCGGCCGCGGCCGGTTCCTCCGCTGCCCAATCGGCGGTGAACCAGGTGCCGGTGCGAGAGGGCACGAGGATCTCGGTGCCCTGCTCGCGCACCTGCGCGGCCCGCACCGCCCACGACGGCGGATCGGCGAACTGCGCCGCGGAGGCGATGATCGCCAGCTTCTGCAGCCTGCCGGGGACGGTGAGCGTGAGCTGCTGGCCGATGGCGCCGCCGATGGAGACGCCGGCGTAGGAGAACCGCTCCACCCCCCGGGAGCCCAGCAGCGCCAGCACGTCACCGGCGAGGTCGGCCATCGTGCACGGCCCGGGCACGACCTCCGAGCCGCCGTGCCCCCGCAGGTCGTAGCGGATCACCCGGTGGGTGCGGGCGAACTCGGCGACCTGGGGGTCGAACAGGCCGGTGTCGGTGCCCAGCGAGGGGCCGAGGACCAGCACGGGGGCGTCCTCCGGGCCGTCCTCGACGGCGTGCAGTCGTGCGGTCATGCGGCTCCCCCAGGGGATGGCGGCGGTCCGGGCGGACCCGGGGGCGAAGCGGTGCTGGTCCCCACCTCCCGCCGGCGGCACCCAGGAGGAGGACCGCACCTGCTCGACCCCGGTGCCTCGGGACCCGGCTGGGCCCGTCCAGGACGCCGTCCCCGGTCGACAGCGCGACCGGCGCCGGCCGGCCGTCGTCGAGCAGGCGCCAGCAGGTGGCGTCGAGGGTCCGGATCGCCTCGACGTCCTCGAGCCGCAGCAGCTGCTGCTCGACCGAGCTCACGGGTTGGCCGACAGTGCCGACGGGTGCTCGGTCAGCGGGGTCACCGTGATCGTCATGAACGGGAAGAGCGGCAGGTTCCACAGGATCTCGTGCAGCTCGTCGGTTCCCGAGACGTCGAAGACGCTGATGTTGCTGTACTGGCCGACCACCCGCCACAGGTGCACCCAGGTGCCGGCGCGCTGCAGCTCCAACGCCCGGGCCTTCTCGGTGGTCACCAGCCGGGCGCGCTCGTCGGGGTCCAGGTCACGGGGGACGGCGACGTCCATGCGCACGTGGAAGAGCATCCTCAGTTCCTCCTGGACCGGGGCGACGGCGGCCGGATCGAACCCCACCCCGCGCCCTGGGCCGTCGAGCAGGTGCAGGCAGCCGTCGGCGGGACGCAACGGCTGGGTGAGCAGCTCCGCACGCACGAGCAGCGGGCCGAACAGCTCGCCGCCGTAGGTCACCCCCGGCATGGCGGCCGCACCGGCGCGACGTCGAGGACCACCGTCTCGACGCGATCGATCGCCGGATCCTCCACGGTCGGCTCCCTCCGCCGGGGGCGCCCCGGGCCGGGCGCGGGTTGCCGCTGTCCGGCCCGGGGCGGGGGGTCACGCGGCTCGGGCGCCCTCGTCGCGTTCCAGTTCGAAGTCGTACCGGACGCGCCGGGTGCCGTCGCCCTGGTCCTCGGGATCGAGGATGAGCTCCGGCTTGACCGCGGAGGCGACATCGCTGTCGAGCCACTCGCCGCCGCGGAAGTACAGCTGGGTGGTGATGGCCCGGTGGCCGGGGGCGCTGACGATCAGGTGCAGGTGAGCCGGGCGCCAGGGGTGCCAGCCGGCGGCCTCGATCAGTTTGCCGGTGGGGCCGTCCGTCGGGATCTGGTAGGGCGCCGGCTGCACCGTGCGGATCTCGAAACGGCCCTCGTCGTCGGCGACGACCAGGGCGCGCAGGTTGCCCTCGGGCAGGTGCGGGGCGAAGCCGGAGTAGTAGCCGTCGGCGTCGGCCTGCCAGATGTCGATCTCGGCGCCGGGGATCGGGTTGCCGTCGTGATCGCGGACCTGGCCGGCGAAGACCAGCGGGGTGCCCTTCTCGTCCCCGCGCATGGGCAGGGTGGCCGGGGAGGTGAGCCGCTTCTGGCCGGGCAGGTAGTAGGGGCCGAGGATGGTGCCCTTGGTGCCCTGCTGTGTCTCCGCCTGCACCTCCTCGACGACGTGCTCGACGAAGACGTCGAGGAACAGCGGCCACTCGCCGCCCTCGCCGACCTGGATGAGCCAGGCCTTGGCGGCCTGGAACTCCGGATAGGTGACCTTGTGCTCCCGGATGGCCGTGTGCACGCCGTCCAGTACCGCGCGGACCACCGCGTCGACCCGCTCCGGGGGCACCTGGCGGGCAGCCTGGTACATCTCGCCGGTCAGGAACGACTCGGTCGCGCTGGCGCCCGAACCGGCCGCGGTGGGGCTCTGCTGGGTGTCGGTCATGGCTGTGCTCCTCGGATCTCAGCGCGGTACTCCGACCGCGCATCATGGGCCGGGCCTGCGATTCCGGAATGGAGTCGTGCCATCGTCGCCGACACGGTGGGTGGCCGTCCAGCAGTCGAGGTCGCAATGGGCCTCTGGCCAGGCCGGTAGCCGCTCCGGATCGGTCATTCCGTCTGAATGCGGGGCCATTGTGTACGACCTCCGTCCAGGCCCCGGATGGAGACGCCAACACGTGGCAACACCTCTACGCTGCGGTGATCCAGGTCACAGAGCCGCGCACACCGGCCTGCACCGGGTCACAGGGGAGGTGGCCGTGACAGCCGATGTTCGAGGACCTCGGCACGAGGCTCGAGGACAGGGGCATCGAGGTCCGAGCGAGGGGGTCCTCGACGCGCCCGCGGGATCGTCATCGCGGGCACCGGACACGCCGAGGCCATGTTGCGCGCCCGCATCGGGGAGGCGGCGGGCCGGTCTGGGCTGATCCCCCGTGCCCCCTGTGATCCCAGGGTGGTGCGTCCCCTGATCTGAGAAGAGGAGGAGTGGTGACCGCGTTCCAGGCCTTCCGGCTCGAGGACCTCGAGCGGCAGTCGAGCGAGTCCGACCAGCCGTACCTCGAGTTCCTGCGGCGACGGGGCATGTCCGTCGGGCTGTACCGGCTCCCGGTCGGCGCCGAGGACCGGCAGCACCCGCATGCCGCCGACGAGGTGTACCTCGTCCTGCGCGGGCAGGGAACGCTTCGGGTCCGCGATCACGATGTGGAGGTCGGCCCCGGCAGCGTGGTCTCCGTCGACCACGGCGAGGACCACCGCTTCGTCGAGATCAGGGAGGACCTCCACCTCATGGTGGTGTTCGCGCCGCCCGAGTTCCCCGACCGGGGCTGAGACCCACCGCCACCGGCCCCGAACTGCTCGAACCCATCCCGCATCCGGCATGGAGGTGTGACCCCGGATCCTGCGGGGCCCGCGGTGCCGGATGCTGCGCCCACGGACGTGTTCGGCCGCACCAGCGCTTCCAGGAGGTCCGCAATGTCAATCGCCACCGGTGGCTCACCGGACGCCGCCACGGAGCCGACCCCGGAGCAGGAGGCCCGGCGTCGGCGGACCGTGGTCTGGGTCGTCGCGCTGGCCACTCTCGGTCTCATATTCGACGGGTACGACCTGGTCGTCTACGGCACCGTCGTCCCGCTGTTCCTCTCCGACCCCGGCCAGATCGGACAGGTGACGCCGCCCGTCGCCGGGGCTCTGGGCAGCTACGCGCTGTTCGGCGTGCTGGTCGGCGCCCTGCTCGCCGGCAGCGTGGCCGACATCGTCGGCCGCCGGAAGGTCATGCTGACGGCGTACGCGTGGTTCAGCGTCGGCATGGGCGCGACCGCGCTGATGGACACCGTCGGCGGGTTCGGGCTCATGCGCTTCCTCACCGGCATCGGCGTCGGGGCCCTGGTCGCCACCACCGGCGCCCTGGTCGCCGAGTACGCACCGGCGGGCAAGAAGAACCTCGCCAACGCCATCACCTACTCCGGTGTGCCGATCGGGAGCCTGCTGGCCGCGCTGTTGGCGATCCTGCTGCTGGGGGAGATCGGCTGGCGCGGCATGTTCTGGATCGGCGCGATCCCGTTGGTGACCCTGTTGCCGCTGGCCTTCTTCCTGATGCCGGAGTCACCGAGCTGGCTCGCGTCCCGCGGTCGGCTGGAGGAGGCCCGGAGGGTCTCCGAGCGCACCGGCGTGCCGATCATCGCGACGTCCAGCCCCGCGCCCGGCGACGCCACGACGCCGGTCCGGCGTGAGCGGGCGGGCTTCGCGGGCCTGTTCGGTCGGCAGTACTGGTTCCCCACGCTGGTGCTGGGGTTCATGAGCGCCACCGGACTGATCCTGGTCTACGTGCTGAACACCTGGCTGCCCGAGCTCATGGGCCGCGCCGGGTACTCGACGCAGGGATCGTTGTCCTTCCTCCTGGTGCTCAACGGCGGGGCGGTCGTCGCGGCCCTGGTGGCTTCCCGGCTCGCCGACCGGTTCGGGCCCAAACTGGTGGTCGCCGCGTCGTTCCTGATCGGGGCGATCGCCCTGGCGCTGCTCACCGTCGACGCTCCGCTGGCGCTGCTGCTGCTCTTCGTCGCGGTCGTCGGGGCGGGGACGAGCGGTACCCAGATCCTGATCTACGGCTTCGTGGCCAACTACTACCGCACCAACGTGCGCAGCGCCGGCGTCGCCTGGTGCGCGGGCTTCGGGCGCCTGGGCGGTGTCGCGGGCCCCATGGTCGGCGGCCTCCTCGTGGCCGCAGGGCTCGAGCTGGAGGCCATCTTCTACGTGCTGACCGGGCTGGCGGCCTTCGGTGCACTCCTCACCCTGCTGGTCCCCGTGGCCCGGCGAGCGGTCGCGGCCAGGGCCGTGCCGGTGGAGCCCACCGGCGCAGCGCAGCCCTCCGCCGGGCGATGATCACCGGTCGCGCGGAACCGCTCTCGAGAGCGGGTCGTCCGTCGATCCCCCATTCCTCCAGGGAGGCGAGCAACGGTGTATGAGCGGATCCTCGTCGCGATCGACGCGCACCCCACGGAGGAGAACGCCTCCGCGATCCGGCGGACCGAGCAGATCGGCACGCTGACCGGGGCCACCGTGCACGTGCTGCACGTGGCCCGGGGGCACATCATCCCGGAGGACATCACCGGCGGTTCGGCCCGCCTCGGTGTCTGGTCGGCAGACGACGACGCCGAGGACGCCGACCGGGCCGCGGTGCAGCAGCTGGTCGACCGGCTGTGCGCCGCAGGCATCGACGCCCACGGCGAGATGGTCGTCGCCACGGAGCACGACGCCGCCGACGTCATCCTGCAGCGAGCCGAGGATCTCGAGGTGGACCTCCTCGTCCTCGGGCACCAGCACCACCGGGGATCCCGGACGGCCGAGCGGGTGATCCACCAGCACCCGCCCTACTCGATCCTGCTGGCCCGGCCGCCCCAGGAGGAGCGGCGGTAGGAGTCCACCCCGGTGATCACCCCGACTCGTCCGGGGAGTCGAGCGTGACCTCGACCGGCCCGGGCCGGGGAGGCGCGGAGAACCCGGGACGGCGAGGCCAGTCGTGCACCTCGGGGTCAGGTGGCGGAAGCGCGGGTGCGCGGCCTCGAGAGGCCGGACGTCCCCAGAGCGGTCACGCGGACGGCGACCGCCGACCGACGGTCGCACGGGCGGGAGCGTCCTCCTTGCGAGCAGCTGCTCGGTGGTCGTTCCGCCGCGCCGACGAGGCAGCGCAGCGCCCACGGTTGCCCTCGTCCCCGCACGGACATGACACGCGCGTGGTGACCAGACGGGAACGGAGCACATGAGACCACGGAGCGCCGACGAGAACGCCGTTCCCGGGGCGGCGGTGCGTGAGCACCTGATCGAGCGCCCCGTCCGGCCCCTGCCCGGCCCGCGACGGCTGCGGCGGGACGGTGGGACGGTCTATGCCGCCAACGGCCTCGTCGGCGTGATCTTCGCGGCCACCGGCCCGGTCGCGGTGATCCTGGCGGTGGGCGCGCAGGGCGGGCTGTCCCAGGAGGAGCTGGCCTCGTGGCTCTTCGGCGCCTTCTTCCTCAACGGCGTCCTCACGGTCGTGGCGTGCTGGCTCTACCAGCAGCCGCTGGCCTTCTTCTGGACGATCCCCGGCACCGTGCTCGTCGGGCCGGCCCTGACCCACCTCACCTGGCCGCAGGTGGTCGGCGCCTTCTTCGCCACCGGTCTGCTGGTCCTCCTCCTCGGGCTGAGCGGGTGGGTCCGCCGGGCCATGGCCGTCGTACCCATGCCGATCGTGATGGCCATGGTCGCCGGCATCTTCCTGCGGTTCGGTGTCGACCTGGTGCGCTCCCTGCAGGACGACGTCCTGATCGCCGCCCCGATGGTCGTGGCCTTCCTGCTGCTCAACGCCCTGCCCGGGCTGGGTCGGCGGATCCCCCCGATCATCGGCGCGCTGGTCGTCGGAGGTGTGGTCGTCGGGACGTCCGGCCGCCTGGACCCGGCTGCGGCCGGGGCGGAGTGGTTCGCCGCGCCGGTGCTCCAGGCGCCCGAGTGGTCGCTGCAGGCGATGGTGGAGCTGGTCGTGCCGCTGGCCATCACCGTGCTCGTGGTGCAGAACGGACAGGGGATCGCGGTGCTGCGCGCGGTCGGGCATGCGCCACCGATCAACGCCACCACCGTCGCCTGCGGAGCATGGTCGCTCCTGACCGCGGCGGTGGGCACGGTGTCGACCTGCCTGACCGGGCCGACCAACGCCCTGCTCTCGGCATCCGGCGAGCGATCCCGGCAGTACACCGCCGGGATCGCCTGCGGTCTGCTCGCCATGCTGTTCGGTCTGTTCTCGCCGCTGTTCACCAGTGCCATGCTCGCCACGCCGCCGGCCTTCATCGCCGCCCTCGGTGGGCTGGCCCTGCTGCGGGTGCTGCAGGCGTCGTTCGTCGCGGCCTTCAGCACGCGCTTCACCCTCGGCGCCCTGGTGACCTTCGTGGTCACCGTCGCCGACGTGACGGTCCTCAACGTCGGGGCCGCCTTCTGGGGCCTGCTCGTCGGGTTGGCCGTCTCCGGGCTGCTGGAGCGCCCGGACTTCTCCTCCGTGCGGAGCTGAGCGCCGTCCCGGCAGTGCACCCACCGCTGCTGGTGCTGACACTCCACCGCCGATCCGTGGCGGATCAGCCGGGGGGCGCACGCACGGGCGGGATGCACCGCCCGAGGCAGCCCCCGGCCCCTATCGAGCTCGAGGCGGCGTCCATGGCGGCGCGGTGGTCGACTGCTCCAGGTACCGGAGGGCGTCGCCCACCGTCGTGAACCGCGCCCAGTCGTCGTCGGGGAGGAGCACGCCGAACCGGTCCTCAGCGGCGACGACGACCTCGGCCATGGTCAGGGAGTCGATGCCGAGGTCCTCGGTGAAGGAACTCTCCGGGGCGATGTCGGCGCGATCGATGCCGGCGACCGTTCCCAGGACCTCCGCGAACCCGTCTTCGAGCTCGTCTCGCGCCATCAGGATGCTGCCTCCGGTCGGTGGCGGGGTGTTCCGTCGCTCAGCGAGTCCCGGGAGCCGACGGCTGGAGCGCCTGCTGCACGTCGTACTCGTGGATCCAGCCGAAGTCCTCCGGGAACCTCGCCATCTTCGCGTTCCGCATCCGGGCGGCCGGTCCTTCGGGCAGGTGGAGCAGGGAGTTGGTGACCCAGGAGCTGCGCTGGATCGCGCGCGTGCGGGCCCGGCGAAGCGTCTGGAACCGGGAGAACACCGGCTCGAGGTCGTCGCCGGGCCGAGCGTCGTCGAGCAGTGCGGCCAGGGCGAAGGCATCCTCGATCGAGGCGTTGGCGCCCTGTCCCTGGTGCGGCAGCATGCCGTGGGCGGCGTCGCCCAGGATGACGACCCGGCCCCGGTACCAGCGCAGCAGGGGGCGCACCGTGAACAGCCCCCAGCGGAGCGGGCTCTCGGCCGCTCGGACCATCTCGGTGACGGCGGGGTGCCAGCCCCGGAAGGAGGCCACCGGGACGTCCTCGTGGACCTCGGCCACCGTGCCGTCATGCAGCCAGATCGAGGGGCCTTCCACCACCGCGAAGAAGTTGACCAACTCACCGGCGCCGCCGATCGCGTAGTGCAGGAGGTGCGCGTCGGGGCCCATCCAGAACTGGATCGTGTGCGGGTCCGGCAGTGAGGGCAGGCTCTCGGTGAGCACGATGCCGCGGAAGGCGCTGGTGCCGGAGTAGACGGCGTCGTCCGCGCCGGTGACCCACCGGCGGACGGTGGACCGCACGCCGTCGGCGCCGACGACCACGTCGGCGCGTTCGATCCGGCCGTTGGCGAACTCCAGGACGACCGAGTCGCGCTCCGGGACGAGATCGGTCAGTCGGCAGCCGAGGTGCAGGTGTTCGACGCCGAATGCGCCGCTGAGGGTCTTCTGCAGGTCGGCGCGGTGGATGTCGAAGTACGGCGCACCGAACCGACTCACGTAGGCGTCGTCCTTGCGCACGGGATGGGCGGCGATGCGGCTGCCGTCCTGCCAGTGGCGGTAGATCAGCTCCGTGGGGATGGTGGAGGCCGCGGCCAGCTCGTCGACCAGGCCCAGCCGGGCGTACTCGCGCGTGGCGTTGGCCGACAGCGCGATCGCGGCGCCGATCTCGGTCAGCTCCGGGGCCTGCTCGAACACCTCGGCCCGCACGCCGCGCTCCCGCAGAGCCAGGGCCAGGGACAGCCCTCCGATGCCGGCCCCGACGATCGCCACCCGGAGGTCGGTGTCCCTCATGCGGCTGGACGTTAGCCAGGGGGGCGCGGTTCCGCACCGGTGCGCGCCGACCCGGTGCTGCGTCGGTGCGCCCGGCCGCTGGGGGCGCCGATCCTGCCCACCCCCGGGAGGGCTGCTGTGGGCGCTCGGCATCGTCGCCCGAGGCGGGAGAGCGCGGCGGGGACGAGGCTGATCCGGGCGAGGACGAACGCGACAGACGTCGTGTCGGGAGGCCTGTGGCAGTGGCACGCCCAGGCAGCGGACTGGTGCGGAGCCGTTTCCGTGCACTCCGGCGACGGTCCGGGTGCTGGCTAGCGTGGGGACCATGACCCAGAACACGAACGGCAGGGATGGGGCTGTCCTGTCCCGTCCCGGGAAGGTCGCCGTCGTCACCGGTGCGTCGACCGGGATAGGGGAGGCCAGCGCCCGTCGACTGTGCGCCGACGGGTGGACCGTCTACGCCGTGGCCCGCCGCGCCGAGCGGCTCGAGGCACTGGCCCGTGAGACCGGCGCGATCGCCGCCCCGTGCGACATCACCTCCGAGGCTGATGTGGCAGCTCTACGGGACGAGGTCCTGGGCGAGCAGGGGCGGGTGGACGCGCTGCTGAACATCTCCGGTGGTGCCCGGGGCACCGACTGGGTGGCTGAGGCCAAGGACGAGGACTGGGAGTGGATGTACCGGGTCAACGTGCTGGGCACGATGCGCATCACCCGGGCGTTCCTGCCCGCTCTCCGCGAGAACGGGCAGGGCACGGTGCTGACCTCACCTCCCTGGCCTCCCAGCGCGGCTACGAGGGCGGGGGCGGGTACAACGCGGCGAAGTTCGCCCAGCACGGGATGACCGAGGCGCTGCGCCTGGAGGAGGCCGAGCACAACGTGCGCGTGGTCGAGGTCGCCCCGGGTCTCGTACACACCCCGGAGTTCTCGCTGACGCGCCTGGGTGGGGACGCCGAGGCCGCGGCGAAGGTCTACGCCGGGGTGGAGAAGCCGCTGACCGCTGAGGACGTGGCCGAGGTCTGCGCCTTCGCCGTGAACCTGCCCCACCACGTGAACCTGGACCTGATCACGGTCAAGCCGGTGGCCCAGGCGGCGATCCACAAGCTGCTACGCAGGTAGGGGCCTCCGCAAGCTCGCGCTCCGACCGTCGGGGACGACTCCGGTTCCGTGTCCGGAGCCCGACATCGGGGCACCGGGGTGAGGTCGAGACGGGGCGGTCGACCCCGTCCGGCACGCCATGAGCGGGTGCGGCAGGCGCCATGACGTCCGACATCGGTTCCCACGACCGGTCGCCACGGGGTGGGAGACGACCGGGGGACTCCAGCGCCCGACTGCGCCCATCGGCGACGCGCCGATCCACTGGCGTACGCCCTGGGATTCCGGTAGGCCTGCCGCAGGCGGAGACGATCCGTCGGGCGGGACACCACGACGAGGAGCTGCTGCGAGGCGGGTTCCGACAGCCCCCCGGGCGGCCTGGCATGAGGGGCGCTGCCATGGGTGCGAGCGTTACTGGGAGACACCGGGTCGTCGTCGTGGGAGGTGGGTTCGGGGGGCTCAACGTCACCCGGGCCCTCGACCGTGCCGACGTCGACGTGACGCTGGTGGACCGGGCCAACCACCACCTCTTCCAGCCGCTGCTGTACCAGGTGGCGACGGGCATCCTGCCGCCCGGGCTCATCGCGCCGGCGCTGCGCAGCGTGACCAAGAAGGAGCGGAACGCCCGCGTCCTGCTCGCGGACGTGCAGGACCTCGACCTGGACCGCCGGGTGGTCGGCGCCCGCGCACCGGACGGCCGGCAGCTCGAGCTGCCCTACGACACCCTCGTCGTCGCCGCCGGGGCGACCCACTCCTACTTCGGCAAGGACCAGCTGGCCGAGTACGCCCCCGGCATGAAGACCATCGAGGACGCCCGGTACCTGCGCGACGGGATCCTGGCCAAGTTCGAGATGGCCGAGATCGCCACCGACCCGGCCGAGCGGGCCGAGTGGCTCACCTTCGTGGTGGTCGGCGCCGGGCCGACCGGCGTCGAGCTGGTCGGGCAGATCGCGGAACTGGCGCACACCGTCCTCCCCCGGGACTACCGCTCCGCGGACACGCACCAGGCCCGGATCATCCTGCTGGAGGGCGCGGGGGCCGTCCTGCCGCCGTTCGCGCCGAAGCTGCAGGCGTACACCGAGAAGCGCCTGGAGGAGATGGGGATCGAGGTACGGCTGAACACCCTGGCCGTCGACATGGACCACGAGTCCATCACGGTCAAGGGCCCGGACGGGCTCGAGACGATCCGCACGCGCACCCGCATCTGGGCCGCAGGGGTCCAGGCCTCCCCGCTGGCCCGGATGCTGGCGGAGAAGGCCGGCGTCGAGACCGACCGCGCCGGCCGGATCCCGGTGGGCCCCGACTGCACGGTGCCCGGCCATCCCGAGGTCTTCGCCATCGGCGACATGGCGTCGCTGGACAAGCTGCCCGGGGTGGCCCAGCCGGCCATCCAGGAGGGCAAGTACGTCGGCCGGGTCATCAAGGACCGTCTCGCCGGCCGGCAGACGCCGCCCTTCCGGTACTTCGACAAGGGCACCATGGCCACGATCGGCTACCGCTCCGCCGTCGCCGACGCCTTCGGGGTGAAGGTGACCGGCTTCCTGGCCTACGTCATGTGGGTCTTCATCCACGTGATGTACCTGGTCGGCTGGGGCAACCGGCTCGGCGCCATCTACACGTGGGCCCGCGCGCTCTGGCTGTCCCACAACCGCGGCAACCGGATCATCGCCCTCGACACGGCCCGGCAGGAGGCGGCCGCCGGACGCACCCCCGCGGCGCGACCGCCGGCGATCCTGCCCCGGGACACGCCTCCGGCCGCTCCGGATGTTCCAGATGCGGAGGAGGCCATTCCCAGCACCCCGCGGGAGGCCGGCGGCACCGGGTGAACCCGGGCCGCCCGCCGGCGGCGCGGTCCAGCGGCTCTGGCTCTCGAGGCACGCCGTCGACCCGTCCGGCACGCCTATCGTGGGGTGCGGGAGGCGTCATGACGGCCGACATCAGTCTCTCCGACCGCTTCACGGTGCCGGGCCGGTTCTGGCACCGGCTCGACGACGGTCGCGTGCAGTGCGACGTCTGCCCGCGGGAGTGCCGGCTGCACGAGGGGCAGCGGGGGCTGTGCTTCGTGCGCGGCCGCGTCGACGACCAGGTCGTGCTGACCTCCTACGGGCGGTCGAGCGGCTTCTGCGTGGACCCCATCGAGAAGAAGCCGCTCAACCACTTCCTGCCGGGCAGCGCGGTGCTGTCGTTCGGCACGGCGGGGTGCAACCTGTCCTGCCGGTTCTGCCAGAACTGGGACATCTCCAAGTCGCGGGAGATCGACCGGCTCTCCGACGCCGCCGGCCCCGACGACATCGCCGCGGCCGCCGAGCGGCTGGGCTGCCGCAGCGTCGCGATGACGTACAACGACCCGACGATCTTCCTCGAGTACGCGGTGGACGTCGCCGACGCCTGCCGGGCCCGCGGGATCAAGGCCGTCCTGGTCACCGCGGGCTACGTGGGCGACGACGCGCGGCGGGAGCTGTACGCGCACGTCGACGCCGCGAACGTCGACCTCAAGGCGTTCACCGACGACTTCTACCGGCGGGTGTCGGCCGCCCGCCTGCAGCCGGTGCTCGACACCCTGCTGTACCTGCGGCACGAGACCGACGTGTGGTTCGAGATCACCACGCTGCTCATCCCGGGGCACAACGACTCCGACGCGGAGATCGACGCCGAGTGCGCGTGGATCGCCGAGAACCTGGGGCCCGACGTCCCCCTGCACTTCACCGCCTTCCACCCGGACTTCAAGATGCGCGACGTCCCGCCCACCCCACCGGCGACGCTGACCCGCGCGGGGCGGATCGCCCGGCAGCACGGGCTGCGCTTCGTCTACACGGGCAACGTGCACGACGCCGAGGGCGGTCGCACCACCTGCCCGGCCTGCGGCGAGGCCGTCGTGGAGCGGGACTGGTACGTCATCGGCCGCTACCGGCTCACCGACGACGGGCGCTGCGCCTCGTGCGGCGCCGCCGTCCCGGGCCGCTACGACGGGCCGGTCGGCCGGTGGGGAGCGCGGCGGCTGCCGGTGTCCGTGGCCGGGAGCTGATCGGCGCGCGTGCGCCCACCCGCGGTCGCCGGCCGGTTCTACCCGGCTGATCCGGAGCAGCTGAGCGACCTGGTGGACCGACTGCTCGGGGAGGTCCGCGGCCGTCCGCAGCCGGTGCCGCCCGCCGCCCTGGTCGTGCCGCACGCCGGCTACCGGTACGCGGGCGCGGTGGCCGCGACCGCGTACGCGCAGCTCACCACGGCATCCCCGGACGCTGTCCCCCGCGTCGTGCTGCTGGGGCCGGCGCACTTCTGGCCGCTGGACGGGATGGCGGTGCCGGCCGTGGACGGCTTCGCCACACCGCTGGGCACCGTGCGGGTCGACGACGACGCCCGGACGGCGGCCGCTGCGCTGCCCGGCGTGGTGGTGGACGACCGTCCGCACGACGGCGAGCACTCCCTTCAGACGCACCTGCCGTTCCTCCAGCGGATCCTCGGCCCGGAGGTCGCGGTGCTACCGGTGCTGGTCGGCCGCACGCGGCCGGAGTCCGTGGCGGCCGTCCTGCTCGCGCTCGACGGCGCCCTCGCCGTCGTCTCCACCGACCTCAGTCACCACCTCGACGAGCGCTCGGCGCGCGAGCGGGACCGGCGCACCGCCGACGCGGTCCTGGCCCGCGACGCCGGCGCCCTGCGACCGGACGACGCCTGTGGCCACCACCCCCTGCGCGGATTGCTGCACCACGCCGCCGAGCGCGACCTGACGGTCGAGCTGCTCCGCCTGGCCACGTCGGCGGACAGCGGGACGGGGCGCGCCCGCGTCGTCGGGTACGGCGCCTTCCTCCTGCACGGAGCGGCCGGAGGACGGAGCTCCTGAGGAGGTGACCTGCTCGTCCGGGCCGGCGACCCGCGGAGAGCCGTCCGCGGGAGCCGAGCGGGCGGCCGCCGGTCCGGACAGGTGCACGTAGCGGATGTGGTGCGACGGGTCGTAGGTGTTCATGCGGGGCTCCGTGGTCGCCGTTCGCTCGAGGACAGGATCGGCGGGCACGGACGGGTGATACATCCAGCCGGTCCGCCCTCGGGTGATGGGCACGGACACTCCGGAACGTGGGGAACGGCAGGGATCGTCAGTCAATCTGCATGACCGAGGAGACACCCCTGCCGGATGCGGCCGTGACCCTGAGCGGCGGGGGGTCGTCTCGTCCACCCGGCGGGAGGAGGTCTCGGCGCGGATCCGGCGGGCGCTGCTCACCGGCGAGCTCCGGCCGGGCCAGCGCATCAAGGAGGTCCACCTCGCCGAGGCGCTCGACGTCAGCCGCCCCACCCTGCGGGATTCGCTCCAGCAACTGGTCCACGAGGGCGCTCTCGTGCAGGTGCCCTACAAGGGCATCCACGTCGCGCAGCCCACGGCCGAGGAGTTGCGCGACGTCGCCGAGGTGCGGGTGCCGCTGGAGACGATGGCCGCACTGCGCCTGTCCCGTGATCCGCACGGGCCTGCGATGGACGGCGTCCGGGAGGCGTTGGCGTCGCACCTCGCCGCGATCGAGTTCGGGGACGACCTGGAGGCCCACGTCACCCACATCGCGCTGCACCAGGCGATCTGGGACCTGGCCGACAGTCCGACGCTGCGCAAGATCTGGCCCTCGGTCGGGTCACAGGTGCACATCGCGCTGACCGTGGACCAGGCGGTGCGACACGACCCCGAACGGGACGCGACGATGCACCGTCGGCTGGTCCGCGTCATCGAGGAGGGGGACGAGGCGACGATCGCCGCCGAGGTGGAGGAGCACATCCGGCACAGCGTCGACGAGGTGCTGCGCCGACTCACCTAGGAGCCTGCTGAACAAGTAGGGCGGGCAGGCTGCCATCAATGACCGTCGAGCGGCAGATCGGTCACAACCCTGGGGTTGGACAACGAGGTCGGCCT
>NZ_NVPT01000005.1 GCF_002802985.1 Geodermatophilus chilensis | reverse complement strand
AATGTAGAAGGGGGGGAGCAGTCGGCGGCGTAGCCGGGCGGGCAGCGCCGACGACAGGCGCGCCCACGCGGCCGCGGGGTCGGGGTGCGCGGCGCCGTCGGAGCGCAGCGCGGCGCCCACGGCCACGGCGTCCGCGCGGGCGGCGGCCAGGCCGCCGAGGCAGAGGGGGCAGTCGGCGACGTGCTGACGGTCGGCGTCGGAGACCCCGGCGGGCTCGTCGACGAGGCGGCGCAGCACGCCCTCAGTCGGATGACGCATGGCGGTCCAGCTCCTTCCGCAGCGCGGACTCGGCGCGCCGCACGGTCGTGCCGACGCTGCCGGGGGACAGGTCGAGGGCTGCCGCGACGTCGGCGTAGCCCATGCCGCTGTGCCGCAGCACGAGGGCCACGGCCTGTTTGCGGGGCAGCCGGGCGAGCGCGGCGCGCACCCGGCGGCGTTCCTCGAGGGTCACGACGGCGTCGGCCACGTCGGGCGCGACGACGTCGTCCGCCGCGGCGGCGGTCTCCTCCCGGGACGCGCGGCGACGTCCCGAGCGGAGCAGGTTCAGCGCGGTGTGGGCCGCGGCGACCGCGAGCCAGCCGCGGGCCTCCCCGGCCGGCACCGACGAGCGGGCGAAGGACAGGAACACGTCCTGCGCGACGTCCTCGGCCGAGTCCCGCGACCCGAGCACCCGGGCGGCCACGCCGACGACCCGCGGGTACTCCTGGCGGAACACCTCGCCGAGGTCGGCGCGCACGGCTCCGGGGACCGCTCGCGGCACCGCGCCGCCGTCGGTCCCCCCGACCCGGCCCGTCGCGCCCCGGTACGCCGCGCCCGGCAGGGCCAGGACGGCCTCGGGTCCCGCCTGTCGAACGAGCTCCATGTCCCTACAGCACCGCCCGGGGCCGAGATGTGACATCCGCGGCCGCAGTGTGCCGGACGGAGCGGGGGATCAGGCGCGTCCGGCGGGCTCCCCGGCCGCGTCGACGTAGCGGCCGCGCAGCCGGACCAGCGGGGCGCCGCCCCGGGCCAGCACGGGGACGCCGGTGACCTCCAGCAGCGCCAGCACGTGGTCGCCGGCCTCGACCAGCCGCTCCAGCCGGCAGTCCAGCGCGGCCAGCCCGCCCTCCAGCACGATCGCCTCGCTGCCCTCCGCCCGTCGCCAGGGCACCGACTCGAGCAGGTGCCGGGCGCTGGGCCGCCCGGCCGAGGAGAACCGGCTGGCCACGATGGCGTGCTCGGCGGCGAGCACGGTCAGCCCGCAGCTGCCGACCTCCTCGAGCACCTCGGCGGGGTAGCCGCCCGCGGCGAGGCCGACGGCGACCAGCGGCGGCTGCGCCGACACGCTCATCACCGAGGAGACCGTGGTGCCGACGTCGTCGATGTCGTCGCGGACGGTCAGCAGGCACACCCCGGCGGCGTACTGGCGGAGGGCCTCGGCGAACGTGGCGGGGTCGACCGGCATGGCGGCCAGTCGACCACACCCGCTCCGGGGCCAGCGCAGCCGTCAGCACTCCTGCGTGGACAGCCCGGGGGCGAGGTCGGGGTGCCCGGCTGTGCGCCCGGTCACCGTGCTGGAGTGTCTGCGTGCAGCTCGGACCCGCCCGCACCTCCTGGCACCGCTACCTCGCCCTGGGGGACTCCTTCACCGAGGGGCTGGCCGACCCCGACCCGCAGCGCCCCGGCGAGTTCCGCGGCTGGGCCGACCGGCTGGCCGAGCACCTGGCGGCCGTGACCAACGACGAGGTGGAGTACGCCAACCTGGCCATCCGCGGCCGGCTGCTCGGCCAGGTGCTCGCCGAGCAGGTGCCGGTGGCGCTGGCCGCCGAGCCGGACCTGGTGAGCCTGGTCGCCGGCGGCAACGACCTGCTGCGCCCCGGTGCCGACCCCGACCGGCTGGCCGCCGACCTCGAGGACGCCGTCGTCCGCTTCCGCGCCGCCGGCGCCGACGTGCTGCTGGCGACGGGGGTGGACCCGCGGCAGACGCCGATCATCCGGCGCACCCGCGGGCGGGTCGCGGTCTTCAACGCCTCGCTGTGGTCGATCGCGGCCCGGCACGGCGCCGTCGTCCTCGACCAGTGGGGCGCCGGGTGGGTGCAGGACTGGCGGATGTGGGACAGCGACCGCATCCACCTCACCGCCGAGGGCCACCGGCGGACGGCGCTGGCCGCGGCGACAGCGCTGGGCCTGCCGGTGGACGGCGACTGGCGCACCCCGCTGCCCCCGCAGCCGCCGCGCGCGCTGCGGGCGGCGCTGGCCGAGGAGGCGGCGTGGGTGCGCGGCTTCGTCGCGCCGTGGATCGCCCGCCGGCTGCGCGGCCGTTCCTCGGGGGACGGCCGCGCCGCCAAGCGGCCGGTGCCGCTGGCGCTCCCGCGCGCCTGACTACTCCTGCTCGAGCCGGCGGTCCTCGGTGGGCGGGCCCTCGGCGGTCAGCTCGTCGACCGACATCGCCCGGGTGGCCGGCTGGCCGGGTGCGGGGACGGGGGGCAGCCCGGAGGTGACCACGGCCTCGCCGTCCAGCACGTCCTGCACGGTGACCTCGCCGGGCGGCAGGGTGCTGGTCAGGTCGACGTCCCCGGTGCTCGGGAGGGTCGCGGGCAGCGGCGCCGGCCGGCCGAAGGCGTAGCCCTGGGCCATCTCGCAGCCGTGCTCGCGCAGCCAGTCGGCCTGGTCGAGGTCCTCGATGCCCTCGGCGATGACCTGCAGGCCCATGCCCAGACCGAGCTGCACCAGGCCCTGCACGAGCGCGGCGGTCGAGGGCTCGGTGACCACGTCGGCGACGAACGAGCGGTCGATCTTCACCGTGTGGATCGGCAGCCGGTGCAGGGCGGTGATCGCCGAGTAGCCGGTGCCGAAGTCGTCGAGGGCCAGCGTGACGCCGGCGTCGGTGACCTCGGAGACCGCCTGCAGCGTGGCGTCGGCGGCGAACAGCGCCGTCGACTCGGTGATCTCCAGCTCCAGCCGCTCCGGCGGCAGGCCGGACTCGGCCAGCGCGTCGGCGACCAGGTCGGCGAAGCCGGGCTCGGCGAGGTGCCGGGCGGAGATGTTGACGTGCACCCGCAGGCCCGCCGGCCAGCCGGCGGCGTCGAAGCAGGCCTGGCGGAGCACCCAGGCACCCAGCCGGGAGGTGAGCCGGTTGTCCTCCGCAGCGGTGAGGAAGGCCCCCGGCGGCAGCAGCCCGCGGGTGGGGTGCTGCCAGCGGATGAGCGCCTCGTAGCCCAGCAGCGTCTCGTCGTGCAGCGACACGATCGGCTGGTAGAAGAGCCGCAGCTCGTCGGACTCCAGGGCGTTGCGCAGGTCGGCCTCCAGCTGCAGCTGGTCGACCTCGCTGTCGGACAGCCCGCCGTCGTGCACCTCGATGCGGGCGCGGCTGCCGTCGGCCTTGGCGCGGGTGAGCGCGGCGTGCGCCTGGCGCAGCAGGTCGTCGGGGGCGACGTCGGAGCCGAGGGTCAGGCCGACGCTGGCCGACAGCACGATCTCGCGCTTGCCGATGAGGAACGGGTCGTCGAGCACCGACAGCAGCCGGTCGGCCATGGTGCGCAGCCCGTCGAGGTCCTCGACGTCCTCGGCGAGGATGAGGAACTCGTCGCCGCCCAGCCGGACGGCCGTGTCCTCGACCCGGGTGCTCCAGCGCAGCCGCTCGGCGACCTGGATGAGCAGCTGGTCGCCGGCCTCGTTGCCGAGGACGTCGTTGACCGCCTGGAAGCGGTCGAGGTTGAGGTGCACCAGCCCGACCTGCAGCCCGCGGCGGCGCGACAGCGCCAGGGCGTGGTTGAGCCGGTCGTTGAGGGCCCGCCGGTTGGGCAGGCCGGTCAGCGGGTCGGTGAAGGCCCGCCGGACCAAGTCCTCCTCGGCGCGCCGGCGGTCGGTGACGTCGACCAGCGAGAGGACGACGAACTGTGGCGTCCCGGTGCTGGTGTGGATGACCTCGTGCGACTGGGTGGCCCACAGCTCGCTGCCGTCGGCGCGGCGCAGGCGCCGCTCGCCGTCCACCCGCAGCCACGGGTCCAGCGGGTCGTCGGTGGTGTCGGGCACCGGCGCCTCGTCGGGGTGGGCGAGCAGGTCGACGTGCCGACCGACCATGTCCTCGGGCGTGCGGCCGGTCAGCGCGCACAGCGCGTCGTTGACCACCAGCAGGTGGCCGTCGAGGTCGACGAGGGCCTTGGGGATCGGCGCGGCGACGAACAGTGCCCGGAACAGCTGTCCGCGGTCGGCCAGCAGGGTGTCGATCGCGCGGAGCCTCGAGCCGGCGGCGGCGCCGGCGGTCCCCTCCTGGGGACGCGACACGTCGGGGGCGCTCAGGTTCACCCGGACAGCCTGCGGGACCGGACCCCTCCAGTCCGGGAACCGGTGGACGGAGAGTCGTGGTCAATCCATCACACAACGTGATAATGCGTGCACGGTGAGGCAGGTGTGACGGACGGGACGGCGGCGCCGGTGCGCGGCGGCCTCCCCCGGACGGATGAGCACCCTCCAGCACGCATTCCCGGGTGACGAGAGAGACGTGACGACCCATCCGCTCGGAGGAGCACCATGTCCCGTCCGTCCACCAGGCTCCCGCTGCGCGCCGGCGTGCTCACCGCGGTCAGCGCCGTCCTCGTCGCCGCCGTCGGCACCCCGGCGTGGGCCGAGGAACCGACCGGTCCCGCCACCTCGGTCTCGGCCATCGTCGTCACCGACGACGGCGTCGAGGTGGTCACCGAGCGCGTCCCCCAGAGCGAGGTCGCCGAGACCAAGGCCGAGCTGCGCCAGGAGGACGGGGTCGTCAGCGTCAGCGTCGACGTCCCGGTCCGGGCGATCGGCACGCCGAACGACGCGCTCCGGCCCCAGCAGTGGACCCTCGACACCTGGCACGTCGACGACCTGCCCGCCGACGCCCCCGACGGCAGCGGCCTGGTCGTCGCCGTCCTCGACACCGGGGTGCTCGCCAGCCACCCGGACCTCGCCGGCCGGGTGCGCTGCGACCTCGGCGCCGACTTCACCTCCGACGCGGCCACCTACGACCCGGCCGGGAACGGCTGCGTCGACCCGCACGGCCACGGCACGCACGTCGCCGGGCAGATCGCGGCGCTCCGCGACAACGGCATCGGCATCGCCGGCCTGAGCAACGCGGAGATCATGCCGGTCCGGGTGCTGGGCGCCACCGGCGGCGGGACGTCGTCCTGGGCGGCCGCGGGCATCTACCACGCCGTCGACAACGGGGCCTCGGTCATCAACATGAGCCTGGGCGGCGGCTACAGCTCCGCCTACGACGACGCGGTCCGGTACGCCGTCGAGCGGGGCGTGGTGGTGGTCGCCTCGGCCGGCAACAACCGGCAGAGCGGCAACGCGGTCAACTACCCGGCCGCCTCGCCGGGCGCCTTCGCCGTCGCGGCGACCGAGTCCAGCGGCCGGTCGGCCCCCTACAGCTACAGCGGTCCCACCAACCTGGTCGCCGCACCCGGCTCCGCGGTGTACTCGACCAGCATCAGCGGTGGGTACGCGGCGATGAGCGGCACCTCCATGGCGGCGCCGAACGCCTCGGCGGTCATCGCGCGCTACCGGGACGCGCACCCGTCGGCGACCGTCGCGCAGATCCGCGCCGTCGTCCAGGCCACCGCCGTCGACATCGAGACGGTCGGCAGGGACAACAACACCGGCTACGGCCTGCTCGACGCCTACGAGCTGCTGACCGGCCAGGACTTCCGCATGACCGGCCAGCTGTACCCGCCGCTGGTGCCCGCGCTCGGCGCGGTCACCGCGGGCAGCGGCTCGCTGACCGCCGCCTGGGGCGCGCCCGCCGGCGACGGCGGGTCCGCGGTCACCGGCTACGTGCTCCGGGTCCTGCAGGGCACCACCGTGGCGCGGACGGTGACCCTCCCGGCCACCGCACGCAGCACCACGGTGACCGGGCTGGTCAACGGCACCGGCTACGCGGTCACCGTCGCCGCCAGGAACCTGATCGGCACCGGCGCGGCCTCCGTCCCGAGCGCCGTGGTCGCCCCGCGCAGCGTCCCGGGCGCACCGCGGTTCGGCACGGTGACCCCGGGCGACGGCACGATCGTGGTCCGCTGGGCCGCCCCGCCGGCCAACGGCTCGCCGATCACCGGCTACACGCTGACCGTGGCCACCGGGACCACGACGGTGCGCACGCTGACCCCGGCGGCCTCGGCCACCTCCGAGACGCTGACCGGGCTGACCAACGGCACGGTGTACTCGCTGCGGCTCACGGCCACCAACGCGCTGGGCACCAGCCCGTCCTCCGCCGTGCTGCAGGTCGCCCCGCGCACGCTGCCGGGTGTCCCGGTGCTCGACGGCGTCACGCCGGGAGCCGCCTCGGTCGCCGTCCGGTGGACGGCGCCGACCTCCACCGGTGGGGCGGTGCTCTCCGGCTACGTCGTGAACGTGTACCGCGACGGCGTGCTGGCGAAGTCGCTGGTCGCGTCGGGCGGCGTCCGCTCCACGACGGTGCCCGGCCTGGTGAACGGCGCCACCTACACCGTCACCGTCGCGGCCCGGAACGCGGCCGGCACCGGCCCGGCCACGGCGGCCTCGGCGCCGGTCGTCCCGCGCGGGGTGCCATCGGTGCCGCGTACGCCGACGGCCACGGCCGGTCCGACGTCGGCCCGGGTGACCTGGCAGGCCCCGCTCGACAGCGGCGGGACGCCGATCACCGGCTACACCGTGCAGGTCTACCGCGCCGGCACGCTGGTCGGCACCGTCCCGGTTGGCGCCGGCACGCTGCAGGTGACCGTCTCGGGGCTGACCGCCGGCATCGGGCACTCTTTCGCGGTCAGGGCCACCAACGCCCTGGGCACCGGCTCGGCGTCGGTCCGCACGGTCACGGTGGTGCCCACCGCCTGACCCGGGCAGGTGGATGGACGGCGGCCGGCCGGGAACAGCCGGCCGCCGTCCGGCGCTGGGCGGGGCGTGAGCGACAAGCGGATCGGATTCCTCTCCTTCGGGCACTGGCAGCCCATCCCGGGTTCGCAGGTCCGGACCGGGCGGGACGCGCTCGTCCAGAGCGTGGAGCTGGCGGTCGCGGCCGAGGAGATCGGTCTGGACGGCGCCTACGTCCGGGTGCACCACTTCGCCCGTCAGCTGGCCTCCCCGTTCCCGTTGCTGGCCGCCATGGCGGTGCGCACCCGCCGGATCGAGGTCGGCACCGGCGTGATCGACATGCGTTACGAGAACCCGCTCTACATGGCCGAGGAGGCCGCGGCCACCGACCTGCTCAGCGACGGCCGGCTGCAGCTCGGCGTCAGCCGGGGGTCGCCCGAGACGGCGCTGCGCGGCTCGGAGGCCTTCGGGTACGTGCCGCCGGAGGGTTCGACCGACGCCGACCTCGCGCGGCAGAAGACCGCGCTGTTCCTGGCGGCGGTCCGGGGCGAGCGCCTGGTGGACGCCGACCCGCGGATGGCCGGCGGCATGCCCGGCAAGCTGGCCGTCCTGCCGCAGTCGCCCGGTCTGGCCGAGCGCATCTGGTGGGGCGCCGGCACCCGCGCGACAGGGGAGTGGGCCGCCCGGCAGGGGATGAACCTGATGAGCTCCACGCTGCTCAGCGAGGACACCGGCGTCCCCTTCGACGAGCTGCAGGCCGACCAGATCGCCCGCTACCGCGCCGCGTGGGCCGACGCCGGGTGGGAGCGGACGCCGCGCGTCTCGGTGAGCCGCAGCGTCATGCCCATCACCAGCGACCTCGACCGGCAGTACTTCGGCGAGCGCTCGGGCGAGGACCAGGTCGGCCTGCTCGAGGGCGTGCGGGCCCGCTTCGGCAAGAGCTACGTCGGCGAACCCGACCAGCTGGCCGAGGAACTGGCCAAGGACGCCGCCGTCCGCGAGGCGGACACACTGCTGCTCACCGTGCCCAACATGCTCGGCGTCGAGTACAACGCCCGGCTGCTGGAGACCGTCGCCCGGTACGTCGCCCCGGCGATCGGCTGGGTGCACCCGGACGACCGCGGCTGACCGGTCGAGCGGGCGTCGCTGCGAGGCACCATCGCAGCGCTACGCCCGTGACCGACCCCCGGGGGCGGTGAGGTGAGGTCGGACGGTCACCGCTGTTGCGGCCCATCCCCCGGGGGCTCTGGCTCACCGCTCGGCGACCGGAGCAGTGGCGACCGAGCTCCAGGGCGTGACCGGGATGGAGACCCCCGTGTCCCGACACCCGGCCTCGATCGCCGCAGCGTCGTCCGTGATGGAACCGGGCAGGGGTGAGCCGTCCAGCCACGTGTAGAGGGCCAGAGTGACGCGGGCAACCGCCTCTCCGGTGTCCGTTCCGGCGACCTCCGAGGCCTCCGTGAGGACGGGGTGTTCGTAGAGGTGCGGCTCACTGGCGGCGCTGACGTTGACGAAGCCGGCGGCGAACTGCAGGTCGTTGACCTCTGCTTCGGAGACCACACCGTCCACGACGGCGGCACTGACGGCTTCGAAGAGGAGTCCGGTGTCATGGCACGTCTTCACGAGCGTGGTGGTGTCGGTCCCCGGCCGCCGTGGCGGCTGGTCGACCGCGGCACCGCGCCGCTCGCACCAGCGCACGACCTCTGCCAGCGCGAGGTATCCCTGAGTGAAGAGCGGTTCAGGGATCGGCGCCACCTGCGTCCCCGTCAGGCCCGACCAGTTCTCGCGCACGTCGCGTATCGACCCGCGGACGTTCGGGTCGTCAACGGCTCGCGCAGCGTCGGTCAGGCGACCGACGGCAGCCATGACGCCGGACCACTGCTCACCGTCGTAACGAGGGGCGCGGCCCGGGAAGGTGCCGTAAGGCGCCCAGAAGACCGACAACGCCTCTGAGGTGGATGCAGCCGCCTCGCACGTGGCGGTAACAGCGGGCGGTGGCGGGGGATCGAGGAGAGTGCGTGCAGCGTCCACGGTCAGGACCACGGCCATGAGCGTCAGCACTGCTGTGCTGGCTCCCAACCCACGCTGCCACCCGACGGTCAGCTCTCGACGGATGACGAAGTAGCAGGCGGGGACCGCGAGCACGACCGGTAGACCGAGGAGGAGCTGCCACCAGGCGCTCGTGACGACAGCGGCGGCGAGCACCGCCAAGACGGCGACCACGCCGCCGATCGCGCCCCACGGTGCGTCTCCGCCTCGACCGTCGCCGGAGCGGCGGTCAACCGTGATCACGTGGCCGGCACCCCTGGCCCGGCCTCCGGTGCTGCCGCCCGGGTCCTCGTCGGGTGGCCGACGGGCGGCTGTGGTCGGCCGTCGGGCACGCGGGTCCGACCGGCGTCCGGGATCGGACTGCCGCGGTCGGTCCCCACTGATCGCGCGATCCGACCGGGTGGCCCGCGACTCGCGCGGCGCACGACGCTTTCGCTTCGCTGCGCTCACGGGGTGCTGTGAGGCGTGCAGCGACGGCCCGCGTTGAGCATTCGACCGGCTCCCGTGGTGGCAGATGCGCGCCGGAGGCTCGCACGGCTGCCGACGAGGTTAGGGCAGCCCCGCGTCTGCAGACGGGAACCAGCCGCAGACACGCAAGGCGCGCCCGGCAGGGATCGAACCTGCGACCAAGTGCTTAGAAGGCACCTGCTCTATCCGCTGAGCTACGGGCGCTCGGGCCCCGATCATCGCACCCCGTGCAGCGGCGGCAGCTCGGCGTGCGGGTGTCGACGTCGTCATGCGCGGGAGTGCAGCGGCGGGTCCGGACGATCCCGGCCCGCTCGTCCACAGGCGGCGATCCCGTCCACAGATGGCGGCGCGTGGTCCCACCCGGGCCGGGTGCGGCCCAGGGTCCTCGGTGCACCGGCACCCTGCCGGACCCGCCGGTCTGCGGCGGAGAGCCCCGAGGAGCACCGTGAACGACACCCACGTCACCGTCGTCGGCAACGTCGTCGACTCGCCCCGCCGCGTCAGCCTGGAGAACGGCGCGGTCACCAACTTCCGCCTGGCCTCGACCGCGCGCCGCTTCGACAGCCAGACCCAGGAGTTCGTCGACGCCGGCACCTTCTGGGTCGACGTCGAGTGCTGGAACGACCTGTCCGGCAATGTCTCGGGCAGCGTGAGCAAGGGCGACCCGGTCATCGTCCAGGGGACGCTCAGCACGCACAGCTGGGAGGGCGAGAACGGTCGCCGCAGCACACCGCGCATCCGGGCCTTCGCCGTCGGCCACAACCTGGCCCGCGGCATCGGCGTCTTCAAGCGCAGCCGGCCGGTCCGCGCGGCCGATCCGGTGCCGGCGGCTCCCGCCGACGACTACCCCGGTGCCGAGGAGGAACTCGTGCGCGGCCGGGACTACGAGGACGGTCCCGAGACGTTGCACTCGGTGGACACCACCGACCTCACCACGGAGCCCGCGCACAGCTGAGCGCCCGGGCTGGGAGGATCGGAGGGGAGAACGCACGGGGGCGGGCCGGCAGTCGGCTGGCCCGCCCCCCACTCGCGAACCGACGGAAGGCCTCGAAGCCCAGTGGCTCAGTACATCTACACGATGGTGCGTGCGCGCAAGGCGCACGGCGACAAGGTGATCCTGGACGACGTCACCCTGTCGTTCCTGCCCGGCGCCAAGATCGGCGTCGTCGGCCCGAACGGCGCCGGCAAGTCGACCGTCCTCCAGATCATGGCCGGGATGCAGCAGCCTTCCAACGGCGACGTGATGCTCGCGCCGGACGCCACGGTCGGCATCCTGCTCCAGGAGCCGCCGCTCAACGAGGAGCTCGACGTCCGCGGCAACGTGGAGGAGGCGGTCAAGCCCCTGCGGGACGCGCTGACCCGCTTCGAGGAGGTCAGCGCGGCGATGGGGGAGCCCGACGCCGACTTCGACGCGCTGCTGGCCGAGCAGGGCGAGCTCATGGAGGTCATCGAGAACGCCGACGGCTGGGAGCTCGACGCGCGCATCGAGCAGGCCATGGACGCGCTGCGCTGCCCGCCCGGCGACGCCGACGTCACCGTGCTCTCCGGTGGTGAGCGCCGCCGCGTCGCGCTGTGCAAGCTGCTGCTCGAGGCGCCGGACCTGCTGCTGCTCGACGAGCCCACCAACCACCTCGACGCCGAGAGCGTCGCCTGGCTGGAGCAGCACCTGGAGAAGTACGCCGGCACCGTCGTGGCCGTCACCCACGACCGGTACTTCCTCGACAACGTCGCCCAGTGGATCCTCGAGCTCGACCGCGGTCGGGCCTACCCCTACGAGGGCAACTACTCCACCTACCTGGAGACCAAGGCGGCCCGGCTCAAGGTCGAGGGCGCCAAGGACGTCAAGCGGCAGAAGCGCCTCAAGGAGGAGCTGGAGTGGGTCCGCTCCGGCGCCAAGGCGCGGCAGGCCAAGAGCAAGGCCCGCCTGCAGCGCTACGAGGAGATGGCCGCCGAGGCCGACAAGTTCCGCAAGCTGGACTTCGAGGAGATCCAGATCCCGCCGGGCCCGCGGCTGGGCAACGTCGTCGTCGAGACCCACGACCTCACCAAGGGCTTCAGCGAGCGGCTGCTGATCGACGACCTGTCGTTCACCCTGCCCCGCAACGGCATCGTCGGGGTCGTCGGTCCCAACGGCGCCGGCAAGACCACACTGTTCAAGATGCTGGTCGGCGAGGAGAAGCCGGACGACGGCGAGATCAAGGTCGGCGACACCGTCAAAGTCTCCTATGTGGAGCAGAACCGCAGCGGCATCGACCCCAAGAAGACGCTGTGGGAGGTCGTCTCCGACGGCCTCGACCACATCAAGGTCGGCAACGTCGAGATGCCCTCGCGGGCCTACGTCGCCGCGTTCGGGTTCAAGGGCCCGGACCAGCAGAAGCCGGCCGGTGTGCTCTCCGGTGGTGAGCGCAACCGCCTCAACCTCGCCCTGACCCTCAAGCAGGGCGGCAACCTCCTGCTGCTCGACGAGCCGACGAACGACCTGGACGTCGAGACGCTGAGCAGCCTGGAGAACGCGCTGCTGGAGTTCCCCGGCTGCGCCGTGGTCGTCAGCCACGACCGCTGGTTCCTCGACCGCGTGGCGACGCACATCCTCGCCTACGAGGGCGACTCGAAGTGGTTCTGGTTCGAGGGCAACTTCGCCGACTACGAGAAGAACAAGGTGGAGCGGCTCGGCCCGGAGGCGGCCCGCCCGCACCGGGCCACCTACCGGAAGCTGTCCCGGGACTGAAAAGGACCCCGCGTCCCCCCGTCCCTCGCGCGCTCGGGACGGGGCCCTGACGCGGAGCCGATCCAGAGCGTCACCACGCTCGGGACGGGGCCCTGACGCGGGGCCGTTCCAGAACGTCACCACGCGGCGGCCGGTGGGAGCACCTGCTCCGGCCGGCCGCCGTCGTCCGCGCCCCGTCCCCGGCCGGCGGGTCGCCGGCCGGAGCCATGCGGCAGGGTGTCGGTCGTGAGGCACACCGTGCAGGTCCCCATGCGCTGGTCGGACATGGACGCCTACGGCCACGTCAACAACGTGGTCTTCCTGGCCTACTTCGAGATGGCCCGCGTCGACCTCTTCTTCGACCGCGCCTCGCTCGAGGAGCAGACCGGCCTGCGGCAGGGCACCGTCGTCGCCGCCCACGACATCCAGTACAAGCTGCCGGTCGTCTACTCCCGCGACCCGCTCGAGGTGCAGATCTGGGTGTCGGACATCCGGGCGGCCGCCTTCACCTGCCACTACGAGCTGTTCAACCACGGACGCCGGGCGGTCACCGGCAGCACCCTGCTGGTGCCCTTCGACTTCGCCATCGACCGGCCCCGCCGGCTCACCCCGGACGAGAAGGCCTTCCTCGCCCGCTACGCCGACGAGCAGGTCGATTGACGGTGCCCCCTGCCCCCGCAGGTGGAGAGGCGCCGCCCCACGTCGACGTCGCCACCGCCGCGGACCCGGTGGCCGCCGTCCTCGGCGCCCACGATCGCGGTCAGCTCATCGCGCTCCGGACGTCGGGGACGACCAGCCGGCCCCGCTCGGTCGTCCGCACCACCGGATCCTGGTTCGAGTCGTTCGTCCACGTCTCGGCGCTCGCCGACCTCGGTCCCGGCTCACGCGTCTGGCTGCCCGGGCCGCTGTCGGCCACGATGAACCTCTTCGCCGCCGTCCACGCCCGGTACGTCGGCGCCTCCCTGGTCGGGTCTCCCGAGGAGGCCACGCACGCCCACCTCACTCCGGCGATGCTGCTCGCGACCCTGTCGGCGGGAACGGACCTGCGCGACCGCTGCCTGGTCGTCGCCGGCGACCGGTTGAGCCCCGAGGTCGCTCGCCGGGCTGCCGCGGCCGGTGCCAGGGTGAGCCACTACTACGGGGCCGCCGAGCTGTCGTTCGTCGCCTGGGGTGCCCACGAGGCGGACCTGCGTCCCTTCCCCGGGGTCACGGTCCAGATCCGCGACGGGGTGCATCTGGGTGTCGTCCCCGTACCTGTCGCAGGGCTACGTCGGCGCGGACGGCCCGTTCGTCCGGGGCGAGGACGGCTTCGCCACGGTGGGCGACCACGGGAGCCTGCGAGGAGACCTGCTGACGGTCGCCGGGCGGGGGACCGAGGCCGTCGTCACCGCCGGGGTCACCGTGCTCGTCGCCGACGTCGAGCACGAGCTGCGCCGGGCCACCGGCGAGGAGGTGTTCGTCGTCGGCGTGCCACACCCACGTCTCGGCGCGGTCGTCGCGGCCATCCTCCCGGACCGGGGCCCGGGCGCCCTCGTCCGGGTGAGAGCGGCCGCCCGGGAGGGCCTTCCTGCGGCGCACCGGCCGCGGCGGTGGTTCCACGTCTCGAGCCTGCCCCTGACCGCGGCCGGCAAGGTCGACCGTGTTGCACTCGCCGAGCTCGCGGCATCCGGCCGGCTGGGGCCGGTCGGATCGGAGTCCACCCCGCCGGCCATCGGGGACGCCGGGGAACGCCGGTGAGCCGACCGCGATCCGCGGACGCCCCGGTCCTGGTGGCGGCGCGGCGTACGCCGATCGGCACGGCCGGCCGCTCCCTGGCGGCGTCCACCGCTGCCGACCTCGCCGCCTCCGTGATCGCGGCCCTCTGCGCGGAGCTGCGGCGGGACGGTGACGCCGACGTGCGTGACGTCATGCTCGGCAACTGCATGGGCCCTGGCGGGAACGTCGCTCGGGTGGCTGCACTGCAGGCCGGCCTGCCCGTCTCCGTGCCCGGCCTCACCGTCGACCGGCAGTGCGGCAGCGGCCTGGCGGCCATCGTGCTGGCCGTGTCGGCAGTGCGCAGCGAGCCGGGCACGGTGCTCGCTGGAGGCGTCGAGTCGGCGTCCACCGCTCCCTGGCGGTCCTGGCCGCCTGTCGCGGGCGGTCCCCCGACCCGGTACGAGCGGGCCCCGTTCGCGCCGGCGGCCCTGGGCGATCCCGACATGGGGCCGGCCGCCGACCTGCTCGCCGACGACTCCGGGGTGTCGAGGGAGCGCCAGGACCACTACGCGGCCCGATCGCACGCTCGGGCCGTGGCCACCCAGCGATCCGGCGGGTTCGTCGAGGAGATCGTGCCGGTCGCCGGCGTGGTCCGGGACGACCGCCCGCGTCCGGGGCTCTCGCAGGAGCGGCTGGCCCGGTTGCGCCCGGCCTTCCGCCCGGACGGCACCGTCACGGCGGGCAACTCGTGCGGGATCAACGACGGCGCGGCGCTGGTCGCGGTGGCCGACGCGGCGACCCACCGCCGCATCGACGTCCCGGGGCTGCGGGTCCTCGCCACCGCCACTGCCGGCGTCGACCCGAACCGGCCGGGGCTGGGCATCGTGCCCGCCACCCGACTGGCGCTCGACCGGGCTGGGCTGTCCCTCGACGACCTCGACGTCGTCGAGTTCAACGAGGCCTTCGCCGGCCAGGTGCTGGCCTGCTGCGACGCGTTGGGGCTGGACGCGGCGCGGGTCTGCCCCGAGGGCGGGGCGTTGGCCCTGGGACACCCCTGGGGTGCGTCCGGTGCCGTGCTGGCCGTCCGGCTGTTCTCCCAGCTGGTCCGCCGTCCTGGTGGCCGCTACGGCCTGGCGGCCATCGCCGCCGGTGGGGGGCAGGGAGTGGCGATGGTGGTCGAGACCTGCAGGTGACCGGTCCGGTCAGACCTGTCGCGGCACCGGACGGTCGGCGCCGGTGGGGGCACCCCGCCGCGCGGCCTCCTCCTCGGACACCGGGCGCACCACGGCGCCCTCCGCGATCGGTGCCCCGGCGAACACCGCCGCGTTGAGCCCGCCGCGGTGCACCATCGCCTTGACCAGGCGAGCACCGGTCAGCCGCTCCAGGTGCGTGCACGGCGGGCAGCGCTTCACCCCGAACAGCAGCGCGTCGCCGACGGCGAACCAGCGGCCCACCAGCGACGGCAGGTCGATCCCCGCGGTGACCAGGTTCCGGCGGGTGTCGCCCGGGGTCAGCGGCACGCCCACCTCGGCGGCCACCGCGGCGACGTCCGCGGCGTCGATTAGGGTCAGCTGCTTCTCCAGGTCGGGGTACCGCGCCCACGTCCCGCCGCCGAGCGCGTAGCGGTCGCCCTCCAGCCCGCGCCCGGCGAGCAGTCGCGCCGAGGGCACCCGCCGCATCGGGGCGGCCGCCTCGGAGGTCAGCCAGATCCCGGTCAGCACGCCGCCGTCCATCACGCCCTCCCCGGCCGCCGCACCGGTGTGTCGTCCGCGCCGCGCGCGTCCAGCGCCTCACTCACGTCGTGGGCCATCTGCAGCAGCTGCACCAGCAGCGGGGCGACCGTCGTCCGCAGCGCCCGCACCCCCCGGGGCGGGCCGCCCCGGGCCGCCTGCGCCGCGCGGATCCGGTCGGCCCGCTCGATCAGCACCGGGATGAAGCGCAGCGCCATCGCGATCAGCAGGCCCACCCGCTCCGGCCGCCCGCCCACCAGCCGCAGCGGCGCGCAGAGCCGCTCGACCACTCGCACCATCTCGCTCACCCGTGTCGTCGCCGTCACCACGGCCGCGGCGAGCACCAGCGTGAGCAGCCGCAGCACGGTGTGCGCACCGGTGGCCACGTCGGTGGTCAGCGCGTGCACGACGAAGAGCACCAGCAGGAACCACCGCAGCGCCCACGCCTGCCGGGCCAGGACGGCGACCGGCAGCCGGGCCACCCCCAGCCCCACGACCAGCGTGCCGACGAGCGCGGCCCCGGCCACCGTCGGGGTCGGCCGGGCGAAGAGCAGGACGGCGAGCACGGCCAGGCACAGCAGCTTGACCCCGGCCGGCAGCCGGTGCACCGGGCTGCCCACCGGCACGTACAGCGCGAGGGTCACCGGCGCTCCATGAGGGCGCGGTAGGCGGCCACGGCCGGGCCGGGGGGAGCGTCCTCGACGACCCGGCCGCCGTCGACCACCAGCACCCGGTCGAAGCCGTCGAGCAGGTCCAGCTGGTGGGTCACCACGACGACCTGCTGCTCGAGGCCGGCGATCACCTCGGCGACGCGGCGGGCGTTCACCAGGTCCAGCAGCGTCGTCGGCTCGTCGAAGACGATCCGGGCCGGCTGCATGACCAGCACGCCGGCGATGGCCAGCAGCTGCTTCTGGCCGCCGGAGAGCAGGTGCGCCGGGTGGTCGGCGTGCCCGGCCAGGCCGTAGCGCTCCAGCACCTCGGCGACGCGGGCGGCCCGCTCGTCCGGGGGCACGCCCTGGTTCTCCAGCCCGTAGGCGACGTCCTCGGCGACCGTCGGGTGCACGATCTGCGCGTCCGGGTCCTGGAAGACGAACCCGACCCGGCGGCGCACCGCGCGCACCTGCGTGCGGGTGTCCAGCCCGTCGACCAGCACCTGCCCCTCGGTGGGCACCACCAGGCCGTTGAGCAGCCGGGCGAAGGTGCTCTTGCCCGAGCCGTTGGCGCCGACCACGCCGACGCGCGGCTCGGTCAGCTGCAGGTCGATGCCCTCGAGCACCACCCGGTCGCCGTACCGGTGCCCGACCCTCCGGAGTTCGATGCCGCGGCCGGGTTCGGCGACGTCGGTGTCCGCGGTCGCGGCAGAGGAACGGCGGAACCTCACCGGGTGGTAGCAGTCCGGCGGGGACGTTCGATGACCGGGTAGCTGCGCCGCACGACGTCGGCGATGGCCGCCGCGGCGAAGGCCTTGAACAGGTCACCCGGGATGAACGGGAGCGCGCCACCGGTCAGCGCCTGGCCCCACGTCAGCCCGGCGACGGCCTTGAGCACCGGCACACCGACGGCGTAGATGACGACGATGCCACCCACGACGTTGATCAGTGTGCCGCGCAGGACGTTGTAGCGGTCCCAGGAGCGCTCGGTCAGCCAGCCGATGACGAAGGCGGCGACCGGCCAGCTGTAGAGGTAGCCGGCCGAGGTCCCGACGAAGGGCGCCAGGCCGCCGCGGCCGCCGGCCAGCAGCGGCAGGCCGATCGCCACCAGGACGAGGAACAGCAGGACGGCGAGGAAGCCGCGGCGGGCCCCCAGGACGGCGCCGGCCAGCATCACGCCGAGCGTCTGGGCGGTGATCGGCACCGGGCCGACGGGGATGGCCGGGATCGTGCCCAGCACGGCGATGACCGCCGCGAAGAGCGCGATGTAGGCGAGGTCCCTGGTCTTCACGGCAGTCTCCTCCCGGTGCGCGCGGTCCACCCGCGGCTCCCGGCGGAAGGTACCCGAGCACGGCCGGACGGCCTCGCTGCAGGGGCCCGTTGCGAGCCTGGCGACGTACTGGAACGGCCACCCTCCAGGGTCCCGCCGGCCCCGTCCCGGGCCCCGCCCTGAGCCTGCGAAGGGTGGGGAGGACGGGGTCCTCTTACGAGGCGTGGAGGGAAGGGCGGTTCTCTCTCAGGCCTGCAACCACACCGCCGCGTCGTGCGGCAGCACCTCTCCCGTGGTGTCCGCACTCGCCAGCAGCACGCGGCCCTCAGGCAGCGGGACCGGGGCGCCGGAGAGGTTGAGCAGGCACACCAGCCCGCCGGGACGGCGGAACGCGAGGCAGCCGTCGGGTGCCGGCACCCAGTCGAGGTCCGCACCGGCGAAGGCGGGCGAGGTCCGCCGCAGGGCGAGCGCAGCTCGGTACAGCGACAGCACCGAACCGGGGTCGTGCTCCTGGGCGGCCGCGGTCAGCGGCTCCCAGCCCGCCGGCATCGGCAGCCAGGTCTCGGCGTTCGCGGAGAAGCCGTACGACGGCTCGGCACCCGACCACGGCACCGGGATGCGGCAGGCGTCGCGCCCGCGTTCGGTGCGCCCCGACCGCTCCCAGATCGGGTCCTGCAGCGCCTCATCGGGCAGCTCGACGTCCGGCATGCCCAGCTCGTCGCCGTTGTACAGGTAGGCCGCGCCGGGCAGGGCCAGCTGCAGCAGCGCCGCCGCCCGCGCCCGCCGGGTGCCCTGCGCACCGCCGCCGTAGCGGGTGACGTGCCGCGGGCGGTCGTGGTTGGACAGCACCCAGCAGGCCGGCGCCGGCGTCCCGGCCACGGTGGCCAGCGAGTGGACGACGGCGTCGCGCAGCTCCTCGACGTCCCAGTGGGCGGTCAGCAGCTTGAAGTTGAACGCCAGGTGCAGCTCGTCCTCGCGCAGGTACAGCGCCAGCCGGTCGTCGTCCTTCACCCACACCTCGCCGACGGCCATGGTGCCGGGGTACTCGTCGAGGACCCGGCGGATGCGGCGGTGCACGTCGTGCACCCCGTCGCAGTCGAACCGGTGGTCGCCGGCGCCGTGGTCGTCGAGCAGGCCGGTGTCCTCCATCGGCTGCATGTCCGGCAGCCCCTCCGGCTTGGCCATGCCGTGGGCCACGTCGATGCGGAACCCGTCGACGCCGCGGTCGAGCCAGAACCGCATCGTCGTCTCGAGGTCGGCGAGCACCTCGGGGTTGGTGAAGTCCAGGTCGGGCTGCTCGGGCGCGAAGATGTGCAGGTACCACTGGCCGTCGTCCACCCGGGTCCACGCCGGGCCGCCGAAGACCGAGGGCCAGTTGTTCGGCGGCTCCGCGCCGTCCGGGCCGCGGCCGTCGCGGAACAGGTACCGGGCCCGCTCGGGCGACCCGGGGCCGGCCGCCAGCGCGGCCTGGAACCAGGCGTGCCGGTCGGAGGTGTGGTTCGGCACCAGGTCGACGGTCACCCGGATGCCGAGCGCGTGGGCCTCGGCCAGCAGCGCGTCGAACTCGGCGAGGTCGCCGAAGACCGGCTCGACGTCGCGCGGGTCGGCGACGTCGTAGCCGTGGTCGGCCATGGGCGAGGGGTAGAACGGCGTGATCCACAGCGCGTCGGCGCCGAGCGCGGACAGGTGCGGCAGGCGGGCGCGGATCCCAGCCAGGTCGCCGACGCCGTCACCGTTCCCGTCGGCGAAGCTGCGGATGTAGACCTGGTAGAAGACCGCCGTACGCCACCAGTCGGGGGTGCGGGCGGCGGGCAGGGACGTGTCCGGGCTCACCGGTCTCCTCAGGGGGCGTGGGATGTGCGGCGGCCCCGTCCAGAGGCTCGCGCCGAGCTCGCGAGGCGTGAGGAGGACGGGGTCCTTCGACGAGTGGCGGGGGGCGAGGGGGTCCTTCAGCGGTTCTGCATGCTGCGCGCGGCCATCTCCATGTAGCCCCACAGGGTCGCGTCCTGCTGGGGGGTCAGCTCCAGGGAGTCGACGGCGTCGCGCATGTGCCGCAGCCACGCGTCGCGCTCGGCGGGACCGATGGCGAAGGGCGCGTGGCGCATGCGCAGCCGGGGGTGGCCGCGCTGCTCGGAGTAGGTGGTCGGGCCGCCCCAGTACTGCTCGAGGAAGCCGCGCAGCCGGGTCTCGGCGCCCTCCCAGTCGTCCTGCGGGTAGAGCGGCGCGAGCACCGGGTCGGTGCGCACCCCGGCGTAGAAACGGGCCACGAGCCGACGGAAGGTGGGGGCGCCGCCGACCTCCTCGTAGAAGGTCCGCGCCGACGGCAGGGATCGGCTCATGCCTCTGATCGTCCCGCAGCCGGGCGAGCCGCTGCCACGTGACCCTGGGTACGCACGTAGGCCAGCAGCGGCGGGACGACGGCGAGCAGCCCGAGCCCGCCGACGAGGGCCACCACGCTGCCGGGCGTCAGCCCCTCGGCCAGGGCGCCGGCGCCGAGCACGCCGATGCCCTGGACGCCGTAGAGCCCGCTGACCGCGACGCCGAAGGCGCGGCCGCGGTAGGCCGGTGGCACCGCCTGCACGAAGGCGACGTTGAGCGGGATGGTCCAGGCCGCCCCGAGCCCGGCGACGAACATCAGCGCGACGACGGTCGCGTAGCGGCCGGTGCCCGGTCCGCCCCAGACGGTGACCAGGCCGGCCAGCAGGATCGGCACCAGCGAGAGCACGACGAGGGGCGGCACGAGCTGCTCGCGGCGCTCCTGGGTCAGGGCGCGGGCGACGAGCAGTCCGCCCACGGTGACCCCCGCCGGGTTGGCGGCCAGCAGGACGCCGACCTGCGCCGGGCCCTGGCCCAGCTGCTCGACCAGCGGCGCGGCGATGCCCTCGGGCGCGTTGGCGAACAGCGACCCCACCCAGGTGACGGCGATGATCGCCAGCAGCCGCGGCGTCCGGCCGATCAGGCGCAGCCCCTCGGCCGCGTCCCGCCACATCGAGCGGGGCCCCTCGGCGTCGCCGTCGTCGTCCGGGGCCGGGCGGCG
Organism: Geodermatophilus chilensis; assembly: GCF_002802985.1. Lineage (GTDB taxonomy): Bacteria > Actinomycetota > Actinomycetes > Mycobacteriales > Geodermatophilaceae > Geodermatophilus > Geodermatophilus chilensis. The sequence continues at coordinate 41,984 of NZ_NVPT01000005.1, read as the reverse complement.
CTGCAGCCGCGCCCACAGCCACACCGCCGAGACGGCGAAGGTGGCCGCGTCGATCAGCAGCGCGGCCGACGGGTCGAGGAGGGCGACGAGCGTGCCGCCCAGGACGAACCCCAGGACCTGCGCCACCTGCGAGCCGACGTTGGTCAGGGACGTCGCCAGCGCGTAGCGGTCGCCGTCGAGGACGTCGGCCATCAGCGCCGAGCGGGCCGACTCGAACGGCGGCCCGCACACCGCCACGACCAGCAGCAGGCCGAGCAGCACCGGCAGTGGCGTCCCCGGGAGGGCCATGCCGGCCACCAGCAGCGCCCGGGCGGCGTCGGTGGCGATGAGCACGCGGTGCCGGGGGAACCGGTCGGCGAGGGTCGACAGCAGCGGCCCGCCGACCAGCCAGGGCAGGTAGCTGATCGCGAAGGTGACCGCCGAGAGCAGCGGTGAGTCGGTGCGCTGGTAGACCAGCACGGTCAGCGCGACGCGGGCCAGTTCGTCGCCGATGGTCGACAGCAGGTAGGTGCCGAACAGCGGGCGGAACTCGCGCACGCCGAACAGCCCGCGGAAGGTCGCCGGCCGGGGGGTGGCGCCGGCCGGACTCCCGCCGGCCGGCGCGCTGCCGCTCAGGGCGCTCCCGCCGGGCCACCGGCCGCCGACAACAGCGGTACGGGGGTGTGGATGCCCTCGACCGCGAAGCGCTCCTTGAGCCGCAGCCGCAGCTCGCGGCCGACCCGCCACTGGTCGGCGTTGGTGGTGCGGACCTGCAGGCGCATGACGACGCCCTGGGCGGTGATCAGCTCGACGCCGAGGGACTCCGGCTCGGACAGCAGCACGTCGGCCCACTCCTCGTCGGCGTACACGGCGTCGGCCACCTCCTGCATCACCGTGCGGCAGCGCTCCAGGTCGGTGTCGTGCGCGACCGGCATGTCGATGACGACCTGCGCGTAGCCCTGGCTCTTGTTGCCCACCCGCAGGATCTCGCCGTTGCGGGCGTACCAGACCACGCCGTTGACGTCCCGCAGCCGGGTGATCCGCAGGCCGACCGCCTCGACGGTGCCGCTGGCCTCCCCGAGGTCGACGACGTCCCCGACGCCGTACTGGTCCTCGAGGATGATCCCGATCCCGGCGATGAAGTCCTTGACCAGGTTCTGCGCGCCGAAGCCCAGTGCGACGCCGACCACCCCGGCGCTGGCCAGGATCGGGGCCAGGTTGATGCCCAGCTCGCCGAGCACCAGCACGACCGCGATGGCCAGCACCACGATCGAGGCGCAGCTGCGCAGCACCGACCCGATCGCCTCGGCCCGCTGGGTGCGGCGCGCGGTCAGCTGCTCCGCGCCCTCGCCCAAGGCGGTGGCGCGCAGCCGCCGGGCCCGCAGGATCGAGGGCAGCGGTCCCACGGTGGTGGTGTCGGTCAGCCGACGGATCGCCCGGTGCGCCAGGTACCGCGCCAGCACAGCGACCACGACGATCAGCAGGATCCGCGCCGGCGTGGCGATCAGTGCCCGGGCGTTCTCCGCCAGCCACTCGGCTCCGGACCACTCGTAGACCTGCTGGCAGAGCCAGTAGTCGGCACAGTCGGGCACGGCACCGGTCGCGCCGTCGTCGGCGGCAATCACGGACGGTGAAGCAGTCATCACGCCGATACTCTCAGGTGCAGGAAGAGCAACCCAGTGTTGTCATCGTCACCAGTGTCGTTGCGTGGGACACGGGCCGATCAGCCGGTCAGGCCGGTGTGCGCGGCGAGGAAGGTCAGCTGGTCGGCGGCCAGCCCCACGGTCCGGCTGACCGCCCGGGCGCCGTGCCCGACCGACGTCTCCCGCCGCAGCAGGACCGGCGCGTCGGACGAGGTGGCGTGCTGCAGTGCCGCGGCCAGCTTGCGGGCGTGCAGCGGGTCGACCCGGGTGTCGGACTCGAAGGTCGTGAACAGCACCGCCGGGTAGGCCGTCCCCTCCACCACCCGGTGGTAGGGCGAGTAGCCCAGCAGCCAGCCCAGCTCGGTCGGGTCCTCGGCGGTGCCGTACTCGTCGTTCCAGGTCCGGCCCAGGCCGAAGCGCTCGTAGCGGACCATGTCCAGCAGCGGAGCGCTGCAGACGACGGCGGCGGCGAGGTCCGGGCGCTGGGTCAGCGTCGCGCCGACCAGCAGGCCGCCGTTCGAGCCGCCCATCACCGCCAGCTGCCCGTGCGTGGTCCACCCCTCGTCGACCAGGTGCTCACCGGCGGCGGCGAAGTCGTCGAAGACGTTCTGCTTGCGCTCCCGCATGCCGGCGCGGTGCCACTCCTCGCCGTGCTCCGAGCCGCCGCGCAGGTTGGCCACCGCCCACACGCCACCGGCCTCGACCCAGGCCAGCGCCTGCGCCGAGTACCCCGGGGTCAGGGCGACGTTGAAGCCGCCGTACCCGTAGAGCACGGTCGGGCGCGGCCGGTCGGGGACACCGGCCTGCGACAGCACGAACAGGTGCACCGGCGTCCCGTCGGCGGAGGTCGCGTGCGTCTCCACGACCTGCACCTCGGGCACCTCGCCGGCCACCGGCGCCTGCTCCCAGCTCTCCAGCCGCGCCGGGTCGGCGGCGTCCCAGCGCAGCACCGAGGGTGGGGTGGAGTGGTCGGTGAAGCCGACCCAGGCGGTGGTGCCCCCCTCGGGGGGCGCGCTGACGCCGGAGACGCTGCCCGGCGGCAGTGCCGTCACGTCGGCCGCCCGGCCGGAGCCGTCCGCGGCCCAGAGCGAGAGCCGGTCGGTGGCGTCCACCGAGTGGACCGCGAGCACCTGCAGGCCGCCGTCCGGACCGTCGACCAGCGCGACGTCGGTGAGCACGCCGTCCTGCTGCTGCGGGACGACGTCCCGCCAGGCCGCAGGCGCCCAGGTGGCCGGGTCCGCGGGGTCGGCGACGGCGAGCCGCCAGCGCGGGGTGCCGCGGTCGCTCATCAGCCACAGCCGGCCGTCGCGGGCGACCCACGCCGCGGTCTGCGCGTCGACGCCGACCTGCAGCTCGCGCAGGGCGCCGTCCCCGCTGAGGTCGGCCAGCCAGACGTCGTCGCGCGGCGCGGTGCCCACGGAGGCGGAGACGACCAGCCAGCGGCCGTCGCGGCTGGTGCGGGCGCCGAAGTAGGTGGCCGGGTCGCTGCCCTCGCCGTGCACGAGGACGTCGCCGTCGGCGTCGGTGCCCACCCGGTGGCGCCACACCCGCCGGTGGAACTGCTCCTCACCGGCCGGGACCAGCTCGGGGGCCAGCCGGCGGACGTAGAACAGCTCCGCACCGCCGGGCAGCCAGGCGACCGGGGAGTAGCGGCAGCGGTCGATGGGACCGTCCAGCTGCTCGCCGGTGACCACGTCGAGCACGTACAGCCGCGACTCCTCGTCGCCGCCGGTGGACAGCTGGTAGGCCAGCCGGTCGCCCTCCCAGGACGGCGACCAGGCGTCGAGGGTGGTGGTGCCCGCGGGGTCGACCGCCATCGGGTCGACCAGCACCCGCTCGCTGCCGTCGGGCTCACGGACCCGCAGCACCGCGTGCTCCTGGCCCGGGTCGCGCCGGGTGGAGAAGGCCCGGCCGGCCCGCCACACCGGGACGCCGACGGCGCCGGCGTGCACCAGCTCGGCCAGGCGGGCGGCGAAGCGGTCGCGCAGCGGCAGCGCGGCCAGCGCCCCGGCGGTCAGCTCGTCCTGGGCGGCGGTCCAGGACGCCGTCCGCGGGTCGGCGGGGTCCTCCAGCCAGCGGTAGGGGTCGGCGACGGCGTGACCGTGCGGGTGCTCGACCAGGTCGAGCCGGGGGGCCTCGGGGTAGCGCACGCGGCCCACGGTAATGAGGACGGGGCAGGCGCCCCCGGCCCGTCCGGGACGTCCCAGGAGCGCGTGAGCGCGGTCGCAGGTCAGAATGGGGACGCCCGCGGGTCGCACTGCACCCGGCGCGCGGCCCCGGGCGCCCGGAGGTGCCCCGTGCCGCGTATCGCGTCCGGGTCGTCCGCAGGCCATCCAGGTCCGCGGCGCGACCACCACTCCCATCCGATGGCCCCTGTCCCGGCGCGGTCCACCGCCGCCGCGACACTGCTGCTCAACGCCACCTACGAGCCGTTGTGCGTCGTCTCCAGCCGCCGCGCCATCGTGCTCGTGCTCGCCGAGAAGGCGGTCTCGGTGCACAGCGCGCCCGAGGAGGTGCACGCCGAGACGGTGGTCCTGCCCGTTCCGGTGGTGGTGCGCCTGACCCGCTACGTCCGGGTGCCGTACCCGGCGCAGGTGCCGCTGTCGCGGCGCGCGGTGTTCCACCGGGACGCCTCGACCTGCGTCTACTGCGGCAGCTCGGCCACCAGCATCGACCACGTCGTCCCGCGCAGCCGGGGGGGCACGCACACCTGGGACAACGTCGTCGCGGCCTGCCGGCGCTGCAACCACACCAAGGCCGACCGCTCGCTGGCCGAGCTCGGTTGGAAGCTGCCGCACCCGCCGCGCACCCCGAGCGGCGCGGCGTGGCGGCTGCTCGGTGCACGCACCGTCGATCCGCGCTGGCGGGAGTGGCTGGGCATGCCCGAGAGCGTCTCGGCATGAAAGAGGACCCCCTGCCCCCCGCCACTCGCGAGCTCGCGGCGGGACCCTGCAGGGGGCCGATCCGAGCTGTGCGAACGGAGCCGACATGACCTCACCGGGGACTGCCCGGCGGCTGTGGGCGCTGGGGGAGCCGTACCACGCCCTCACCTACTTCGCCGACGAGTGCCGGTCGGCGGCCGAGGCGACCGGGCTGCGCGGGTTCTGGGCGACCTACTTCGCGTTGCGCGCCGCGCCGCTGGGCCCGGTCGGGGCCGAGGTCGTGACGGCGACCTTCTACAACTTCGCGCCGGCGTTCGTGGCCCGCCGCGTGCCCGGCGTGTGGGAGGTGGCCGATCCGGCCGCGGTGCTCGGCGCGCGGCTGGCCGGGGTGGACGCCGCGGTGCGCCGGACGCTGGGGGAGGAGTGGCCCGGCTCGGCCACCGCGGCCGAGACCGCCGAGCTGCTCACCGCCGCAGCCGCGGCGGTGGACGCCCCCGGCCGCCCGCTGGCCGCGGCCAACGCCGGGCTGCCGGTGCCCCCGGAGCCGCACCTGGCGGTCTGGCAGTCCCTCACCACCCTGCGCGAGCACCGCGGCGACGGGCACAACGCCGCGCTCCTGCAGCGGGGCATCTCCGGCCTCGGCGCGCACGTGCTGGCCGCCGCGGCCGGCCGGACGGCGCGGGAGTGGCTGCTGCGCGCCCGCGGGTGGGACGACGCCGCGTGGGACGCGGCCGCCGAGGACCTCGCCGCCCGCGGCTGGCTGGCCGGTGCGGAACTCACCGCGGAAGGCGCCACCATCGTGGCCGCGGTCGAGGCCGACACCGACCGACTCGCGCTGGGCCCCTGGCAGGCGCTCGGTGACGCGCGCTGCGACCGCCTGGCCGAGCTGCTGGGGCCGGTGCGCCGCGCGGTCGTGGCGGCAGGGCTGTGGCCGGAGGGGAACCCGATCGGCGCGCCCGACCCCGGCTGAGCCGGCGGCGAGTCCCACGGGAATGGGCCGTCACCCGCACGGTGCCCGTGCGGCCGGCGCGCCCGGACGGGCGGCGCCCCCACGACCCCGCTCGTCCGCGCCTCGGCTCACCGCGCGCCGGCGTTCGACGTGGCAGGTCCAGCCCTCCGGGACCCTTCTCTTCGGCGACAAATGACATTTCAGCCGTCCGGGCATCTTCGCCGTCAGTCAGGTCTCGCCGATGAGACGGCGCCTCAGGTCACACTCTGGTCATCCGGCGTCCCATGTGACCCGCGTCGCGTGTCCGGCACTCAGCTGAACGGATCGGTGACGTTACGTTCCGCGGCAGTCAGCGCCGCTGGGGCGCTGCGGTCGCCGGAAGGTGCCCCTCATGTCCAGCCCCGCTCTGTCCCGCCGGCCGCTGCAGCGCCTTGGTCTCGTCGGCATCGGTTCGGCCGTGCTCCTCGTCGGGGTCGCGCCCCCGGCCCTCGCCGCCACCGACGTCGTCATCCCGCTCGAGCCGTCCAGTGTCGCGCTGACCGCCTTCCCGGTGGAGAACCTCGGCGGCGCCATGGACCCCATGGACCCTGGCGCGGGCGTCTTCACCCCCGTGCCGGTGCAGTACAGCGGGACGGTCACCGTGGACCTTCCGGCCGAGCTCGACGGTTCCGGCGCCGTCAATGTCCAGCTGATCTTCGAGGACGGGAACGGCGACGGCGCGCCTGACGCCACCTATGACTCCACAGACCTGGCCGTGGTCCCCAGCGCCGGGAGCGTCACGGTCACCCTCCCGGCCGACGACCCGGTAGCCGGCGACGTCGCCGACCTGCTGATCGAGCCGGTCACCACCACGCTCGGCCCTGCCTACACGTTCTTCGACCCGATCTACTACAACCTCGGCTTCGTCCCCACCGGCGACCCGGCTGCGCCCGTCGCTGCGACCGTGGCCCCCGAGCTGGCCGCCTTCTCGCAGGTCCCCTGCGATATCACCTCCGGCCAGCGGTGCCCCTTCCCGACTCCGGTGACCGTCGGCTCGGCCGTGACGCTGGACCTGACCGCCGGTTCCGCACTGCGCGAGCTCGGCCTGACCGACCTCACCGGCGTGCAGGTCGGCCTGCAGCAGTTGGACGGACGTGGCTTCCCGACCGGCGCGGCGCCGGTGGAGCTCACCGCCGAGGTCAGCGCCGACGGGCAGACGGCGTCCGTCGTCGTCCCGGCCGGCACGGCGCCCGGCGCCTACAGCCTCGTGGTCGCGCAGGAGACGCCGTCGGGCGGCATCTCGGTGTTCACCGTCGAGATCACCGTCATCGCCCAGGAGGCGGTCGTGCCGTCGACTGCCGCGCCGACCAGCCCGGAGCCCACCGTCACGGTGGTCAACGCCGGCCTGCGCTCGAACACCGGTGTCGAGGCCGTCGAGACCGGCTCCACCGGCACCGTCGCGATCGCCGCGGGCGCCGGGATGCTCGTCCTCGCGGGCGTGGGTGGCGTCGCCGTCGCCCGCACCCGCCGTCGTCCGGCGGCCGAGGGCGGCACGTGCGCCTGACCCGACCGAGTCGGCGGACCGCCGCCGTCGCGGCGGTCCTCACCCTCGGCTTCGCCGGGGGCACGGTGCTCGCCGTCGGCCTGGCCGGCGGCGAGCAGCCGGCCGCGGCCACCGGGTCCCCCGACCCGGTGGCCGCGGTCACCGCGGCTCCGCCCCACGTCGAGGAGGCGCAGCCCACGCTGCCGCCCGAGGGGGTCGCCCTGCCCACGCCCTCGTCCGACGTGCACGTGGCCATCCCGGCGCTGGACCTGGACCTGCCGGTCCTGCCCCTGAGCCCGCGGAACGGGGCGATCAACCCGCCCACGCTGACGGCCGCCTACTGGCTCGCCCCGTACGGCGACCCGGTGGGCAGCGCCGAGCAGGCCGACAACACCCTCTACCTCGCCGCCCACTCGACCGGCATCGGTGACTACGGCTTCGACCCGCTGATGGAGTCCGACGGCGGGGGCAGCACCCTCGAGGCCGGCGACGTCATCGAGGTGAGCACCCCGCAGGGCACGGTCGACTACACCGTCGAGCGCACCGAGCGGTACGCCAAGGGCGAGCTGCCCGGTGCCACCGAGGTGTGGGAGGCCTCGCCGGGCCGGCTGGTGCTCATCACCTGCTTCCAGCGCGGCGGCGGCCGGGCCTCGACCGAGAACCTCGTCGTCTTCGCCGAGTCCTGACCGTGTCCCGGCGATTTCCGCGGAAATCGCCGGGACACGGTCAGGTGACGCGGGCGCGCACGGTGGGGTAGCCCTCGTGCGCCCCGCTCGCCAGCACGTCGCGCAGGCAGGCCATCGCGTCCCAGACGTCGACGAAGCGGGTGTAGAGCGGCGCCGGGCCGAACCGGACGCGGTCCGGCGTCCGGAAGTCGGGGACGACGCCGCGGTCGACCAGCGCCTGGGTGAGCTGCCAGGCCCGCGGGTGCGCGAGGGTCACGTGCGCGCCCCGGCGGGCCGGGTCGCGGGGCGAGGCCAGGGCCACCCCGTGCGGGGCCAGCCAGGCGTCGGCGAGGGCGACGACGAGCTCGCCGAGCGCCCGGCCCTTGGCCGCCAGCCGGTCGACGCCGGCCTCGGCCACCAGGCGGGCGCCCACCTCGACCGCGGCCAGCGCCAGCACCGGCGGCGTCCCGACGGCGAAGCGCTCGATCCCCGGCACCGGGTCGTAGGCCGGACCCATGGCGAACTGGTCGCGCTGGCCGAACCAGCCCCAGATCGGCTGCCGCAGCCGCTCCTGCAGCTCGCGGCGCACGTAGAGGAAGGCCGGTGCTCCCGGCCCGCCGTTGAGGTACTTGTACGTGCAGCCCACCGCCAGGTCGACGCCGTTCGCCGCCAGGTCGACCGGCACCGCGCCGGCGGCGTGCGAGAGGTCCCAGACCACCAGCGCGCCGGCGTCCCGCGCCGCCGCGGTCACGGCTGCGACGTCGGCCAGGGCGCCGGAGCGGTAGGCGACCGCCGACAGGACGACGACGGCGACCCGCTTGTCCAGGGCCGCCGCCAGCACCGCCGGGTCGAGCCCCTCGTCGACGTCGGCCGGGACCTCGCGCACCGTCATCCCGCGGGCCTGCGCCACCCCGGCGACCACGTAGCGGTCGGTGGGGAAGTCGTCGGCGCAGCAGACCAGCACGTCGCGACCCGGCCGAGCGTCCGCGGCGGCCACCAGCAACTTGTAGAGGTCGACCGTCGTCGAGTCGCCCATCAGCACCTCGCCCGGCCGCGCGCCGAGCACGCCCTCGGCCAGCAGGTCGCCCACCCGGGTGGCGGCGCCGATCCACGACGGCCAGGAGCGCACCAGGCCCCGCGCCCACTCCTCCTCGACCACCCAAGCCAGCGCGGCCGGTGTCTGCACCGGCATCCGCCCCAGTGAGTTGCCGTCCAGGTAGAGCAGACCGTCCTCCCTGGCGCCGACGAACCGGCCCCGGAAGGCGGCCAGCGGGTCGGCGGCGTCGAGGGCCTCAGCGGCGGCCCGGCTCAGGTCCACGCCGTCCTGTCTACCGCTCGCCGCTACCGTCGCCGACCGTGACGCAGCTGCACGACCTCACCGCGCTCGAGCAGGCCGCCGCCGTCCGGGCGCGGGGGGTGAGCCCCACGGAGCTGGTCGAGCACGCGCTGCGCCGGGTGGAGGCCCTTGACGCGGGGCTCGGCGCCTTCCTCACCGTGACCCCGGAGCGTGCCCTGGCCGCGGCCCGCCGGGCCGAGCGCCGACTGCGGGACGGCGGTGAGCTGCCGCCGCTGCTCGGCGTCCCGACGGCGGTCAAGGACCTGAACAACACCGCCGGCGTCCGGACGACGTTCGGCAGCACCGTGCTCGCCGACAACGTGCCCACCGTCGACGACGCGGTGGTGACCCGGCTGGCCGAGGCCGGGACGATCAGCATCGGCAAGACCAACACGCCCGAGTTCGGGTTTCCCTGCTACACCGACAACGCGCTGGCCGGCCCGGCCCGGTGCCCGTGGGACCCCGGCCGGCTGGCCGGCGGCTCCAGCGGGGGAGCGGCGGTCGCCGTGGCCGCCGGGATGCTGCCGTTCGCCCAGGGCAGCGACGGAGGCGGCTCCATCCGCATCCCGGCCAGCATCAACGGGCTGGTGGGGATCAAGCCCAGCCGCGGCCGGGTGAGCAACGCGCCCCTCGGCGGCGACGTCACCGGGCTGGGCACCAACGGCCCGCTGGCGCGCACGGTCCGCGACGCGGCAGCGATGCTTGACGTGATGGCCGGGCCCGTGACCGGCGACCCGGCCTGGGCGCCGCCGCTGCCGCCGGGGGAGACCTTCCTCGGCGCCACCGACCGCCCGGTCGGCCGGCTGCGCATCGGCCGGTACCTGGAGTCCCCCATGGCCGACGCCGGGCTCGAGCCCGCGGTGCAGGCGGCGTTCGACGACGCCGCCCGGCTGCTCGAGGAGCTCGGCCACCAGGTCGAGGACGTGCCGCCCGGGCTGCTCGGCCCCGACGTCCTGACCGCCTTCGAGCGGGTGTGGAGCCTGTCGGGGACGCTGCTGCCGGTGCCGCCCGAGCGGGTCGGCGAGCTGCGGCCGCTCACCCGGGAGCTGCGGGCCCGCGGCCTGGCGCTGTCGGCGCAGCAGGCCATGGAGGCGCTCACCGCGCTGCGGCTGTTCGCCCGGCGCTTCGTCACGGCCACCGACCATTACGACGTCCTGCTGGCGCCGGTCACCACGATGACGCCGCGTCCGCTGGGCTGGTTCGACGCCGACGGGGACGGCGCGGCGGATTTCGAGCGGCAGAAGCGCTACGCCGCGTTCACCGCCGTCTTCAACGTCACCGGCCAGCCCGCGGTCAGCGTCCCGCTGCACTGGACCGACGACGGGCTGCCCGTCGGGACCATGCTCGTCGGGCGGCCCGCCGACGAGGTCACGCTGCTCGCGCTGGCCGCCCAGCTGGAGGCCGCCCGCCCCTGGGCGCACCGACACCCGCCGTCCTGGGACTGATCATGAGGACGGCGGCGGCTGCCGGTAGGTTGAGGGGCGTGACCGTCGTCGAGACCATCCTCGTCTACGCGGTGGCCCCGCTGGCCGTGGTGGCCGTCCTGGCCCTGCTCACCCTCGTCCCCGGGCGGCGCAAGAAGGCGCGCTACAAGCCCGGCCAGCCGTGGGACCACGAGCCGGTCTGGTACGAGCCGCACCCGGTCGGCGGTGGCGGCCACGGCCCCACCGCGGCGCACGGCCCGGCCGGCGTCCCGGGTGACGGGACCACCGCCCTCGGGTCGTCCATGTACCCGGAGCAGCACGGTGAGCGGAACACCGGCCAGCCCGGTGCGCCGACCGCGCCGCACGTCGGGAGCGACGGCGCCCACGGCGCCACGAGTGCGCGCGCCCTCGCCGCCGGCCCCTCGGCCGCGGCCGCCGCGCGGCCCTTCGGCGGCGCCCGCGGGACCTGGTGACCGCCGTGCCCGCCCACCGCAGCACCCCTGAGATCCCCCACGGAGGCCGGAGATGACCCGCGTGCTCGAAGGGACGTCGCACGACACCGCGACGTCCGCCGGCACCATGGCGACGCGCACCGACGAGGCCGAGGCCCCGGACTCGGTCTTCAGCTACCGCGAGCTGCTGCGCATCGACGAGGCGCTGACCATGTCCTCCCGGGAGACCGGGCTGCGCTTCACCCTCTACATCGGTGACCTCGGCCCCCAGACCCGGGCCCGCGCCGAGGAGCTGTTCGAGCGCTCCGGCCACGACCTGCCCGAGTCGGTGCTCATCGCCGTCTCGCCCGGGCAGCGGGTGGTCGAGGTCGTCACCGGTTCCGCGGCCGCGCGCCGGCTGCCCGACCGCGCCTGCGCGCTGGCCGTGCTGTCGATGACCAACGCCTTCGCCTCCGGCGACCTGGTGGGCGGCATCGTCAACGGCCTGCGCCAGCTCTCGGACCAGGCCGGACACCCGCGGGGGCTGCGCACCCACTGAGGCGCCGAAGGACGGCCGTTGTACGTGTGAGGCCCAGAACCCGCCGGGTTCTGGGCCTCACACGTACAACGGTCGGCCCCCTCCAGGCGAGGGGACCCTCGATCAGCCGTTCGCGGCGGCGTCCCGCTCCCGGGCCCGCAGCGAGCGGGCGATCCCGTCGCGGCCCTCAGCGATCAGCCGGCGCAGCGGCGCGGGGTGCTCGGGGTCGGCCAGCCAGGCGTCCGCGGCCTGGACCGTGCGGAGCTCGACCACCGGCGGGAACAGGTACTGCACCGCGTTCTTGGCGATCTCGCCGGGACGCCGGTCCCACAGCGGCCGGATGTCGGCGAAGTAGCGGTCGACGTAGCCGGCCGTCAGCGCCCGCTGGGCTGGGTGCCAGAAGCCCTGCAGCATCGCCTCGTGCACCGCGTTGGGGACGGTGTCGTCGTGGAAGGCCCGCTGCCAGGTCTCCTCCTTGGCCTCCGCCGTCGGCCGCAGCGCCCAGGCGGTCGCGGCCCGCCGCTGCCCGGTGGCGGTGGCGTCGCGCGCCTCCTCGGCGGCGATCTCGGCGTCCCCGGCCGCGCCGATGGCGACCAGACCGTGCAGGAAGGCCCAGCGGGCGTCGGCGTCCACCGGCAGTCCCTCGACGACGCGCGAGCCGTCGAGCAGCCCGCGCAGCACGGCGGCGTGCTCCTCGGTGCGGGCAGCGCCGGCGAAGGTGCGCGACCACTGCAGCTGCGTGTCGCTGCCCGGCTCCGCGGCCTCCAGCGCCGCCAGGGCCTTGTCGGCCAGGGCCCGCCAGCCGGTCTCGGCCCAGCGCGGGTCGGCGTAGTTGGCCAGCGCCGACTGCACCCGGGCCAGCAGCGACTGGACGACGCTGATCTCGGTCTCGGCGTCCACCCCGGCCAGCACCAGGGCCACCCAGTCGCGGGCCGGCAGCTCGGCGTCCCGGGTCATGTCCCAGGCCGCGGACCAGCACAGCGCGCGCGGCAGCGGGTCGGGGATGGTGCCGATCGCCTCCTGCAGGGTGGCCAGGGAGCGCTCGTCGAGTCGCAGCTTGGCGTAGGTCAGGTCGTCGTCGTTGACCAGCACGAGGTCCGCCGCGGGTTCGCCGACCAGCTCCGGGACCTCGGTCAGCTCGCCTTCGACGTCCAGCTCGACGCGGGTGCGCCGGGCCAGCCCCTCGGGCCCCTGGTCGTAGAGGCCCACGGCCAGCCGGTGCCGCCGCAGCACCGGGTGCTCGGGCACCGCCGTCTGCTGGATCGCCACGCGGGCGTACCGGCCGTCGTCGGTCAGCTCGAGGACCGGCCGCAGCGTGTTGACCTGGCTGGTCTCCAGCCACTGCCGCGACCACTCGGTGAGGTCGCGACCGGTGCTCTCCTCCAGGGGGCCGAGCAGGTCGGCCAGCGTGGTGTTGCCGTACTCGTGGGTGCGGAAGTAGCGGCGGATCCCGGCCAGGAACTCGTCGCGGCCCACGTAGGCCACCAGCTGCTTGAGCACCGAGGCGCCCTTGGCGTAGGTGATCCCGTCGAAGTTCACCTCGACCGCCGCGACGTCGACCATGTCGGCGGCGATCGGGTGGGTCGAGGGCAGCTGGTCCTGCGCGTAGGCCCACGCCTTCTCGGTGTTGGCGAACGTCGTCCACGCGGTCGTGTACTCGGTGGCCTCGGCCTGGCACAGCGCGGAGATGTACGTGGCGAAGGACTCGTTGAGCCACAGGTCGTCCCACCACCGCATGGTCACGAGGTCGCCGAACCACATGTGCGCCAGCTCGTGCAGCACGGTCTCCGCGCGCCGCTCGTAGCGCGCCCGGGTGGCCTTCGAGCGGAAGACGTAGTCCTCCAGGAACGTGACCGCGCCGGCGTTCTCCATCGCCCCCGCGTTGAACTCCGGCACGAAGAGCTGGTCGTACTTGTCGAAGGGGTAGGGGTAGTCGAAGACCCGGTGGTAGAAGTCGAAGCCCTGCTTGGTGACCCGGAACAGCTCCTCGGGGTCGAGGTACCGGGCCAGCGAGGCGCGGCAGTACAGCCCCAGCGGGATGCCCTCGTGCAAGTCGGTGACCTTCGCGTAGGGCCCGGCGACCAGCGCGAGCAGGTAGGTCGACAGCCGCTTGGTCGGCGCGAAGTGCACCAGCTGGGAGCCGCCGGGGCCGGCCTCGACGGTGCGCTCGCCGGTGTTGGAGACGACCTGCCAGTCGAACGGCGCGATCACGTGCACCGTGTACGTGGCCTTCAGGTCGGGCTGGTCGAAGCAGGTGAACACCCGCTTGGCCTCGGCCGGCTCGAAGTGCGTGTAGAGGTAGACCTGCCCGTCCTCGGGGTCGACGAAGCGGTGCAGCCCCTCGCCGGAGTTGGAGTACCGGCAGTCGGCCTCGACGACGAGGGTGTTCTCCGCGGCCAGGCCGGTCAGCGGCAGGCCGCCCTCCTCGGTGTAGGTGGCGACGTCGAGCGGCGCGCCGTTCAGCGTGGCCGACCGGACGGTCTCGGCCACCAGGTCGACGAACGTGTCGGCCCCGGGCTCGCGGCAGATGAACCGCACCGTCGTCGTCGACCCGAAGGTGTACTCGCCGGCGTGCCCGGCGCCGTCGGTCAGGTCGAACTGGACGTCGTAGCTGTCGACCGCCAGCAGTCGGGCGCGGGCGGCGGCGTCATCGCGGGTCAGGTTGGGTACGGCCACGCAGGGGAGCTTCCCACGGGATGCCGACACGCCCGGCCGGCCCGGGGACCAGCGCGCTCGAGCGCGGGAACAACGCCTCCCCGGACCGGCTTGGCACCCGGCAGAGACGATCCCGGCGCACGTCGCCGGGCAGGAACGACGCGAGGAGCAGAACGCATGACCGAGGCAGTGCAGAGCGCGCCGGTGAAGGCCCGCGTGGACTTCTGGTTCGACCCGCTGTGCCCGTGGGCCTGGCTGACCAGCCGCTGGGTGCTGGAGGCGGCGAAGGTCCGCGACATCGACCTGCACTGGCACGTCATGTCCCTGGCGGTGCTCAACCGCGGCCGGGACCTGCCGGAGGAGTACCAGGAGATGATGAAGAAGGCGATCGGCCCGGTGCGGGTCGCCGTCGCCGCGGCCCAGCAGCACGGCGACGAGGTCCTCGGCGACCTCTACACGGCCATGGGCACGCTGCGCCACCACGAGGGCCTCGAGCTCGACGAGCTGGTCGCCCCGGCGCTGGAGCGGGTCGGCCTGCCGGCCTCGCTGGCCGAGGCCGCCACCTCCACCGAGTACGACGAGGCCCTGGAGAAGAGCCACCACGCGGGCATGGACCCGGTCGGCGACGACGTCGGCACCCCGGTCATGCACATCGACGGCGTGGCGTTCTTCGGCCCGGTGATCAGCAAGGTGCCCACCGGTGAGGACGCCGGCAAGGCCTTCGACGGCGCCGTCCTGCTGGCCAACCTCCCCGACTTCTGGGAGCTGAAGCGCACGCGACTCTCCGGCCCGGACATGGACTCGGTGCCGGCCGACGCCCTGGAGATCACCCGCCGCTGACCCCCTCCCTCGGCGGCCATTTCCGCGGAAACGGCCGCCGAGGGGCCGGTCGAGGGTCGGGGCGGTGTCCGGGAGGGCGCCTCACCAGCAGATCCGCATCGGCCGGCCGCGGGCGTCGGTCCCGCTATCCCCGACGCACTCCGCGACGTCGTCGGCGAACCGCCGGGCCGACCACGCGGCGGCGCAGGCGTCCAGCGCGTCGACGGCGGGCACCCGGGGCGGGGCGTCCAGCAGGGCCGCGTCCACGTCCATGACCGTGCGGAGGGCGGCCAGTCGCCGCGCCATCCCGCGCGCGGTGACCTTGGCGTCCCCGAGTTCGGGGTCGAGGACCCGGAAGGCCAGCTCGGGGTGCACCTCCACCACGTGGCCGGCCGGTGGGTCGCCGAGGGCGTCGTCCAGCGACCGGATCGCCTTCACCAGCTGGAACGACTGCGCGGACGGCGCACGCGGGGGGTCGGTCGCCGCCCGCGACAGCGCCCGGGCCTCGGCGTAGTCGTCGGTGGCCAGCACCGCCCGGACCGGGGTGGGGAAGACCGAGCTCGCGGCGCCGAACGGGCTGAGCAGCTTCCGGGCCAGGACGTCGCAGGCCCGCACCCCGGTGTCGGACAGCCCGATCGGCATGTCGATGCCGACCACCTCGACGTCCGGGACGGCGAGGACGGCGGTGGCGTCGGCCAGGTCGAGCAGGCGGACCGCGCGCCCGTCCAGCAGGGCGCCGACCCACCGACCGCGCCAGCCGTCGACGCCCAGCACCGCCACCCGGGCAGCCTGACAGACTCGCCGCCATGCGCGTCTTCGTCGGGACCGACCACGCCGGCCTGGAGTTCAAGGAGCACCTCAAGCAGGCGCTGGCCGACGCCGGCCACGAGCCGGTCGACTGCGGGGCGTTCGAGTACGACGCCGAGGACGACTACCCGCCGTTCTGCTTCGAGGTCGGCGAGCGGACGGTGGTCGAGCCCGGCAGCCTCGGCGTGGTCATCGGCGGCTCGGGCAACGGCGAGCAGATCGCGGCCAACAAGGTGCCCGGCGTGCGCGCCGCGCTGGTGTGGAACCGCGCGACCGCCGAGCTCGCCCGCCAGCACAACGACGCCAACGTCGTCTCGATCGGCGCCCGCCAGCACAGCGTCGAGGAGGCCACCGAGCTGGTGCTGACCTTCCTCGCCACGCCCTTCAGCGGCGACGAGCGGCACGCGCGCCGGATCGGGCTGATCACCGACTACGAGCGCGACCGGCACCGTCCCGCCGGCGGGCTCCCCACCCGCGAGGACCCGGTCTAGAACTCGTCCGGGCACCACGGGGTGACCGGCCAGCGGAATGCCGTCCCGGCCTGGGTGACCGCACCCGGGCTGACCTCGGTGACCCGGCCGGCCGCCTGCAGCGTCGCCAGCGACACCCCGCCGAGGTAGGTCGCGCCGAGCGCCTCGACGTCGAGCACCAGGTCGGGGTCGGCGTCGGTCTGGGAGCAGAAGGCGCCGGCGGGGTGCCCGACGAGGGCCCAGCGGCCGTCGTTCCAGGGACAGAACCGGTCGCGCACCTCGAGCACCAGGTTGACCCGGGCCGGGTAGCGGCGGGCCGCGAGAGCGCGGCCGACGTCGACCAGCCGCACCCACAGCGCGTCGTACGGCTGCGAGCGCAGCGCCCGGGGCTCGGCCAGCAGGTGCCGCAGCGGGTCGTCCGGCGAGGCGGTGGGCGCCCGCACGGTGCGGACGAGGTCCAGCGACAGCAGGAACCGCCACAGCACCGCGTACGCCGGCGTCGTCAGGGCGCGCACCTCCTCGACGACGACGGTGCCGTCGGGCTGGCCGTCGTCGGTCCACGCCGACCGGACGCGGTAGGCGGCGTAACCGGTCACCGAGCCGTCGGGCTCGACGTGCCGGAGGAAGCGCCGCTCGGAGGCCCCGTGACGCTGGGCGGGGTCGTCGTCCAGGCCGCGGTCCCACCAGCGGGCGTCGCGGGCGAGGTTGCCGGGGACGGACCGGCGCACCCGGTCGTGCAGGCCCACGGCGGCCGCGCGGAACTCGTCGACGCCGACCTGCTCGACCCGCCCCTCACCCAGGTCGACGTTCGGCCGCAGCGCCAGCCGGGCGACGTCCCCGGAGAGGTTGCCGCGCCAGGTCGCCGGCGCGTACCCGAACCGGCCGTAGATCGAGGACTCCGAGGCCCACAGCGCCGCGACCGGCTCGCGCCCCTGCTCGTGCAGCTCGGTGAGCTGCCGGCGCATGAGCGCCGTCAGCACGCCCTGCCGGCGGTGGCTGGGCGCGACGCTCACCCACGTCACACCGGCACACGGGACGACGCCGCCGGGCACCGTGAGCTCCCGGCTGTAGACGCCGGAGGTCGCCACCACCCGGTCGCCGTCCCACAGCCCGAGCGAGCGGTCCAGCTCGGCGTGCGCGGGGACGGCGTCGACGAAGGACGCGGGCGGCTCCTCGGCGAACGCCGTGAACAGGGCCCGGCTGAACGTCGGCCAGTCCTCGGCGGTGGCGGGGCGCAGCCGGTCGGCGAAGTCGGTCACCGGAGCTGTCTACCGGGGACCGCCGACCTCGTGCGACCCGTCAGCGGACCGCCGTGGCGGACGACGACGTCCATCGCGGCAGCTCGCGGCCTGGGTGGGTGGCCCGCTGTCCGGAGCCGTCGCGTGGTTAGGGTCGCCGGGAGCCGGGCGCGGCCACCGCCGTCGTGCCCCCGCACGACCGTGCGCCCGGCCGGGGGGAGGGAGCCGTGCGCTCTCCGACGGTGCCGATCGCCGTGACCGCGGCGTTGCTGGTCAGTGGCTGCGGAGCGGCCTCGGGCGACGACGCCGAGCAGGCCGCCGGCGTGGCGACCTCCGCGCCCGACGCACGCCTCACCCTCGTGGCCGACGAGGACCCCGTCGCCTCGGCCGCCTCCGCCAGCCGGGCGCTGTTCGACAGCGCGGACGTCGTCGTCGTGGCGCGTGACGGCGACGCGGCCGGCACGCTGCTGGGCGCCTCGGCCGCCACCGGTCTCGGCGTCCCGCTGCTGCTCGAGCCGGCCGGCGGTGGCCCGGCCGACGCGCTGAGCAGCGAGCTCGAGCGCCTGGGGACGACGACGGTGCTCGCCGTCGGGGCGGCCGAGGGCCGCGGCGAGGGCGGGCCCGAGGTGGTCGCCGTCCCCGCCGCCCCGGACGCCGTCGCCGAGGTCACCGGGCTGGAGCTGGGCGAGGCCCGGGAGGTCGACGCCGACGGTGCCGCGGCCGCGGTCGCGGAGCTCGACCCCGAGCGGCCGGCCGCGCTCCAGCCCACTGGTGCCGAGCCGGCCGGCGGCGAGGCCGGGAACGGTGAGCTGCCCGCCGTCGAGCGCGCCGAGCCGCTCGAGGACACCGTCGTCGTCACCACCGGCGCGCCGGAGGCGCTGGCCGGCGTGGCCACCGCCCGGGCCGCCGGTGCACGGGTACAGCTGACCGGCGGCGGCACCGACCCGCGCGGCTCGGCCGAGCTGGTCGAGCTGCTGGGCGAGCAGCAGCCGGGGACCGTCGTGGCGCTGGGTGCCGGCTTCGGCGCCGAGGAGGGGCTGGACTGGAAGCTCGAGGCCGCGGCGACGGGGGCGCAGCTGCCCGGCGGTGGCCAGCTGCTGTTCCCGCAGCACTTCCTCGTCGCGCTGTACGGCAGCCCGGGCACCGGGGCGCTCGGGGTGCTGGGGGAGCAGGACCTGCCGGCGTCCATCGAGCGGGCGCGGGCCCACGCCGCCGACTACGAGCCGCTGGTGCAGGACGCCACCGTCGTCCCCACCTTCGAGGTGATCGCCACCGTCGCCTCCGCGGTGGCCGGGCCGGACGGCAACTACTCCACCGAGCTGCCGGTCGAGGAGCTGCGGCCCTGGGTCGAGGCGGCCGGCGAAGCGGGGATGTACGTGGTCATCGACCTGCAGCCCGGGCGCACCGACTTCGTCACCCAGGCTGAGCAGTACCGCTCGCTGCTGGAGCTGCCGCACGTCGGGCTGGCCCTGGACCCGGAGTGGCGGCTGGGCCCGGGCGAGGTGCACCTGACCCAGATCGGGTCGGTGTCGATCGACGAGGTCAACGCGGTCGTCACCTGGCTGGCCGACCTGACGCGGGCGGCCGACCTGCCGCAGAAGCTGCTCCTGCTGCACCAGTTCCGGGTCGACATGATCCCCGACCGCGACCGGCTGGACACCTCCCGCGACGAGCTGGCGCTGATGGTGCACGCCGACGGCCAGGGCGGTCAGGGGGACAAGCAGGCGACCTGGCGGACGCTGCGGCAGACCGAGCCGGACGAGGTCGCCTGGGGCTGGAAGAACTTCTACGACGAGGACACCCCGATGCTCACCCCGGAGGAGACGGTCGCCGTCGAGCCGCGTCCGGACCTGGTCAGCTACCAGTAACCCGGGATCACCCGTTCCGTCGGTGTCCTGTGGTGAGCTGTCGCGGCCCACGCCCGAGGAGGACCCGTGACGACCGTGCTGACCGACGAACTCGACCCGCGGCTGCTCGAGCACCGGCGCGAGCTCACCGGCTACTGCTACCGCATGCTCGGGTCGGCCTTCGACGCCGACGACGCGGTGCAGGAGACGATGGTCCGTGCCTGGCGTGGCCTGGCCGACTTCGAGGGCCGCTCCGCGCTGCGCTCCTGGCTGTACCGGATCGCCACGAACGTCTGCCTCGACCAGCTCTCCGGCCGGCAGCGGCGGGCGCTGCCCATGGACCTCTCCGGCTCGCCGTGGCAGCCGGTCGAGGCCTCGCTGGCCGACCGCCGGCCGGGGACGGCGTGGGTGGAGCCGGTGCTCGACCGGCAGGTCGTCGCCGAGGACGCCGACCCTGCCGAGCAGGCCGTGCAGCGGGAGTCGATCCGGCTGGCCTTCGTCTCGGCGCTGCAGCACCTGCCGCCCCGCCAGCGGGCCGTGCTGCTGCTGCGCGAGGTGCTCCGCTGGCGCGCCGACGAGGTCGCCCAGCTGCTCGACACCACCGTCGCGTCGGTCAACAGCGCGCTGCAGCGGGCCCGCGCCACGATGGCCACGGTCGGGGGTGAGGCCGAGTCCGAGCCGCTGGACGACGTCCACCGGGCCCTGCTCGAGCGCTACGTCGACGCCTTCGAGCGCTACGACGTCGAGGGTCTGGTCACGCTGCTGCACGAGGACGCCACCCAGCACATGCCGCCGTTCGCCATGTGGCTGCGCGGCCGGGCCGACATCGGTACCTGGATGCTCGGGCCGGGTGCGGGGTGCCGCGGCTCCCGGGTGCTGCCGACCGTCGCCAACGGGGCGCCGGCCCTCGCCCAGTACCGCCCCCGCGCCGGCGGCGGGTACGAGCCGTGGGCGCTGCACGTGCTGGAGGTGCGCGCCGGCCGCGTCGCGCACATCTCCAGCTTCCTGGACCTCGACAACGACCTGTTCCGCCGGCTCGGCCTGCCGGTCGAGCCGCCGACCTGACGGGCGGGGAGGGTGCCGTGCCGGAGACCGGGTTCACCGAGGGCCTGCACGAGGAGCGCCACCGCGACGGCTCGCTGCGCGCCCGCGGTCCGGTCGTCGACGGTCGACCGCACGGGTACTGGGAGTGGTTCCGGCTCGACGGCACCCGGCTGCGCTCGGGCAACTTCGACCGGGGCCGCCAGGTGGGGGAGTGGACCACCTACGACAGGGCGGGCGCTCCGTACCGGGCAACCGTGATGGGCTGAGCCGAGGTCAGCCGGTCCGGCGCCGTCCCGGACCCCCGACCGGGCGCGGTCACGCTCCCGCAGCGGCGTGCGCGAGGCTGGGGTCCCGCCCCGAGCGGGCCACCCGTCCCGACGGCACGACGCAGGGAGACCCGATGCCCACCACCCCGCCCGGGGTCGTCGACCGCGCCGGCCGGCGCTACCCCCTGGACGAGCCCCGCTGGTGCGGCGACGACGGGTCGCCGCTCATGGTCGAGCCGCTGCCCGGCATCACCCGGGACGCGATCGACCCGGCCGTCTCCTCGCAGTGGCGGTACCGGGCGGCCCTGCCGCTGCCCGACGTCCCGCCGGTCACGCTCGGCGAGGGCCGCACACCGCTGCTGCCGCGACGCCTGGCCGGGCTGGACGTCGCGGTCAAGGTCGAGGCGGTCAACCCGACCGCGAGCTTCAAGGACCGCGGCGTCTCGGTGATGGTCAGCGCCCTGCGCGCCCAGGGCGTGACCGCGCTGCTCGAGGACTCCAGCGGCAACGGCGGCTCCTCGGTGGCCGCCTACAGCGCAGCCGCCGGCATCGACGCGCTCATCCTCGCCCCGGCGTCGACGTCGTCGGCGAAGGTCCTGCAGAGCCGGCTGCACGGCGCCACGGTCGAGCTCGTCCCCGGCAGCCGGCAGGACACCGCCGACGAGGCCGTCCGCCGGTCGCGGGAGCGCTTCTACGCCAGCCACAACTGGCACCCACTGTTCCTGCAGGGCACCAAGCTGATGGCCTACGAGATCTGGGAGGACCTGGGCTTCACCGCACCCGACGCCGTCGTCCTGCCCGCCGGCGCGGGGAGCCTGGTGCTCGGCTGCGCGATCGGCTTCGCCGAGCTGCAGCGGGCCGGTGAGATCCCGCGGGTGCCGCGGATCCTGGTGTCCCAGCCGGCCCGGTGCAGCCCGCTGGTCGAGGCGCTGACCGCCGGTCGCGACGCCGTCGAGCCGCGGACCTGGGAGCCCACGATCGCCGAGGGCACCGCCATCGCCCGGCCGGTGCGCGACCGCGAGGTCCTCGCGGCCATCCGGGACAGCGGCGGGTCGGCCACCGCGGTCCCCGAGGAGGACCTGCGCGCCGCGACCCTGGCCCTCGCCCGGACCGGCCTGTACGTCGAGCCCACCTGCGGTCAGGTCGTCCCCGCGCTCGAGCAGTTCGCGCGGGAGGGTCACGTGGCGGCCGGCGACACCGTCGTCCTCGTGCTCACCGGCTCCGGCCTCAAGGCCGGCGACGCGATGGCCCGGCTGCTGGCCGAGGAGCGGGGGGCCTGACCACGGCAGCAGGTCATGCGGTGGAACCGGCGCCGACACGCCACCGACGAGCCTGGGCCACCTCGGCAGCGATCGCCGCCGACCACCGTCGTACCTCCCGCCAGTCCCGGAAGTCGCCCTCCGCGAGGTGGTGCCGGCCCAGGGACGCGCACTCCGTGGCGGAGAGCAGTCGACGCTCCAGCCGCCCGGCGAAGGCGCGGTGACCGCGGACGACGAGGTCCGCCCCGCGCCGGGTGCCGACAGCGTCGTCGAGGTCGGTCGGCGTGGGCGCCGCACCGAGCTCGCTGCCCAGGCCGCTGGAGAACAGCCAGGTGGGACGGGAACCCCATCCCTCAGTGGCCGCTGCGACGTACCGGCGTGCCGAGGGCAGCCACCGGCCGTCGTAGACGGCGCTGCCCACGACGAGGGCGTCGAACCCGGCGGGATCGGGCTGCTGCTGCACCGGCGCCAGGACCGTCGACAGCCCGCAGCGCCGACCGGCTCCGGTGCACGGCAGGTGCCGGGCGAGTTCCGCGGCGATCTCCCTCGTCGCCCCGTGGCGGCTGGCGAAGACCACGAGGACGCGAGGGCCGCGCCCCCTCGGGCCGGAGTGATCCCCGCCGCCGGCGGTCAGCTCGCCGGTCGGACCGGAGGCGCCGGAGCGGGCAGGTGCGCACAGGAGTGGAACGGTCATCGTGCTCCCCGGGTCGTGGACGTCGGCCGGGACGCTAGGTGTCGGACGCGGCGGCGACGTGGTGGTTCCCGGAACGGCGGGTGAACTCGGCGTCGTCCCGCACCTGCCGTGCCGCGCCGACCGTTCCGCTGGCGTTCGCCCGACTGCCGCGGGCCGGCCGCCTGCCCTCCCTAGCGTCCGTGGCGCCCTGTTCCAGGACACTCGAGGAGCACTCCCTTGACCAACTCTCTCGACCGCCGCTCGTTCCTGCAGCGCGGCGCCGTGGTGACCGCCGGTGCCGTGCTGGCCGGTGGGACCCAGGCGCTGGCCGCCCACGGCGCGCTGGCCGCGCCCGGCCGCCGTGGCCAGGCGGTGCAGGCGCCGGACAACGGCGGGTACGGACCCATCGCGCCGACGCGGGACCGGACCACCGGCGAGGTGCTGCTCTGGCTGCCGGCCGGATTCGAGTACGCCTCGTTCGGCCACGAGGCGTCCTTCGCCGCCTCGCGCGGCCTGCCGACCGCCGGCTCGGACGGCTACCCCACGCCGGGGCGGCACGACGGCATGGCCGCGTTCCCGACCTCGAACGACGGCATCGTGCGCCTGGTGCGCAACCACGAGCAGGGCTACTCCCCGGTGGAGGGCGCCAGCCGTGCATACGACCGGGCGCTGATCGACGACCGGGACGAGGCCTACGATCCGATGGCCGCCGGCGGCACCACGACCCTCACGTTCGACACCCGCTCCCTGGAGCTCACCGACAGCTTCATCTCCCTCAACGGCACCTCGGTCAACTGCGCCGGCGGCCCGACCCCGTGGGGCTCGTGGCTCAGCTGCGAGGAGACCGTCAACGGCACCCACAACGGGTTCACCGAGGACCACGGCTACGTCTTCGAGGTGCCGGCCGACGGCGGTCCGGTCGGCGGCCCCTACAGGGCCATGGGCCGCTTCGTGCACGAGGCGGTCGCCGTGGACCCGGCGACCGGCATCGTCTACGAGACCGAGGACAGCGGCGAGACCTCGGGCTTCTACCGGTTCCTGCCGAACGACCCGCGGGACCTGGCGGCCGGCGGTCAGCTCCAGATGCTGGCCGTGAAGGGAGAGCCCGGCTTTCAGACCTTCACCGGCGTCAGCGACCGGGTGGGCAACCCCATGCCGGTCGAGTGGGTGACCATCGACGACCCCGACCCGACGCCGATCACCACCGAGTCGGTCTTCGCGCAGGGGGCCGCCAAGGGTGCCGCCGCGTTCGCCCGGCTCGAGGGCTGCTGGTACGACGGCGGCAGCATCTTCTTCAACGCCACCAGCGGTGGTGACCACAAGGCGGGGCAGGTCTGGGAGTACCGGCCGCGTGGCCGCTCGGGCGGGCAGCTGATCCTGCTGTTCGAGTCCCCGGACCGGGCTCTGCTCGACGCGCCGGACAACATCACCGTCAGCCCCCGCGGCGGGCTGGTGCTGTGCGAGGACGGCGGCGGCGAGCAGTTCGTGCGTGGGCTCGACGAGCGGGGCCAGATCTTCGACCTCGCGAAGAACAGCACCAGCAACGCCGAGTTCGCCGGGGCCTGCTTCAGCCCGGACGGCGAGGTCATGTTCGTCAACGTCCAGACCCCGGGCGTCAGTTTCGCGATCCGGGGGCCCTGGGAAAAGGGCGCTCTCTGAGCCGATCGCTCGCCGGGACCGCTGTCCTCCCCGCTCTGCCCGGCGGGGAGGACGGCGGTCCCGGCCACCCGCTTCGGGGAGGAGCGTGCGGTGTTCAGTTCGATCGGCTGGGGCGAGATCATCGTCCTGGCTCTCGCCGCCCTGTTCGTGTTCGGGCCCGACCGGTTGCCCGACCTGGCCAGGGAGTCCGCCGCCGGCCTTCAGCGGGTGCGGTCGGCCGTGACCGGCGTCCGAGGCCGGCTGGAGGAGGAGCTGGGCGACGACCTCGGTCGACTCGGGGACCTGCGGCAGTACCACCCGCGGACCCTTGTCCGCGAACACCTGCTGGGCGACGACACCCAGTCCGGTCGCGCCGGCTGACCGCCGGCTCGCAGCCCGTCCCCAGCCGTCCGACGGATGACGGCCCTGTCTCGCGGGACACGACCCTGCCCAGGGCTCGACGTCGGGAGGCAGGCGCGCGTCGGCCGCTGGTGCGTCGACCGCGGACGGGGGGACTCCCTTCTCTCACGCTATAGCGCACCTGGGGTCTTGCGGCAAGACCCGGGGAGGGCCGCAGAATCGCCGGCCGAGGCCGGATCCCACGGGGATCGGAGTCGCGCACCGCTCGTCATGGCCACCGGGTCCGGGCCGTACGCCGTGCTGCGCGCAACGGTCGCGAGCGACCCGAGATCGGAGTTGACGACGTGGCAACCCTGACCACCAGCGCGTTCGACCTCCCCGAGCACCTCGCGGCCAAGGCCGACCCGGCGCTGATCGCCGGTGACGAGCAGCACTTCGCGGCTCTCGCGGCGAGCCTCGAGCAGTCGATCGCCGACCTGTCCGACCGCCTCGCCGCCGAGCGCAAGGCGCCCGGCGGCACGGGCCAGGAGGCGCTGGACCGGGACCTGGAGGTCCACCGGCTGACCTCCCGCCTGCGCACCCTGCGTCGCTTCGGGCTGGACCTGTGCCTCGGTCACGTCGTCCGCGCGGACGACCCCGAGCCCGTGTACGTCGGACGGCTCGGCCTCACGGACGGCGCGGGCCGTCGGCTGCTGCTGGACTGGCGGTCCCCCGCGGCCGAGCCGTTCTTCGGAGCGACCCACGGCCACCCGATGGGCCTGGCGAGCCGCCGTAGGTACCGCTGGACCCGCGGCCGGATCAGCGACTACTGGGACGAGGTCTTCACCCCAGACGGGCTGGTCGGGCACGCGGCCGCGCTCGACGACCAGTCGGCCTTCATCGCCGGCCTGGGCAGCACCCGGTCGAGCCGGATGCGGGACGTGCTCGGCACCATCCAGGCCGACCAGGACGCCATCATCCGGGCGGGGTCCCGCGGTGCACTCGTCGTCGACGGCGGTCCGGGCACCGGGAAGACCGTCGTCGCCCTGCACCGCGCCGCCTACCTCCTCTACTCCGACCCCCGCCTCGGACACCACCGGGGCGGCGTGCTCTTCGTCGGTCCGCACCAGCCCTACCTGGCCTACGTCGCCGACGTCCTCCCCAGCCTCGGGGAGGAGGGCGTGCAGACCTGCACCCTGCGGGATCTCGTCCCCGAGGGGGCCGCAGCAGCGGTCGAGGCCGACCCGACTGTGGCCCGGCTGAAGTCGTCCGCGGACCTGGTGGCGGCGATCGAGGCGGCCGTCCGGTTCTACGAGGAGCCACCCACCGAGCCCATGACGGTCGAGACCCCGTGGTCCGACGTCCGGCTGAGCGCCGACGACTGGGCCGAGGCGTTCGAGGCGCCGGACCCCGGGACGCCGCACAACGAGGCGCGCGACCAGGTCTGGGAGCAGCTGCTCGCGATCCTGGGGGATGAGCACGACGACGACGTCCCGGCCGACCTGCTCCGGAGGTCGCTGCTGCGGAACCGGGAGCTGCTCTCGGCCTTCAACCGCGCCTGGCCGCTGCTCGACGCGGGGGACGTCGTCGGCGACCTGTGGTCGGTACCGGCCTACCTGCGGAGGTGCGCTCCGTGGCTGAGCCCCGAGGAGGTCCGGGCCCTGCAGCGCGACGGCCCTCGGGCCTGGACGGTGTCGGACCTGCCGCTGCTGGACGCCGCACGGCAGCGGCTCGGCGACCCGGAGACCTCACGGCGCAAGCGACGGCACGACGCCGCCGTCGCCGCCCAGCGCGCGCGCATGGCCGACGTCATCGATGACCTGATCGCGACCGACGACTCCGAGCTGCTGCTGATGACGAGCCTGCGCCATCACGACCTCCGGGACGCCCTGGTCGACGAGGCCGCGCTGTCCACCGCCGACCCGGACCTGCTCGCCGGCCCGTTCGCGCACGTCGTCGTCGACGAGGCCCAGGAGCTGACCGACGCGGAGTGGCAGATGCTGCTGCTCCGCTGCCCGTCCCGGAGCTTCACCATCGTCGGGGACCGCGCTCAGGCCCGGCACGGGTTCCCGGAGTCGTGGCGGGAACGGCTCGAGCGGATCGGGCTCCGCGAGATCACCATGGCCTCCCTGAGCGTCAACTACCGGACGCCGGAGGAGGTCATGACCGAGGCCGAGCCGGTCATCCGGGCCGTGCTCCCGGACGCCAACGTGCCGACCTCCGTCCGCAGCAGCGGCGTCCCCATCGTGCACGGATCTCTGTCGGACCTGGGGTCGATCCTCGACGCCTGGCTCGCCGCGCACGCCGAGGGCACCGCCTGCGTCATCGGCGATGCCACGTTCCGGGCAGGGTTCCGGGCGGGGTCCCGCGTCCGGTCGCTGACCCCGGAGCTGGCGAAGGGGCTCGAGTTCGACCTGGTCGTCCTCGTCGATCCCCAGTCGTTC
Organism: Geodermatophilus chilensis; assembly: GCF_002802985.1. Classification (GTDB taxonomy): domain Bacteria; phylum Actinomycetota; class Actinomycetes; order Mycobacteriales; family Geodermatophilaceae; genus Geodermatophilus; species Geodermatophilus chilensis. Next base: position 15,116 of record NZ_NVPT01000005.1, on the reverse strand, counting down.
GGTACGGGCGTCGAGGGAGCGGTCGACCGCTACGTCGCGATGACCCGCGCGACCCAGCGACTCGTCGTCCTCACGAGGTCCTGAGCGCCGAGGGGAGCGTGACCCTGACCTCCGTGAGTGCGGTGGAGCGGGTGACGGGAACCCGCATGGCAGCTTGGAAGGCTAGGTTCCCCAGCGTCTCTTTCCGCTGGTCACAGCTTTCTCTGCCCTTCACCGTGCCTTCGGCGTGCCTCTGCCGCCGACGGGGTTCGCGACGGCCAGGGCTGCACTTGTGTACATCGGCGCGCTAATGCTCAAGGCCGCGGCCGTCGTGCCCGGATGGAGGGCGGGATCAACTACGCGGTTCCGTGACCCAGGACCCTTCGCACGTCACCTGTCTTCGTCATTGGCGGTGCCAACGAGCCGCATGCCGGTTCGGTGGAGAGACCCTGGTCCGCCATGCCCCCGGACGGCTGTCGATCGCTCCGTCGAGCGCCGTCCGGCAGCGGCTCATGGGGCGGCGCTGCCGACTGTTGTAGGCAGGCCGGCGGCGGACCAGGTGGCGAAGCCGCCGATGACGTCGCCGGCCCTCTCATGCGCGGTCGATCGTGGTGGCGAGGGCCGTTTGGCTTGGCTAGGGCTCGGCACGGACGGCGAGCAGGGCCATGTCGTCGCTGCAGAGGTCGGAGGCGAAGCGCTGGACGGCCTCGCGCACGGTCGCCACGAGCCGCGCAGCGCTCGTGCCGGACGCGGCGGCAGCCGCCTCGAGCAGCCGGTTCTCATCGAACTGCTCCGGGCCACGCCGGCACTCGGTGACGCCGTCGGTGTAGAGCAGCAGCGTCTCGCCGGTGGCCAGCAAGTGCCGGGTGCAGTGCAGGTCCACGGTCTCGAACAGGCCCAGCGCGGTGCCGAACCGGCCGATCAGCTCGGCAGAGCCGTCGGCGCGGACCACGACCGGTTGGGCGTGCCCGGCCAGCACGAGCTCCACCGCGACCGCGGACCGCCCCTCGTGCCTTTCCCGGCTCAGCATCACCGCCGCGAGTGTGCAGAACTGCTGCGGGTCGGCAGCCTCCACCATGACGTCGTTGAGCATCTCGATGGCCCCCACCAGCGGGCGGCCCTCCCGCACGAGCGCTCTGAGCACATCGCGGACCAGACCGGTGCGGGCCGCGGCCCGGGCGCCCTTGCCGCACACGTCGCCGATGGTGACGAGCCATCGCTCCGGGTCGACCTCGACCACGTCGTAGAAGTCGCCGCCCACGTCCGCCCCGGTGCTCGAGGGCAGGTATTCCGCGGCGAAGTCGATCTGCGGTACCTGCGGCAGGGCGCGGGGCAGCAGGGCTGCCTGCAGCGTCTGGGACACCCGCACGTGCTCGCCGACGGTCTGGGCGTTGTGGATTGCCAGGGCGGCGCGTCGGGCGAGGTCGTCGATCAACAGCAGGTCCTCGGGGGTGTGCGGGCGGCCTGCGGGGCGACCTACCAGCAGCACCCCGGTCGAGGCCCCGCCAGCCCGCAGCGCGATCGCGACACCATCCGCAGGGTCGGAGAACCAGGACGGCGGGGCATCCCGGTGAGCCGCCGCGAGCCGGGCGCGCAGCTGCGGCGGGGGACCCGGCACGGCGTCGGGGTCGAGCACCGCGCGCAGCTCCGGCAGCCGGTCCTCGTCAGCATGCGCGATCGCGGCCAGGCGCAGCCGTCGCGATGGCTCCGGCAGCAGCACCGCGCACCACGTCCCCAGCCGCGGCACCACTAGCTGCGGCACGAGCGCGACCGTCAGCTCGAGGTCGAGGGACTGGCCGAGCAGCTCGCTGGCCTCGGCCAGATAGGTGGTCCACGCCCGGCGGCGCTGATCCACGTCGTGCAGCCACTGCGACTCGGCGGTGATGGCGATCCGCCCGGCGATCAGCTCGGTCAGCTCCCGGGCGCGTGCCGCGTCGGCCCCCTCGCGCAGGATGAGCCGGATGGTGCCGTGCAGGCCGGTCGTGGTCGGCAGCGGCACGCTGAGGGCGCTCCCGGGCGCGAGGGCGCCGTCAGCCGGGGGAGCACCGGCCCGCGCCAGCTCGCTGGCCCCGGAGCCGTCGCCGCGGTCGACCTCGACGACGACGGCCGCGGCGTCGACGATGTCACGCAGCCGGCCGGCAAGCTCCCGGACCAGGTCGACGGGGGCGAGGCGTCGAGCGAGGGAGGCTGGCACGTGCAGCAGCCAGCGGCCTTGCTCTGCCGCGGACCAGGTGCGCTCGTGTTCGGGCGCCGGGTCGGTCGCGGGCTCGGGGACGGATCCTGGCCGCCGGGCGAGGGCGAACCACACCGTGTGCCGGCCGCCGGCGTCGTGCCGGGTGCCCCAAGTCGTGGCCAGCCGCGCGATCAGGGACAGGCCGCGACCGTGGGTGGCGGCCCGCCCGTAGCGCTGGCGCGGTTCGGCCAGGTGCAGCTCCAGCGCGCCCGGGCCGCGGTCGGTGACGGCCACGGTGACCTCGTCGTCGTCGGCCATCACCGCGAGGTCGAACGCGGTGCCGGCGTGCAGCACGGCGTTCTCGCACAGCTCGCTGGTCAACAGCACGACGTCGTCGACGAACTCCGGCACGCCGAAGCCGTCTCCGGCGTCCGCCACCTCGGCCAGGAGGTCGTGAATAATCCGCCGGACACGTCCGATCGATCGGATGTCGGGCGGAAAGCTCATCCGCCGCTCGAGTCGAACGGGCACGCCTGCAGTCTCGCAGGCGGTCCGGTGGTGCCCAGCAAGGCCGGCCGTTTAGGCCGTCGGCCTCGATAACAGTGCAGGTGGAGGCGGTCATGACGGCGACACGGCACGCACGTCCGGAGGTTTCCGCCGACCCCGGGAGGCCCGTGGCAGTGTCCGTGGACATTTCTGGCAAGGATGCTCCTGCCGACGACGGGGCTTTCCTGGCCGAGCTGGCCCATGGGCTGGCGCAGGTGCGTCGCGGCCGCTTCGACGTCCGCCTGGCTCGCCGCGAGGGGCCGGCGAGCGAGGTGGTCGAGCAGTTCAACGAACTGGTGGCGCTGCAGGAGCGGCACAGCCGCGACCTGCTGCGGATCAGCCGGGTCGTCGGGCGCGAGGGGCGAATGTCCGAGCGGCTGGACGAGGAGTCCTACGACGGCGCGTGGGCCGGGGGCGTGCAGGCCGTGAACGCACTCATCGACGATCTGGCCGCGCCCACCGCCGAGATCGCCCGGGTGCTCGACGCGGTCGCGGAGGGCGACCTGTCCCAGCACATGGCCTTGGAGATCGAGGGCCGCAGGCTCCGCGGCGAGTTCCGCCGCATCGGCAGCACGGTGAACAGGATGGTCGATCAGCTGTCCTCGTTCGCCGACGAGGTGACCCGGGTGGCCCGGGAGGTCGGCACGGAGGGGCGGCTCGGCGGCCAGGCCGACGTGCGCGGCGTCGCGGGCACCTGGCGGGCGCTGACCGACTCCGTCAACACGATGGCGAGCAACCTCACCAACCAGGTGCGCTCGATCTCCTCGGCGGCCACCGCCATCGCGGAGGGCGACCTGTCGCGCAAGATCACCGTATCGGCGCGGGGCGAGGTCGCCGAGCTGGCCGAGACGATCAACTCGCTGACCGACACGCTGCGGCTGTTCGCCGACGAGGTGACGCGGGTGGCCCGTGAGGTGGGCACCGAGGGCCGGCTGGGCGGGCAGGCCGTGGTGCCGGACGTGGCCGGCACCTGGAAGAACCTCACTGACGCGGTGAACCTGATGGCGGCCAACCTCACCGGGCAGGTGCGCGGCATCGCGCAGGTGGCCACCGCAGTGGCGCGCGGCGACCTGAGCCAGAAGATCACCGTGGATGCGCGGGGGGAGATCCTGGAGCTGAAGTCGACGGTCAACACGATGGTCGACCAGCTCTCCTCGTTCGCCGACGAGGTGACCCGGGTGGCCCGCGAGGTGGGTATCGAGGGCCAGCTGGGCGGGCAGGCGCAGGTGCCCAACGTCTCGGGCACCTGGCGGGACCTGACAGAGAACGTCAACCAGCTCGCGTCGAACCTGACCGGGCAGGTGCGCAACATCGCCCAGGTGACCACGGCGGTGGCCCGGGGCGACCTGAGCCAGAAGATCACGGTGGATGCGCGGGGGGAGATCCTGGAGCTGAAGTCGACGGTGAACACCATGGTCGACCAGCTCTCCTCGTTCGCCGACGAGGTAACCCGGGTGGCCCGCGAGGTGGGCACCGAGGGCAAGCTCGGCGGGCAGGCGCAGGTGCCGAACGTCTCGGGCACCTGGCGCAATCTCACCGACAACGTCAACTACATGGCGTCGAACCTGACCGGGCAGGTGCGCAACATCGCCCAGGTGACCACCGCCGTGGCCCGCGGCGACCTGAGCCAGAAGATCACCGTGGACGCCCGCGGCGAGATCCTGGAGCTGAAGTCGACCGTCAACACGATGGTCGACCAGCTCTCCTCGTTCGCCGACGAGGTGACCCGGGTGGCCCGCGAGGTGGGCACCGACGGCAAGCTCGGCGGGCAGGCGCAGGTGCGTGGGGTGTCGGGCACCTGGCGGGACCTGACAGAGAACGTCAACCAGCTCGCGTCGAACCTGACCGGACAGGTGCGCAACATCGCCCAGGTGACCACGGCGGTGGCGCGCGGCGACCTGAGCCAGAAGATCACCGTGGATGCGCGGGGGGAGATCCTGGAGCTGAAGTCGACGGTGAACACCATGGTCGACCAGCTCTCCTCGTTCGCCGACGAGGTGACCCGGGTGGCCCGCGAGGTGGGCACCGACGGCAAGCTCGGCGGGCAGGCGCAGGTCAAGGGTGTCGCCGGCACCTGGCGGGACCTGACCGAGAGCGTCAACCAGCTCGCGTCGAACCTGACCGGACAGGTGCGCAACATCGCCCAGGTGACCACGGCGGTGGCCCGGGGCGACCTGAGCCAGAAGATCACCGTGGACGCCCGCGGAGAGATCCTGGAGCTGAAGTCGACGGTCAACACGATGGTCGACCAGCTCTCCTCGTTCGCCGCCGAGGTGACCCGGGTGGCCCGCGAGGTGGGTACCGAGGGCAAGCTGGGCGGGCAGGCGCAGGTGCGCGGAGTGTCGGGAACCTGGCGGGACCTGACCGAGAGCGTCAACCAGCTGGCCGGCACGCTGACGACGCAGCTGCGCGCGATCTCGGCGGTGTCGACCGCGGTGGCGCGCGGCGACCTCACCCAGCAGATCCAGGTCGCGGCGCTCGGCGAGGTCGCCGAGCTCAAGGACAACATCAACCAGATGATCGCGGCGCTGCGCGAGACCACCGCGGAGAACGCCGGGCAGGGCTGGCTGGACTCCAACCTCGCTCGCATCGGGGGCCTGCTGCAGGGCCAGCGCGACCTCGGCGACGTCGGTCAGATGATCATGGAGGAGGTCGCGCCACTGGTCGGGGCCCAGATCGGCACCTTCTTCCTGGCCGCCGATCCCGCTGACCTCGCGGAAGCGAGCGCCCCGGCCCGCTGGGTGATGTGCGCTGGGTACGCGGTCCCGCTCCAGGATCCGCCGCAGGAGTACCGCTTCGGGGAGGGCCTGGTCGGCCAGGCCGCGATGAGCAAGCAGAGCATCGTCGTCACCGACCTGCCCCTGGGCTACCTGGATGTGCGCTCCGGGACCGGTACCGCCGCGGCCGGCGCGATCGTCGTGCTCCCCGTCCTGTTCGAGGGCGAGTCGCTGGGGGTGATCGAGCTCGGCGCGACCACGCCGTTCTCGGCGCTGCATCTGACTTTCCTGGAGCGGCTGGTCACCACGATCGGCGTCGCGCTCGCGACCATCCAGGCCGGCCGACGCACCGAGCAGCTGCTCGCGCAGTCCCAGCGGCTGACCACGGAGCTGCAGGACCAGTCCGCCGAGCTGCAGCGCACCAACGCCGAGCTGGAGGAGAAGGCGCTGCAGCTGTCCGAGCAGAACCGCAACGTCGAGCTCAAGAACATGGAGATCGACGCGGCACGGCGCGGGGTCGAGGAGAAGGCGCAGCAGCTCGCGCTGGCCAACCAGTACAAGTCGGAGTTCCTGGCGAACATGAGCCACGAGCTGCGCACCCCGCTAAACTCGCTGCTGTTGCTCTCGCGGCTGCTCGCGGACAACCGGGACGCGAACCTGACCCCGAAGCAGACTGAGTTCGCCAGGACGATCCACGCATCCGCGACGGAGCTGCTGCGCCTGATCGAAGACATCCTCGACCTGTCCAAGATCGAGGCCGGCCGGGTGGACATCCACCCCGCCCCGGTGCAGCTCGCCGACGTGTGCGCCGAGGTGGAGCAGGCGTTCGGCGTCCAGGCCGAGGACAAGGGCCTCGAACTGCGCGTCGAGACGGCGGCGGAGGCGCCCGCGTCGATCACCACCGACGCCCAACGGCTGCACCAGATCCTGCGCAACCTCCTGGCTAACGCCGTCAAGTTCACCGACGCCGGCAGCGTCACGCTTGAGGTCGGCTTGGCGCCACCCCGCACGCTCCACGGGGTGCCCTCGCTCGACGGCGCCCGCTCAGTCGTCACGTTCGCGGTGCGCGACACCGGGATCGGGATCCCGGGCGAGAAGTTGGCGATGATCTTCGAGGCGTTCCAGCAGGCCGATGGCACCACCAGCCGCAAGTACGGGGGCACCGGGCTGGGCCTGTCGATCTCCAAGGAGCTGGCCGGGCTGCTCGGCGGCAAGATCGAGGTGTCGTCCGAGCCGGGCGCCGGGTCGGTGTTCACCCTGTTCCTGCCCGACGACTGCCCGGTCACCACCCCGGCGGCGTCCGGCGTCCCGGCCCGGCGCCCGTCCGAAGCGCCGCCGGACGGCGCAGACCGAGGCGAGCCCATCCTGCGGGCCGCTGCGCCGTCAACGGTGCATCCGGCGCCGGACCTGTCCGGGACCACGGTGCTCATCGTCGACGACGACGTGCGCAACGTCTTCGCCCTCACCAGCGCGCTCGAGATGCACGGCCTCGAGGTCCTCTACGCCGACAACGGCCTCGACGGCATCGCCCTGCTCACCGAGCACCCGGAGGTCCGGGTCGTGCTGATGGACGCGATGATGCCCGACCTCGACGGCAACGCGACCACCCGCCGGATCCGGGCCCTCCCGCAGTGGCAGAAGCTACCGATCGTGTTCCTGACGGCGAAGGCGATGCCCGGGGACCGGGAGTCCAGCCTGGCCGCGGGCGCTACCGACTACGTCACCAAGCCCGTCGACCTCGACGAACTGCTCGCCATCATGGCGTCATGGATAACCGGAAACGGGAAGCCGACGGCCCATGACGACGGCGCTCCGGCATGACCGCGCCGGTCCGGGTCCTCGCGGTCGACGACCGGCGGGAGAACCTGCTCGCGCTGCAGGCGATCCTGGAGGGCCTGCCCATCGAGGTCGTGCCGGTCACCAACGGTGAGGACGCCCTCAAGCAGCTGCTCGTCAAGGACTACGCGCTGATCCTGCTCGATGCCCGCATGCCCGGGATGGACGGGTTCGAGACCGCCAAGCACGTCAAGCAGCGGGAGCGGACCCGGCACATCCCGATCCTGTTCCTCACCGCGGCGGACTACGACCCCCACATGGCCTTCCGCGGCTACCAGGCGGGCGCGGTCGACTACATCACCAAACCCTTCGACCCCTGGGTGCTGCGGTCGAAGGTGACCGTCTTCGTCGACCTCTACCTGCTGCACACCGCGGTCACCGAACGCGCCGCCGAGCGGGACGCGCTGCGCAAGAGCGTGGACGAGGCATTGGAGCTGCTTGACGCCGCCGAGCCTGCCGACGCCGCCACCTCCACGCTCGTAGACCGCCTGCGGGGTGTCCTCGGCGGGGTGCGCCGTGACCAACCCTGGTAGCCCTTGCTTCTCGAAGGACCGGGACGCTCCTGCCTCGCCTTGTTTCCTAGGGATGCCGAGGCTCCCGCACCTACTACGCGGCGCAATCAGCGCGCAGGTCGGGCCACGCCCGCTGCGCCAACGCCCCGAGAGAATCGGTGCGACTACGCGCTTGAACTGCACTGATAGGACTTGCGCGAACCGGCGTGGGAGCGGTAGGCCGAGCCGTTGTCAGACAGCACCCGTTGCACGGTGACGCCGCGGGCGGCGAACCAAGCCACCGCTCGGCGCAGCACGGCGGTGGCGGTGGCGGCGGTCTCATCGTCGTGGATCTCGGCGTAGGCCACCCGGCTGTGGTAGTCGAGGACGGTGTGTACGAACGCGGTGCCCAGCACGGGGTTGCGGTGGGCGTTGCGGCCGACGCCGGCGGTGTCGGCGCGGTTGCGTTTGCCTTGCGCGCGGCCGACGTAGCGCCAGCCGCCGCCGTCGGGGATGTTGCCTAGCTTCTTGACGTCGACGTGCAGCAGCGAGCCGGGGGTGTCGTGTTCGTAGCGGCGGATCGGCTCGCCGGTGGCTCGATCGAGGTGGGAGAGCCGGTTGAGTCGGCAGCGGACCAGGACCGCGTGCACCGTCGAGGCGGCCAGGTCGAGCCGGCCGGCGATGGCGACGGGGCCAAGGCGCTTCTTCCAGCGCAGATGCACGATCTTGCGGACCACCGGCCGGGGCGTGCGCCGCGGGCAGGAGTGCGGGCGTGAGCTGCGGTCTGCCATGGCCGCCGGCCCGCCGGTCCGGTAGCGGTCGGCCCACTTGTGGGCGTGTCTCATCAGCTGTGTAAGGGGCGTGGCCTGAGATAGCTGTCCGGGCTGACCCGGCAGCTGGAACAGGAGCACCCTTGACCACCATGACGAACGCCTCGACACCGGATCCGGTGTCGGGCGCCCCCGGCCCGGCCGAGCGGCTGGCCGGGATGTTGTCCCCGCAGGCGATCGACGGCCTGCTGGCCGTCGCCGAGGCCTCCGGGACCGCCATCGACGGGCCCGACGGGCTGCTGGCGCGGATGACCAAGGCCGTCCTCGAGCGCGCGCTGGACGTGGAGATCACCGATCATCTGGGCTACGAGGCCGGTGACCCGGCCGGGCACGGGTCGGGCAATTCCCGCAACGGGCACGGGCGCAAGACGGTGCACACCACCGCCGGCCCGGTGGAGCTGGAGGTCCCCCGCGACCGCAACGGCTCGTTCACTCCGGTGATCGTGCCCAAGCGCCGCCGGCGGCTGGGCAACGTCGAGGACATGATCATCAGCCTGTACGCGCGGGGCATGTCCACCCGGGACATCACCGCCCACCTGGCCGAGGTCTACGGCGCCCAGGTCAGCGCGGCGACGATCAGCCGGGTCACCGACGTGGTGGCCGAGGAGGTCACCGCCTGGCAGAACCGGCCGGTCGACCCGGTCTATCCGATCTTGTACATCGACGCGATCCGGATCAAGGTCCGCGACGCCGGAGTGGTCGCCAACAAGGCCGCACACCTGGTCGTCGGGGTCGATCTGGAGGGCCGCAAGCAGGTCCTGGGGGTGTGGATCCAGCAGACCGAGGGCGCCAAGTTCTGGTCCGGGGTGCTCACCGAGCTGCGCAACCGCGGCCTGCGCGACGCGCTGTTCGTCTGCTGCGACGGGCTGACCGGACTGCCCGCCGCGGTCAACGCCGTGTGGCCCGCCGCGGTCGTGCAGACCTGCGTGGTGCACCTGATCCGCGCCTCGGCCCGCTACGTGTCCTGGTCTGACCGCAAGGCGATGACCGCCGCCCTGCGGCCGATCTACACCGCCCCCACCGTGGCCGCCGCCGAGCTGGCCATGGCCGCCTTCAAGGACGAGTGGGGCACCCGGGCGGCCGGAGCGGTGGCGGCCTGGGAGCGGGCCTGGGAGGAGTTCACCCCGTTCCTGGCCTTCGCCCCGGAGATCCGCAAGGTCATCTACACCACGAACCTGATCGAGTCGATCAACTTCCAGCTCCGCAGGGTGACCAAGGCCCGCGGCTCGTTCCCCACCGACGAGGCCGCGATGAAGCTGCTCTATCTCGCGCTCCGCAACATCAGCGACCAGCGAGGAGGTGAAGCCGGCACCGGCACCCACGGCTGGAAAACCGCACTCAACGCCTTCGCCCTCCAGTTCCCCGACCGCCTACCCCTCTGACCAGCATCCACTACAGATAGGTCACGCCCGCTTACACAGAAGATTTGACAGGCCCCCACTTGTTGGCTGTGGGCCAGGAGACGTTGAACACCGCCGCGGCGTAGCTGACCGTCCAGCCGTCCTCGACCACCGCGCGGGCGAGCCGAAGTCGGTGGCGTGGGGTCAGGGCGGCGTTAGCGTGGGCCACGAGGACCTCCGGGTCGTGTGTGGGTGCCTTCAGCAGCTCCACTCCACGTCCGGAGGTCCTCCCAGAACAAGATCAGTCAGTTCGTGTCGTCACACGCCCTCGACCAACGTCTCTGGTCAGTACAACTAGCACCTCGCCGGCGCTTCGCTGCGCAGGGTCCTGGCGGCTGGCGACCCGGATCGGATTGAAGGACCCCCTGGTCCTGTTCGACGGGATCCCCACTCCGGACAGCGTCGCCCTGGGTCGCGCCGCCCGCGCGCTCCTGAAGCCCGGGTCCCCGGGCGCCGACCCGATCCCTGCTCGGTGACCGCAGCGGCGCTGGGCAGGGACGTGGGGCGACGGCGGCCGGGGGAGCTGCTGCTGCACGGGTCCACGTCCTACCCGGCCACCTGGTGGCGCATCGGCCCGGCGCGGGCCGAGCTCGGCTGGTCGGTGACCGCACTGGACCTTCCCGGCCACGGAGCCAGCCCGCCCCTGGGCCAGCCGCTGCTATCCGCAGCTGCTGCCACCGCGGTCGCCGCTGCGATCGGCGACGCGCGGTTCGACCTCGTCGCCGGACACTCCTTCGGGGGGCATGTGGCCGTGTCCCTCATCGTCGCCGATCCGCGCCTCGCCGAGTGGCCGACGCCCGACATCGGGCCTCAGCAGTCACTGCGCTTCGCGGAGCGGGTGACGGGAATCGAACCCGCACAGTCAGCTTGGAAGGCTTGGGCCTGCAAGCGGCATCCTGCCTGGTCAGCGCCAAGTGAGGCGGATGCCGTGCCTTCCGCTTGCCTCAGCGCCACATTCATCGGCGGAAAAGCGGCTCCTCGCTGTCGCTCGGTGGCGATGACTCCCTCGCCTGAGGCACCTAGCCTTCCTACGCTGCGTCGAGTACGTCAGCCACCACTTCGACGACGGTGCCGGCGACCTCGACAACGGTCCCGGCGGCCTCGACAACGGTCCCGGCCACGTCAGCGACTGTTCCGACGACTTCGGCGACGGTTCCGACGACGTCGACAGTCGCCTGGCCGGCGCTCCACAGGAACTTGCCGACGCCGAAAGCAACGACTCCGACGGTGCCTGCCAACGCACCCAGCGAGCCAGCCTGGGAACCGGCACCACCTGCCGGCTCTTTTCGGACGTCCGGTTCGGCTGTCGAGCCCTCGGAGGGATTGTGATCTGCAAGAGCCGAGGCGCCGAAGCGAGTACGCGAAAGCAAAGGATCTCCCCGTGAGCGTGTGCGGTTCCAGGACGGAGGTGTGAGGTAACCCCACGGAAGCCGAGGTGTCCGGGATCTGCCGCGCGACGCTGCGTCGCCTGCTACCGGTGTTGCATGGGGGAGACGAATGACAGGAGGGAAGCCCGACCTCGAAGTCAAAGCCAGTTCCTACCCCGCCGGACCGGACCCAAGTGCCCCGTCTAGGCATCCGGCGGTGGCTTCCTGCAGACGGCGAACCGCGTCAACGTCTGCCCGGTTGCGACTCCGACTCCCGGTAGAGCACGTCGATGCGGCGCAGTCGCTCGCGCTCGTGATCCGTTGGAACCTGCTTCGGAGTCTCCCGCTGCACGAGCTGGGCGTGGTGACCGCCACCGACCCGGACGTCGTTGCGCAGGGCGTACCGGTGGACGTATGGGACGTCGCGAGGGCTGCGCCACGCGCTCCGAGGAGGTCTGCGGTCACGGTCTGGGCTGGCACTCAGTGCACGTGGCCATTGACGACCTCATCCGGTGTCCTACGTCGTCGCAGCCGAGGGTGTAGTCGACGTGTGACGTCCGCGTCGGCCGGGCGCGGCGCGTGGATAGCGAGCACGCTGGAGGCCACCCGCCTATGGGAACTTCGGACTTGCGCGCTTCTGTCGGGATGCTCGCCTAGCCTTCCCAGGTGATCAGTACCCGGCCTGACCCGAACTCCATGTCCCGCTATGAGCGAGCGCGGTGGGATGAGCTGCAGTCGCATTGGGAGAAGAAAGCCAAGTCGAGGCAGTTGCTACCGCCGCGCGTAAGAGCAGCCCTGGAGACGACTGCCCAGGCCACCAAGGACACCGCTTCCAAGGCCAGTCGCGCGATTGTCGATGCAACGCCAGAGAAGGTGAAGGACATCGCGGGTTCCGCCGTCGACGCTGCGCTCGTGCCCACGGTCCAGGGCCTTGTTCACATCCTCGAACTCATCAATGACTGGGTGGTCGAACTGACCGACCAGGAGGCGGTGATCAAGCACCATCGGAGCAAGGGCCGCGACGTCTCCGCCTTGGACGATCTGAAGGCTCTTGACCTTGAAGTTCTGGATGAGTTCACCCGCGGAATGGTTCTTCGTTGGCGAACGCTTGGCGCGGGACAGGGAGCGAGTTTCGGCGCGCTTGCCATGGTTCCTGTGCCCGTTGTTGGCAGCTTGGCAGCGATCACGCTCGACATGGTGGCCATGCAGGCGCTCAGCGGCGCCATCGCCACTCGTGTCTGTTATGCATACGGCTTCGACGCTGCCGACCCAGCCATGCGGCACATGATCGATCGCATGGTCGTACGCGCCTATCGGAACCAAGCGCCCAAAGCCGGGGCTGTCAAAAGCGCAGGCGCGGCGTTCAATGCCGCCAAGGGCCGCGTCAACTGGAGCCAGAAGCTCCGCGAAGACCACCGCCTCATGGCCGCAGTAGAGAAGCTCATGAAGCAGCTTGGTGATGGCAGTCGGGTGCCCGTGAAGAACGCACGAATGGGCATGCCGGTGGTTGCCATCTTCGCGGGCGCGGGGACCAACGCCCACGTCCTTGGCGATATCGCAAAGCAGGCTCGCCACTATGGGGCGACCATGCTGCTGGCCGAAAAGTATGGTCTCCAGTTGCCACCGAACCTTCGTCAGGACCTGGACAGTGACGAGCCCACCGGCGATCCCGACGACCGATGGAGACCCTGAACGGGCTCACCGCGGGTTCGAGGTCCGAGTCGAGCATCCGAGGCTCCCTGCCGGTCTCGGGCCTCACACTCGAGGGCGTAGTAGGGGCCGAAAGCCGCCCCTCCGGAGCAGCGATCGGCGGGCGATGTAGTTGGTGAGGTTGCGGAACACGAGGGCGGAGCCGCGGACCTTTCGAGGCGACCGTTCATGGCTTCGGTCGGTCCGTTTCACGTGCCGGATCGGCCCAAGTGGACCAGCACGTCGGCGGCTCGCTCCTTCCGGGAAGCCTCGAGGTTCGGACAAACTTCGACGGGCCGAACGACGATGAGGTCGCCCACGGGCGTGCCTGCGTTCGGCCGCGGGGCATGCGCTGGCCCCGGGACCCCGTCCACTCATACAAGTGAACAAGACAGCGCCTTCGGCGAACGCTGGAAGGCCACCTTTGACGGCTCTTCACGGTTCCTGGTGAATCGCGGGAACGTGCGCCGGTGACCGTGGATGTGACCCGGAGACGTTGAGGGCCCGTGGTCCTGCTGGGATGGGTGTTGCTGAGACACCAACGCCCGATGAGGTCCACGAGCCGTGTTCGAGCCTACGGGCTCGCAGCGGGATGCTGCGAGCGCGATCTTCAACCTGCCCGACTACCGGGTCATCGAGGCCGTCGACGCCCTCGAGGGCGCCGACGGCCTCCGCCGGGTCGAGGTCGAGTCCACCGACCCGCCGGGTTGCCCGGTGTGCGGCGTGCTCGCGGTGCGGGTGCACTCCCGCCGCCGGCAGCGGCTGCGGGATCTGCCGGTGGCCGGGCCGGTGGAGCTGGTGTGGGTCAAGCGCCGCTGGTTCTGCGACCAGCCCCGCTGTCTGCGGAGGACGTTCAGCGAGGTCACCGACCAGGTGCCGGCCTACGCCCGCTCGACCGCCCGGCTGTGTCAGGCGCTGGTGAGCGCGGTCGTGGTGTCCGGTCGGGCGGCCAGCGAGGTCGCCGGAGCCCATCGGGTGTCCTGGTGGCTGGTGCAGTCGATGCTCACCGCTGCGGCCGACCTGATCGGCGACCCCGACCGGGTGCTGGTGCGCCGGCTGGGGGTCGATGAGCACCGCTACCGGTCGGTGCGGTTCTTCCGCGAGACAGACGGCACCTGGCGGCGCTACGAGCCGTGGATGACCACCCTGGTCGACACCGACACCGGCCGGGTCCTCGGGGTGGTCGACGGCCGGGACTCCGCCGGCGTCGGCGGCTGGCTGGCCGCCCGCTCCCCGGCGTGGCGGGATGCGGTGGAGGTGGTGGCGATCGACCCGTCGGCGGCGTTCCGCAAGGCGCTGCATGAACAACTTCCGGCCGCGGCGGTGAGCGTGGATGCCTTCCACCTGGTCAAGCTCGCCAACGACATGGTCACCGCCGTCCGTCAGCGGGTGATCCGCGAGGCCAAGGGCCGCCGCGGACGGCTGAGGATCCGGCCTGGGTCAATCGGCGGCTGCTGCTGCGCGCCGGGAACACCCTCAGCCCCTGGGCGCTGGCCCGGCTCAAGGCCACCCTGCGCGCCGACGACCCGACCGACGAGATCGGCGCCGCCTGGGGCATCAAGGAACAGCTCCGCGCGCTGCTGACCAGTGGCTCCCTGGCCGACGCGCACGAGCACAAGACGCGGCTGGGCGTCTCGGTGCTGGCCGCGGACATGCCCGAGACCGACCGGCTCTGGGCCACCATCACCGCCTGGTGGGACGCCATCGAGGTCCTCGTCGTCACCGGCGTCACCAACGCCCGCACCGAGGCCGCGAACACCTCCATCAAGCAGATTAAGCGCACCGGCCGCGGCTACCGCAACCCCGCCAACTACCGCGCTCGTATCCTGCTCGCCAGCGCCGCCCGGACGGCAGCGTGAACACCCAGTCAGCTGGACCGTTCACCAGAAGCCGCGAAGAGCCCCTTTGACCGAGCAGAACGGCCTTCATGCACCTGGGCCGCTTCGAAGCACTGGCCCGTATCGCTTCTGACAGCGGGCTAAGTACCTCGTGACTGTTCAGGTCGTTGCTGGGATCCAGACGTTTCCGCTGGTGAGTTCGGTCAGGACGTCGAAGGGTCGGCGACCGTGCTTGGCCGCGGTTGACAGA
>NZ_NVPT01000049.1 GCF_002802985.1 Geodermatophilus chilensis | reverse complement strand
ACCCGGCCCGAACATGCCGAAGCGATGGTCTACATCGCGATGATCATGACCATGTCCCGGCGCCTGGCGCGGTGACTCGGTTATGAGATGCGTTCTCAGGCATCGGTCCGGGTTGCGCACGCACGGCTGGCCGGTGCACGGGTCGAGCACTTCGTTCCGATCCTGCTCGAGCGGGCGGCCGCTGACTCGCTACGACGGCTCAGGATGGCCGACTGGTGACCGACCGCACCGCGGGAGCGGACCGGGGCGAACGCCAACGGTGACGGCCGGACCGGACGCGCCACTCGTCACTGCTGGCGCACGTGACCGATCGGTGCGCTAGCGGCCGGACCGCTCGTCCTCGTGCCGACCACGGGACGGAGACACGGCAATGGCCAGTGGCAGGCGCATGGTCGCCTGCTCCCCACCCCACCGGCGGTCATCGGCTGACGAGTGTTGCCGGCCCCGCGGCGGTGCGGAGCCGGCCCAGCCGACCGCACTCATCCGCTGCGCCTCGTCGCCGTCCGCCTGCTGCGCGACCCGGAGCGATCCCGGGTCCTTTCAGGCCGTCTGGCCACATCCCTCCACCCGAGGCGCACCAGGGCGCGGTAGAGGCCGTCGTCGTCGATGCGCCAGCTCACGATGGTGGCGGGCCGCCACGTCGCACTGTGGAAGACCTCAACCACCGCGGGGATCTTCCGGGCCGCGACGGCCGGGTGGGGTGCATGGCGAGACATGAGCGAACCGTAGGTAAGCGGTCACCGCCTCTGGGACGACGCGCCCGGTCACGCCCCCGACCCCGGAGGTCAGAGGACCGCGCGTCCCAGCCGTCCCTGCGGTGACCGGTCGGAGATGGACCGGCGCTGGCGACGCGCTCCGCGTGTCACCGGTCGTTCTCTGACGTACTGGGGCGCCGCGCTGACACACCGCCGTGGGACCTTCACACTCGTGGCCTTTCCCCGGCGAGGCAACTCACGGGCATCCTCTCCTTCGACGGTCACGGCGTGATGCCTCCTGGGCCGAATACCAATGGGCCACTTCGGCGTCGCTGACCGGACAGTCGTTCGGGCAGTCGAACTCGACCGGATGCTGGCCGGCCCAGCCGACAGCGGCCGATCGTCCGCAGCTGGGGCAGGGTTCCCAGGTGATCCGCTCACTCATTCCGGCTTCCAGACCGCCGTGTCCCGCGCCGGGTCTGATGGAGGCTCTCATCCGCCGTCCTTGAGCCGGGTCGTCTCGCAAGCCAAACCTGCTACGGCGACGCCCACACGATCCCGGAAGCACGGCGCCCGCGTCCCACACGGGATCCCCTGCGGGACGTCGCCACCGCCGGCGGCTGTGCGCCGAGACGAGCCGTCGAGAAGACGCCGGTCCGGGCGCCCCGACGGCGTCCGCGGACGCTCTGGCGCACCCGGATATCGGCGTATCTCGACGACCTGGTGGCCGCGTGGCGCCGTCCGCAGGACTGGGACGGGACCGCCGAGGCCGGCGGGATCACCATGCCGGCGCACGTCGCGGCGACCGTGGCGCTGAATGAGGTGCTGGTGCACGGCTGGGACCTCGCCGTCGCCACCGGTCAGGACTACAAGGCCGACCCGTCGTCGGTGAAGGCGTGCACGGGATTCGCTGAGCAGGTCGCGGCGGGCCGCAGCAGCCGGGCCTGTTCGGCCCGCCGGTGACCGTGCCGGACGACGCCCCGCCGCTGCACCGGCTGCTCGGCCTCACCGGCCGGGACCCCGGCTGACGCCCGCCGGCCTGACCCCGGCCTGCCCGCCGGTCAGACGACCGCCGGCGGCGGTGGGGGCGCGAACACCTGACGCTCGAACGCGTCGGAAGCGCGCAGGATCGTCGCCTCGTCGCCGTGCCTGCCGACCAGCATCATCCCCACCGGAAGGCCGCCGGCCATGGCGCAGGGCACGCTCATCGCGGGGTGGCCGGTGACGTCGAAGGGCGCGGTGTTGACGATCATCTCCAGTCCCCGCGCGCAGACCTCCTCGATCGAGGCGTCGGGGGCGGGGATCTCGGTGGCCACCATCGGCAGCGTCGGCATGACCAGCAGGTCGTGGTCGCGCAGCACCTCGTCGTAGGCGGCCCGCACCGTGCCGATCAGGTTCTGCGCCTTCGCGTAGTAGGCGCCGCCGTAGGTGTTGAGCATCCACTGGCCGGCCAGCAGGGTGAGCTTGACGGTGGGGGAGAACTGCTGGGCGTGCTCGGCGCGGCCGCGGGCGAAGTGCTCCAGCAGCCCGGTGGTGTAGCGGCCACGCCACCCGGTGCCCATGCCGTTCCCGGTGATCATGGTGTTGGCCATGCCCTCGCTGGCGACAGCGCTCCAGACCGGCATCACCATCGGGTGCCAGGGGATGGACACCTCCTCGACGACGGCGCCCAGCTTGGCCAGCTGGGTGACGGCGTCGCGCACCGCCGCGTCGACCTCGGGCTCGGACAGCCCGGCGATGGCGAAGCCCTCCCGGACGACGGCCAGCCGCAGCCCGGTCACGTCTCCGGTGAGCGCGTCGGTGTACGACGGCAACGGGGGCGGTGCCGACTGCGGGCCGCCCTGCCGGGGGTCGAACCCGTCGGGCCCGGCGAGGACGCCGAGCAGCAGGGCGACGTCGGCGGTGGTGCGGGCCATGGGCCCCAGGTGGTCCACGGTGGGCTCGATGGGCATCGCGCCGGTGTAGGGGACCAGGCCCCACGTCGGCTTCAGCCCGTAGATCCCGGTCCAGCCGGCCGGCATCCGCACCGATCCGCCCTGGTCGCCGCCGATGGCCATGTCGACCTCGCCGGCGGCCACGAGCACGGCGGACCCGCTGGAGGAACCACCGGCGGACCGGGTCAGGTCGTAGGGGTTGCGCACGGGGCCGGTGTCGGACGTGTGGCTGCCCCCGGAGAAGCACAGGTGCTCGCAGACCGACTTGCCGAGGATCGTGCCGCCGGCGTCGAGCACCCGCTCGACGACCGTGGCGTCGGCCTCGGGCAGGTACCCCTCCAGCGCCACCGTGCCGTTCATCATCGGCACCCCGGCCACGCACACGTTGTCCTTGACCGCCAGGGTCCTGCCCGCCAGGGGGCCGTCGGGCGCGCCCTCGATGCGCGTCTTGACGTACCAGGCGCCGTAGGGGTTGTCGGCCTCGGAAGGGCGCCCCCCGGGGCCCCGCGGGTACGACGTCGCCGGTACCGGCGCCTCCATGGCGTCCAGGGTGTCGTACCCGGCGAAGGCCCCTCCTTCCAGAATCGCCCCGTAGGTCGCCTGCTCCTTCTCGTCGAGCGTGAAGTGGAACCGCTCGGCGAGACGGGCCAGATCGTCAGGGGTCGGTCGCGCAACAGCCACGAGTGCACCTTTCCAGCGGGAACTGCTCGGACGCCCCAACGCTAAGAAGTCGTTGTTCCGGCGGGTTCCGAACCATTGTCGGAGGAGCGGACAAGTGCTCACAGGCAGCCGCATCCTCGTCCGCCTTCGGCCTCGCGCCCCGAAGACAGCACGATCTACCAGCAAGTTCGTCGCTCCGGACAGGCGGCCACTTTGTGAAATCGATCACCGGAATGGGTGACCGCCGCACCGTTCCAAGTTGTTCCGGAACAGAAATGCGGCGGCAACATCCGCTCCTTAGCGTCCGTCCCGGTCGTCCGCCAATGGTGCCCGAGGACGCCTGATCGCCCTTCTCGCACGCTGTCTCGAGCTGCCCTGACGGAGGTATTCCCCCTTGCTGCCACAGAACGACAGTCGCCGACTCCGCACCCGTCCGCCCCGCGGGCGGCTGGGCGCGGCCCTGGCTGCCCTCGCCGTGCTACTCAGCGCCTGCGGCGGGTCCGCGGATGCCGGCGGGGGAGCGGCCGGCGAGCCGCAGAGCGGGGGGACCCTCGCGATCGGGATCGAGTCCGACACCGACGTCCTGGACCCCCACCGCGCCGGCGGCTGGGTCACCTACCGCGTGAACCGGCAGATGTACGAGGCGCTCGTCGACGAGGACCTGACGAAGAGCTCCGAGGAGGCCCCGATCCCGGAGATCGTCCCCGGGCTGGCCGAGTCCTGGGACATCTCGCCCGACGGCCTCACCTACACGTTCCACCTGCGCGACGGGGTCACGTTCCACGACGGGACCGAGTTCAACGCCGACGCGGTCGTGTTCAACGTGCGGCGGATGACCGACCCGGGCTTCGAGTACTACGACGCCCGCTCCGCCGGGCAGACCGTGTTCGTCTGGCAGCACCTGGCCTCGGTCACCGCCACCGACCCGATGACCGTGCAGATGACCCTCACGCAGCCGTTCTCTCCGTTCCTGAGGCTGCTCACCCAGGGCGGCGGCGGGTCGACGGGCATCATCAGCCCGACGGCGCTGCAGCAGTACGGCAACGACGAGATCGCCGACCACCCGACCGGCACCGGCCCGTTCAGGTTCGTCGACCGGGTCCGGGGTCAGCGGATCACGCTCGAGCGCAACGACGACTACTGGGGTGAGAAGCCCTACCTGGACCAGGTCGTCTTCCGTCCGCTGCCCGATCCCTCCACCCGGGTCTCCGCCCTGCGCGCCGGCGAGGTCGACATGATCTCCGTCCCCTCCCCGGACAGCGTCGCCAGCCTCGAGGAGGCCGGCTTCACCGTGGACTACAGCAACGCGCCGCACCTCTGGTACCTCAGCTTCAACATGACCGACCCGATCTTCTCCGACGTCCGGGTGCGGCAGGCCGTCAACTACGCGATCAACCGGGAGGGCATGGCGGAGGACCTGCTCCGCGGCACGGTCAACCCCGCCTACAGCGTGCTGCCGCCGGCCAACTCGGCCTACCAGGAGAACCAGGAGACCTACGCGTACGACCCGGAGCGGGCCAGGCAGCTGCTGGCCGAGGCCGGCTACGCGGACGGCTTCTCGACCACCCTCATGACCTCGGTCGACGGTTCCGGGCAGATCGTGCCGGTCCCGATGGCCGAGTACATCCAGCAGGACCTGGCCAAGGTCGGGATCGACGTGCAGCTCGACACCACCGAGTGGATCTCGTACCTCAGCAAGTGGGCCGAAGGGTTGCCGCCCGGCACCGGCATGGGGCAGATGTCCTGGGGGATGACCACGCCCTACTGGATCAACATCGTCACCAACTCGAGTCTGCAGGCGCCCAACGGCTCGAACGTCGGGCACTACAGCAACCCCGAGCTGGACGCACTGATGCAGCAGGCGGCGACCGCCACGGACGAGGCCACCGCCGACGAGCTGTGGCGCCAGGCGGCCCAGATGATCGACCAGGACGCGGCGCTGGCGCCGATCGTGAACGACAAGGCGCCCTACGTGCTCTCCGGCGACGTACAGGGGTTCGTGAACCCCAGTGAGGAGTGGTGGGACCTCAAGACGGTGTGGCTGTCCTGATGGCCGGCTACCTCCTCCGTCGCCTGGGGGGCATGGTCCTGGTCCTGCTGGGGGTCTCGCTGCTGGTCTTCCTGATCATGCAGCTGGTCCCCGGGGACCCGGCCCGAACCCTGCTGGGCCCGACCGCCACCGCGGAGGCCATCGCCGCGGTGCGGCAGGACCTCGGCCTGAACCAGCCGCTGGTCAACCAGTACCTCGACTACCTCGGGGGGCTGCTGCGGGGCGACCTCAACAACTCGCTCGTGATGGCCCAGCCGGTGACCGAGATCGTCTTCCCCAAGCTGGGCAACACCATCATCCTGGCCGCCGGGGCGCTGGTGATCTGCCTGGTGGTCGGCGTCCCCCTGGGGGTGCTGGCGGCCACCCGCCAGTACTCGCTGTTCGACCGTGGCGCGATGTTCCTGTCCCTGGCTGGCGCCAGTGTCCCGGTCTACTGGGCGGCGCTGGTTGCGATCAGCATCTTCGCCCTGCAGCTGGGGTGGCTGCCGACGTCGGGGATGTACGACGTGCGCAACCCCGGCGGGTTCGGGGATCTGCTGCTGCACCTGGTGCTGCCGGCGGCCACGGCGGCGGTCGTGCCCACGGCCGTCATCGCCCGGCTCACCCGCAGCGTGATGGTGGAGGCGCTGCAGCAGGACCACATCCGGATGCTGCGGGCCAACGGCGTCTCCGAGCGGCAGATCGTCTGGCGGCACGCTCTGCGCAACGCACTGCCGCCGATCGTCAACATCGTCGGCCTCCAGGTCGGTTACCTGCTGGGCGGCGTCATCTTCATCGAGGTGGTCTTCAGCTGGCCGGGCCTCGGCGGCCAGCTCTACACCTCGATCACCGCCAACGACATGCCGATCATCCAGGCCGGCGTGCTGTTCATCGCGGTGGTCTTCGTCGTCGTCAACCTCGTCGCCGACATCGTCGTGGCGCTGCTCGACCCACGTACCCGGGAGGCCGTCCGATGAGCTCCACCACCCTCGACGGGACCGCGCTCAGCCCGGTCCCGTCGGTCGACGCGGTCGCCTCCGCCGTCAAGCGCCGGTCCAAGCCGGCGTTGATGTGGCGGGCGCTGCGGCGGGACAAGGCGGCCGTCATCTCCATCGGCGTGCTGCTCGTCCTCGCCCTGGTGTCGGTCTTCGCCCCGCTGATCGCGCCCTACGACCCGCTGGAGGGCGACGCCACCCAGCGGCTGGAGGGCATCGGCACTGCCGGGCACCTGCTCGGGTTGGACGGGCAGGGCCGGGACATCCTGTCCCGGCTCATCCACGGCGGTCGCTACTCGCTGACCGTGGCGGTCCTGCCGGTCCTGGTGGCCGGGCCGATCGCGCTGCTGATCGGGATGTCCGCCGGCTACTTCGGTGGGCGCGTGGGCGACGCGGTCATGCGCGTGCTCGACGTGCTGTTCGCCTTCCCGGTGGTGCTGCTGGCCATTGCCATCGCGGCGGTCCTCGGCCCGGGCCTGCTCAACGTGATGCTGGCCATCGGCATCACGATGGTCCCCTACATGGCCCGGGTGGTGTACACGGCCACCGTCCAGGAGTCGGCCAAGGAGTACGTCGAGGCGGCCCGGGCGGCCGGCGCCACCCAGGGGCAGATCCTGCGCCAGCAGCTGCTGCCCAACGTGCTCTCCCCGTTGGTCGTCTACGGCACCAGCCTGTGCGGTCTGATGATCGTGCTGGCTGCCGGCCTGAGCTTTCTGGGCGTCGGCGTCACGCCACCGGCCCCGGACTGGGGCGTCATGACCAGTGACGGCCGCAGCGTCCTGCTCGAGGGCTACGGCCACGTGGCGACGATCCCCGGGATCGTCATCCTCGTCGCCGCCCTCGCCTTCAACCTGATCGGGGACGGCGTGCGCGATGCCCTCGACCCGCACAAGCAGACCAGTTGAGCCAGCACAGACCGCCATCGGGTACCGGCGCGCGCCCTCGGGCCGGCGCCGGGCCGGCGGCAGGAGGAGGCACCACGATGGAGGCACCACTGCTGAGGGTGGAGGGGTTGCAGACCCACTTCGCCTCGGAGCTCGGGACGATCAAGGCGGTGGACGGCGTCACGTTCGACGTGCCGCGCGGCGGCGTCCTGGGGATGGTCGGGGAGTCCGGGTCTGGCAAGAGCGTGACCGGGCTGTCGATCCTGCGCCTGCTGGGGTCGAGGAACGCGACGATCGCCGGGGGCCGGATCCTGTTCAAGGGCGAGGACCTGCTGCAGAAGTCCGAGGCGGAGATGCGCCAGATCCGTGGCGGCAGTATCTCGATGGTCTTCCAGAACGCGATGACCAGCCTGGACCCGTTCTTCCGCATCGGTGACCAGCTGGCGGAGGTCATCAAGCTGCACCAGGGGCTGCGCGGGAAGGCGGCCCGCGACCGGGCGCTGCACGCCCTCGAGCTCGTCCGCATCCCCGACCCGGTGGCCAAGCTCAAGAGCTACCCGCACCAGCTCAGCGGCGGACAGCGGCAGCGCGTGGTCATCGCCCTGGCGCTGGCCTGCGAGCCCGACCTGCTCATCGCCGACGAGCCGACCACCGCACTCGACGCGACGGTTCAAAAGCAGATCATCGACCTGCTGCTGGACATCAACCGTGAGCTCGGGACGGCGATCGTGATGATCACCCACGACATGGGGGTGGTCGCGCACATGTGCCAGACGGTCGCGGTCATGTACGCCGGCCGGATCGTCGAGCACGGCGCGGTCGAGGACGTCCTCCGGTCTCCGGAGCACCCCTACACGCGGGGCCTGATGGCTTCCGTGCCGCGGCTGCACACCGAGGCCTCCGCGGCGGGGCGGACCCGGCAGCGGCTGTACCAGATCGGTGGCTCCGCGCCGCTGCCCCTGCGGCTCACCGACGGGTGCGCCTTCGCCCCGCGGTGCCCGGAGGTCGGGCCGGAGTGCTGGACGGTCGACCCGCCCACCGTGGGGTTCCGGGATGGTCAGGAGGCGGTCTGCCACCGCCGGGCGGAGGAGACGGTGGAGGAGGACCTGCGTGTCCGGGCGTAACGTCCTGATCCAGGCGCGGGACCTGCGCAAGGTCTACGCGCAGCCTGCGCTCCTCGGGAAGGGAACCGAGTTCGTCGCCGTGCAGGGGGCGACCTTCGACGTCGCGCGCGGCGAGACGTTCGGCCTGATCGGCGAGTCCGGTTCGGGCAAGACCACGATCGGCCGGATGCTGCTGCGGCTCATCGAGCCGACCAGCGGCTACATCGGCTTCGACGGCTACGACGTCACCAGGCTGCCGAAGAAGGCGATGCGGCGGCTGCGCCAGCGGATGCAGATCGTCTTCCAGGACTCCGGCTCGGCGTTCAACCCGCGACGGGCCGTGGGCGAGCAGGTGGCCTTCCCCATGCGCCAGTTCGGGCTGTGCCCGCCGAACGAGGTCCGGGACCGGGTCGTCGAGCTCCTGGAGCACGTCGGGCTGCGCGCCGACCAGGCAGACCGCTACCCGCACGAGTTCTCCGGAGGGCAGCGCCAGCGGCTGGGCATCGCGCGGGCCCTGGCCAGCGAGCCGGAGTTCCTGCTGCTGGACGAGCCACCTCGGCCCTGGACGTGTCGGTGCAGGCCCAGATCCTCAACCTGCTGCAACAGCTGCAGGAGGAGCGCGGGCTGACGATGCTGCTCATCACCCACAACCTGGCGGTGGTCCAGCACATGTGCGACCGGGCCGCGGTCCTGAACCGCGGTGAGATCGTCGAGATGGGTGACTGCGACACGCTCTTCCGTGCGCCGCGAACCGACGTGACCCGGCAGCTGCTGGACGCCGTCCTCGAGCCGACGGCAGCGGCATGACGCCCGATCCGGCGGCAGTGGCGCTCCGTGCGACCCTGACCGCCTGCGGCCTCGACCTGGCCGACGCCGAGCTCGCCGCGCTGGCCGCCGAGGACGTCTCGGCAGCCACGGCGATGCGACTGCGGCACCTGCCGCTGCGCGACGTCGAGCCGGCCCGGCCGGTGCTGCACCCGTCGGCGTCCGGGCCGGCCGAGCAGCGGGCCCCGGCCGGCACGCCGGCCGCGTCCCCGCGCCGGGGGACCGGCGGGCCGGACGACCCGGCCGGGCTCGGCCTGCAGGACGCGGCCGCGCTCGTGGCGGCGGGTGAGCTGAGCCCCACCGAGCTGACCCGAGCGGTGCTGGACCGCATCGACCGTCTCGATCCGGCGCTGGAGTCCTACGTCGAGGTCTACGCCGAGGAGGCCCTGACCGCGGCGAAGGAGGCCGAGGAGGAGCTCCGCCTCGGTCGTTCCCGCGGTCCGCTGCACGGGCTGCCGGTCGCGCTCAAGGACCTCTACGACGTCACCGGCCGTCCGACGCTGGCCGGCTCGGAGGTCCGGGCCGGCCACGTGGCCGACGAGGACTCCGAGATCACCCGGCGGCTGCGCGAGGCGGGGGCGGTGCTGCTCGGCAAGACCGTGACCCACGAGTTCGCCTTCGGGGTGGTCTCGGCGCCCACTCACAACCCCTGGGACCTGGGTACCGTGCCCGGCGGCTCCAGCGGCGGCTCGGGGGCGGCCGTGGCCGCTGACCTGTGCCTCATGGCGATGGGCACGGACACCGGCGGGTCGATCCGCATCCCGGCGGGGTTGTGCGGGGTCGTCGGGCTCAAGCCGACGTTCGGCCGGGTGAGCAAGCGCGGCGTCGCGCCGCTGAGCTGGTCGCTCGACCACGCCGGGCCGCTGGCCAAGACCGTCGGCGACGCAGCGCTGGCCCTGCAGGTGCTCGCCGGGTACGACCCGATGGACCCCAGCTCCATCGACGTGCCCGTCGACGACTACCTCTCGGGCCTGTCGGCCGGGGTCGATGGGCTGCGGGTCGGCGTCCCGACGAACTTCTTCTTCGACGTCACCGACCCCGGTGTCGAAGCCGCCGTGCGCGCCGCGCTGCAGGTCCTGGCCGACGCCGGCGCCGCTCTGGTCGAGGTCGAGATCCCGGAGGCCGACCTCGCCGCGGACGTCGTCTCCGTCCTGGCGGGGGTCGAGTCGAGCGCGATCCACCAGGAGGAGATCCGCCGGCTGCCGGACGCCTACACCAAGGAGGTGCGGGGCAAGCTGCGCGCCGGCGAGCTGGTCAGCGGGACGACGTACGTCAACGCCCAGCGGGCCCGGGCGCTGGTGCAGCGGGGGTTTGCCGCCGCGTTCGACCGGGTCGACGTGGTGGCGACCCCGACTCTGGCGATCCCCGCGCCGCCGTACGGCTCCACCACTGCCCTGCTGCGCGGGGAGGAGCGCCCCATCCTCTTCGCGCTGAACTGCCTCACGGCACCGGCCAACGCCGCGGGTCTGCCCGCCCTCTCGGTGCCGTGCGGGTTCACCGGCTCCGGGCTCCCGGTCGGGCTGCAGCTGATGGGCCGGCCGTTCGACGAGGCCACGGTGCTGCGGGCCGGTGCCGCCTACGAGGCCGCCACGACCTGGCACCTGCACTCCCCGCCCCTGCCCGCCTGAGCCGCGTCCGCGAGCCGGCCCGTCTCCTCGCGGGCGGGCCGGCCCGCGGGCGTACCCCGTCCCGTCCACCGACCGTCCACCAGGGAGGAGCCGTCCCATGTCCACCCAGTCCCGCGAGCTCGTCGGGGAGGCGCTGCAGATCGCCGCCCGCACCGCCCGGCTCGACCTCAGCCCCGAGCGGCTCGAGGCCGTCGCCCCCATGGTCAACTCGATCTACGCCATGCTCGACACGCTCGACGAGGTGCCGCTGGGGGAGACCCCGCCGGCCACCGCGTTCGACGCCCGCTGGGAGTGACCGTGGAGCCCTACCAGCTGTCGCTGTCCCAGGCCGCCGCGGCGATCTCGGCCAAGGAGCTGTCCCCGGTCGAGCTGATCGACTCGGTGCTCGCCCGCATCGACGCCGTCGAGCCCCGGCTCAACGCGTTCGCCACCGTCACCGCGGACCGCGCCCGCAAGACCGCCGCCGATGCGGCCCAGGAGATCGTCGAGGGCACCTACCGCGGACCGCTGCACGGCCTGCCACTCGGCGTGAAGGACCTCTACGAGACCGCGGGCGTCCCGACGACGTCCAGCTCCCAGGTCAGGGCCAGTTTCATGCCCGACACCGACGCCGCCATGGTCGCCGACCTCCTCGAGGCCGGCATGGTCATGGTCGGCAAGACCCACACCCACGAGTTCGCCTACGGCGCCACCACCCCGACGTCCCGCAACCCGTGGGACCTCGAGCGGGTGCCCGGCGGGTCCAGCGGCGGCTCCGGCGCGGCGGTCGCCGCCGGTGAATGCCTGGTCGGCCTGGGCAGCGACACCGGTGGCTCGATCCGCATCCCGGCCGCGGTGTGCGGCACCGTCGGCCTCAAGCCGACCTACGGGCGGATCTCCCGTCGCGGGGTCGCCTCGCTGTCCTGGTCGCTGGACCACGTGGGTCCGCTGACCCGCAACGTGGTGGACGCCGCGCACGTGCTGGCCGCCACCGCCGGCTACGACCGGTCCGATCCGGCCTCGATTGACGCGCCGGTGCCGGACTACGTGGGTGAGCTGGCGGCGGCCGAGGGCAGGGACCTGACCGGGCTGCGGGTCGGGGTCCCGACCGACCTCTACTTCGACCGGGTCGACCCGCGGGTCGAGGCGTCGGTCCGGGCGGGGATCGCGCAGCTGGAGCGCCTGGGCGCCTCGCTGGTCGAGGTCGGCGTCCCGTACGCCAGGCAGATGCGGGCGGTGTCCTGGGGCATCCTCGGTCCCGAGGCCAGCTCCTACCACCAGGAGGACCTGCGGAACTCGCCCGACCTGTACACCGAGGAGGTGCGCGTCGCGCTGGAGGCCGGGGAGCTGGTGCTGGCCACCGACTACATCAATGCGCTGCGGGTGCGGACGCTGATCCAGTCGGCGTGGCGGGAGATGTTCACCCGCATCGACGTCCTGGCCGCGCCCGCCGTGCCGGTGCCCGCACCGCCCGCGGACGCCGAGGTCGTCACCTGGGACGACGGCGTCACCGAGCGCCCGACCGACTGCCTGGTCCGGCTGTCGGTCCCGGCGAACATCACCGGCCTGCCGGCGCTCGCGCTGCCCTGCGGGTTCACCACCGAGGGGCTCCCGGTGGGCATGCAGCTCATCGGCCGGCCGCTGGAGGAGAGCACGCTGCTCGTCGCCGGGCAGGCCTTCGAGGCCGCGACCGACACCGTGGGGCGGCTCGCCCCGCTCTGAGCTCCCGGCCTCCCCGCGACCAGGCGCCGCTCCCTCACGGGGGAGCGGCGCCTGGTTTCGTCCGATCGGCCTCCGCTCGGTCACTCTCAGCCGCCGAATCCGATCCGGCTCCAGCTCCAGCCGGCCAGCTCCGGCCGCGCCGCCGTCACCACCGCCCGCAGCAGCGCGGCCGCCGCGGACTGCGAGCCGACGACGGCGCGCAGGGCCAGCACGTCGTCGTCCAGCGCCGAGACGCCCGCCGCGTCGCCGGCCACCGCCGCGGCGACCTCCCGGACCCCCGCCAGGAGCGCGCCGTCGCCCGGGCCGGTCAGGAGGAGGCTCACCAGGTGCCCGGTCCCGGCGGAGCCGGCCCGGTGCCGCTCGGCCCGCACCGGGTCGCGGACCACCAGCTTCCCGTCGACCAGCAGGTCGGTGGTCGAGTCCAGCCGGTCCGGCGCCCAGACCTCGCCGGTGGCCACCCGCCCGGGCGACAGCACGCCGCCCACAGCCGCCCAGGCACCCCGCTCGACGTGCACCTCGGTGGTCACCTCCGAGCGGGACCGGCGCAGCGGCACCAGCGCGTGGGGGAGCAGGACCACCGCCCCCCGGCCGCCACCTCGACCCGGGTGGTCATCCGCTCGACGTCCCCGGCCCGGCCCGGCAGCAGCTGGGTGGGGGCCGGGTCGGAGACGACCAGGCCCGCGCCGGCCGCCACCCGGACCCCCACGTCGACCGCGTCGCCGGCCGCGAGGCCGGCGCTGTCGCTGGTCACCAGCAGGACGTCCGGGCCGCGCAGCACCGGGTGGTGGACGCCGTGCAGCGGGCCGGACGCCGTGGACCGCACGCGCAGCCGGCCGGCGGCGTCGGGCGCCGCCGTGCAGTCCAGGCGCGCGCGGACCGTGGGGCGGGGCGGCGGTGCCACCGGCTGCCGCAGCCCGGCGGACCCGCGTCCGGCCGCCGCCCGCGGTGTCGCGGAGGCCGGGGCCGCGGGCGTCAGGGTCACGGGGCGGGCATCCAGGAGGCGACCAGCCCGGCGACCCCCTTGATCGAGTCCGGGTCGCGGTTGGAGGCCACCACGAAGGGGTCGGCGCCCCGCGCGGCCGCCAGGTCGCGCTCGAAGACCGCGACCGAGGCGCCCACCTGCTCGGCGATGTCGCTCTTGTTCACCACCACCAGGTCGGAGTCGGTGATGCCAGGACCGCCCTTGCTGGAGATCTTGTCGCCGGCGCCCACGTCGATGACGCAGATCCAGCGGTGCACCAGCTCCCGGGAGAAGGTCGCGGTCAGGTTGTCCCCGCCGGACTCGAGGAAGACGACGTCCAGGCCGGGCCGGCGGTCGACCAGCCCGGTGACCGCCGCGTCGTTGACCGACACGTCGTCCCGGATGGCGGCGTGCGGGCAGCCGCCGGTGGCGACGCCGACGATGAGCTCCTGCGGCAGGACGCCGGAGCGGGTGACGATGTCAGCGTCGACGGTGGTGTAGACGTCGTTGGTGACGACGCCGCAGCGGATGCCCTCGGCGCCGAGCACCCGCACCAGCTCGATCATCAGCGTGGTCTTGCCCGACCCGATCGGCCCGGCGATGCCCACCCGCAGCGGCCGGGCCGGCAGCTCGGCGGCCGGGTCAGGTGAGGAACATCCCGGACGGCCGGTGCTCGTGTCGTGCCTGTGCCAGCTCCCATCCGGGTGCGAATGCATGCCACTCCCCATGTGCGCGCCGCTCCTGCCGCGTGGTTGGGCATCACCGCTCGGGATGCCGGGACGGCCACCCCATGGCGTCGACGGAGGACGGCGAGAGCACCTCGTCGAGAACCATTACTGCCGACCCCAGGACGCTGGCCCGCCCGCCCAGCGCGCTGGCGACAATCTGCAGCTGGCGGGTGGCCAGGGCATTGGAGCGCTGGTAGACGACCTCGCGGATGCCCGGTAGCAGGTACTCCTCCGCTCGCGCGAGATCGCCGCCGAGGACCATGACCGCCGGGTTGAGCAGGTTGACCGCGCCGGCGAGGACCTCGCCCATCCGGCGGCCGGCCTCCCGCACGACCCTGACCGCCTCGGCCTGTCCGTCCTGGGCCTGCTCCACGACGTCCAGGAGGTGGGACACCGACAGGCCGGCCGCCTGCAGCTGGGCGATGAGGGCAGGGCCGCCGGCCAGCGCCTCCAGGCACCCTTCCAACCCGCAGTGGCACGGGACGCCGGCGCCGTCGTGCACCCGGATGTGCCCGATGTCGCCCGCGGCCCCGAGGGCTCCCCGCTGGAGCCGGCCTCCCGCGATGATGCCCGCGCCGATCCCGGTGGAGGCCTTGACGAAGAGCAGGTCCTCGACCTGCCCCCGGTGTACCGCGTACTGCTCCCCGAGCGCCATGACGTTCACGTCGTTGTCCACGAGCACCGGCACCGGGAAGCGGGCTCGCACGAGCGGGGCGAGCACCACCTCGTCCCAGGCAGGCATGATCGGCGGCCGGACGATCCGGCCGGCGGCGAACTCGACCGTGCCCGGCACGCTCACGCCCAGCCCGAGCACCTCCCCCGGGTCGCGACCGCACTTCTCGAGCAACTCGTCGAACCGGTCGAGCAGGGCCGGCACCACCACCTCGGGCCCGTCCCCGACGACCAGGTCGGCCCGGCTCTCGAGGACCACCGTGCCGGTGAGGTCGCAGACGGCCACGCGGGCGCGGGTGGCTCCCAGGGAGGCGATCAGGACCACGCCCCCGTCCGGGTTGAGTTCCAGCCGCGACGGTCGCCGTCCTCCGGTCGAGGGTGCGAACGAGCGCTCGACGACGAGCCCTCGACTCGTCAGCTGGTCCAGTCGCAGGCTCACGGCGCTGCGCGACAGGCCCGTGGCGCGGCCGACCTCGGTGCGTGTCGTCGCCGCACCGGTGCGGATGAGCTGCAACACGGTCCCCGCCGATGCCGGCGTGGGCGCCCGTTCTGATTGCACGACGCCTCCTCCGGCGCAGCCTCGTCCGGCACATCGGACTCGCCGCGAGCATACTTCGGTTTGCCGTCGTACCGAAGTGCCCCCTACAGTGGGGCCTGCCCGCCCGCTGACATCAGCCGCGGCCGCTCTCACGCGGCACAAGTCCGCATCCCGCTCCTGGAAGGGAGCTCTCGTGCCCAAGGTCCTCTCGCAGAGCGCGCCCTCGCAGACCCCGGTCTCCTCGCCGGCGCCCGAACCCAGGCTTCCGTCCCCGCTGCCCGCACCGCCGACCACTCAGGCCGGCGTGCCGGTGCCTGACTGCGACGTCATCGTCTTCGGTGGCACCGGCGATCTCGCCATGCGCAAGCTCTTGCCCGCTCTGTGGCACCGCGACCGGGAAGGTCAGCTGCCAGGAAGCGCCCGGATCATCGCGGTCTCCCGATCCGAGGCGAGCGATACCGACTATCGCGACCAGGTCGGAGCGGTGGTCGGCCCGGCGGTCGCCACCGACGACGAGGCCGCCTTCGTCCGGTTCGCACACCGGCTGCACCACGTCACGCTGGACGCCACTGGCGAGCCGGCCCGCGACCCCGGCTGGTCCGCGCTGACCGACCTGCTCCGGGGAGGCGACGAGCGGGTTCGGGTCTTCTACCTGGCGACCGCCCCGCAGTTGTTCGGCCCGGTGTCCCGTGGACTCCAGGCGGCCGGCTTGGTCACCCCGTTGTCCCGAGTGGTCCTGGAAAAGCCGATCGGCTGGGACCTCGCCTCCGCCCGAGCGATCAACGACGAGGTGGGCGAGGTCTTCGACGAGTCGCAGGTCTTCCGGATCGACCACTACCTCGGCAAGGAGACGGTGCAGAACCTGCTCGTACTCCGCTTCGCCAACACGCTGCTCGAGCCGCTGTGGAACAGCAGCTGGATCGACCACGTGCAGATCACCGCGGCCGAGACGGTCGGGACCGGTGACCGCTCCGGCTACTACGACGGCTCCGGTGCGCTGCGGGACATGGTCCAGAACCACCTCCTCCAGCTGCTGTGCCTGGTGGCCATGGAGCCGCCCGGCCGACTCGACCGCGACGCCGTCCGCGACGAGAAGCTCAAGGTGCTCCAGGCGCTGCGCCCCATGGCCGCCGGTGACGTCGCCCGGTGCACCGTGCGCGGGCAGTACCGCGCCGGAGCCGTGGATGGCGAACCGGTCCCGGGCTACTCCACCGAGCTCGGCACGCTCAGCGACACCGAGACCTTCGTGGCCCTCAAGACCGAGGTGCAGAACTGGCGGTGGGCCGGCGTGCCCTTCTACCTGCGCACCGGCAAGCGCCTGCACAAGCGCACGTCCGAGATCGTCGTGCAGTTCAAGCCGGTCCCGCACTCGGTGTTCCCCGAGCAGACCGGCCAGATGATCGCGAACCGGCTGGTCATCCACCTGCAGCCGAACGAGAGCGTCCGGCTGCTGATGATGACCAAGGAGCCGGGCCCTGGCGGGCTGCGGCTGCGGCCCGCACCGCTCAACCTGAGCTTCGCCGACACGTTCGGCACCCGCTTCCCCGACGCCTACGAGCGGCTCCTCATGGACGTCGTCCGCGGCAACCCCACCCTGTTCATGCGGCGCGACGAGGTCGAGGCCGCCTGGGAGTGGGCCGAGCCGATCCTGCACGGCTGGCAGGGGAGCGGCGAGCCACCCCGTCCCTACCACGCCGGCACCCCCGGCCCCGCCGCCGCGATCGCGCTCATCGAGCGAGACGGGCGCACCTGGCACGAGGACCACGAAGAGGAGCCCTCCCTGTGACCGCATCCCTCCACCCCGTCGTGGCCGAGGTGACCGCGCAGGTAGCCGCGCGCAGCGCCCGGACCCGCGCCGCCTACCTCGACCGGATCGACGCCGCAGCCGCCGACGGGCCGCAGCGGCAGGCGCTGGACTGCGCCAACCTCGCGCACGGCTTCGCCGCCTGCTCGCCCGAGAGCAAGCTGGCCCTGCGCACGACGGTCAAGGCCAACGCCGCCATCGTCTCCGCCTACAACGACATGCTCTCGGCGCACCAGCCGTTGGAGACCTACCCGAACACGCTCAAGGACGCCGTGGCCGCCACCGGCGGCGTGGCCCAGTTCGCCGGCGGCGTCCCCGCGATGTGCGACGGCGTCACGCAGGGCCGCGCCGGCATGGAGCTGTCGCTGTTCAGCCGCGACGTCATCGCGATGGCCACCGCGGTGGCCCTCTCACACGACATGTTCGACGGCGCGCTGCTACTGGGCGTCTGCGACAAGATCGTCCCTGGGCTGCTGATCGGTGCCCTCTCCTTCGGGCACCTGCCGGCGATCCTCGTGCCAGCCGGGCCGATGACCTCCGGCCTGCCCAACTCCGAGAAGAGCCGCATCCGGCAGCTCTACGCCGAGGGCAAGGTCGACCGGGCGGCACTGCTCGACGCGGAATCCGCCTCGTACCACGGCCCGGGCACCTGCACCTTCTACGGCACCGCCAACTCCAACCAGATGCTCATGGAGATCATGGGCCTGCACCTGCCAGGGGCGAGCTTCGTCAACCCGGGGACGCCGCTGCGGCACGCGCTCACCGTCGCCGCCGGTCGCCGCATCACCGAGATCACCGCCCTCGGCTCGGAGTACACACCGGTCGGCCGGATGGTGGACGAGAAGGCCGTGGTCAACGGCGTCGTCGGACTGCTTGCGACGGGCGGCTCGACCAACCACACGCTGCACCTGGTCGCCATAGCCGCAGCGGCGGGGATCGAGCTGAGCTGGGACGACTTCGCCGCGCTGTCCGCGGTGGTCCCGACGCTGAGCCGCGTCTATCCCAACGGCAAGGCCGACGTGAACCACTTCCACGCCGCTGGTGGGATGGCCTACCTCATCGGCCAGCTGCTCGACGCCGGGCTGCTGCACGAGGACGTGCGGACCGTCGCCGGCACGGGCCTGTCCGCCTACCGCCAGGAGCCGTACCTCGCCGACGGCGAGCTCCGCTGGCGGCCCGGCCCGGCCAAGAGCCTCGACCCGGCGGTGCTGCGCCCGGTCGCGGAGCCCTTTCAGCAGGACGGCGGGCTGCGGCTGCTGGAGGGAAACCTCGGGCGCGCTGTCATCAAGATCTCGGCGATCGCCCCCGAGCACCAGGTGGTCACCGCCCCCGCCCGGATCTTCGACGGCCAGGCCGACTTCCTCGAGGCCTTCCGGGCCGGCGAGCTGAACCGTGACCTGGTCGCCGTCCTGCGCTACCAGGGGCCGCGGGCCAACGGCATGCCGGAGCTGCACAAGCTCACCCCGGCCCTCGGGGTGCTCCAGGACCGCGGCCACGCCGTCGCCCTCGTGACTGACGGCCGCATGTCCGGGGCCTCCGGCAAGGTGCCGGCCGCGATCCACCTCACGCCCGAGGCCGCCGCCGGCGGACCGATCGGCAAGCTGCGGGACGGCGACGTTGTGACGGTGGACGGGGTCACCGGACGGGTGCACGTCGACGTGGACGCGGACGTGCTGGCCGCCCGTCCGGTCACCGGTGCGGCGCCTGGCGCGGCGGAGTGGGCGGGCACCGGTCGGGAGCTGTTCGGCGCCTTCCGGTCCTCGGTGGGCGCTGCCGACCGCGGTGCCACCGTGTTCGCGCCCACGACGGTTCCCGTCGCGGACCACGAGGACGTAGGCGTCCGGCAGGAGGACGTCGTCGCCGAGCAGGAGGAGGACCAGTGCGTGGCATGACCCTGTCCGACACGTCGGCGCGGCCCGGGAGGTCCGTCGTCGACCTCGCCCCGGTCATCCCGGTCGTCGTTCTCGACGACCCGGCGATCGCCGTCGCGCTTGCCCGTGCGCTGGTCGCCGGCGGGCTGCCGGCGATCGAGGTGACCCTGCGCACGCCCACCGCCCTGGCGGCCATCGAACGGATCGCAGCCGAGGTGCCGGACGCCGTGGTAGGCGCCGGCACGGTCCTCTCACCCGCGCAGGCCGACGCCGCCGTCCGCGCCGGGGCCGCCTTCCTGGTCAGCCCCGGCACCACGCCCCGGCTGCTCGACGCCATGGCCGACAGCGGCGTGCCCTACCTGCCCGGTGCCGCGACCGCTTCCGAGGTGATGGCGCTGGCCGAGCGCGGCATCGCGGAGGTCAAGTTCTTCCCGGCCCAGGCCGCCGGGGGAGTGCCGTACGTCAAGTCCCTGTCCGGTCCGCTGCCCGACGTCCGCTTCTGCCCCACCGGGGGGATCGACGCGGCCACGGCTCCCTCCTACCTCGCGCTGCCCAACGTCGCCTGCGTCGGCGGGTCGTGGCTGACGCCCGCGGACGCCATCGCGGCCGGCGCCTGGGACCGCGTCGAGGCGCTCGCGCGGGAAGCTTCGGGGCTCCGTGCCGGCTAGCTACTTCGACCTGAAGAACTCTCCGGGTCGGTGAGGCGATGGATCTTGGCCGTTTCGGTTCGATCTGGATGATGGCCGAGGTCGGGCGGTCAGCCGGCCAGGGCGCCGATCTTGACGAGGTTGTGGGCAAGGACGGCCTGTCCGGTCCAGATGCGGGCTCCTTTGAGGCCGTCGATGCGGGTGCGGTCCCAGCCGTATCCGCGCTTGAGACTGCTGATCCGGCCTTCGCACCCGGTGCGCCACTTGATCGTCTTGCGGAAGCCGGGGCGATGTTCGACGGTTTGCCGGGCCTTGCCGGGCTTGCTCTTGCGCGGAATGACGACGGTCCGGATCCCGAGGTCGTGCAGGTCGTCCTCGACGCGGGCCTCGCCGTAGCCGCGGTCGGCGGTCACGGTGCGCGGGCGTTGCCCGGTGCGCGCGATGACCCGCGCAACGGCGGGGGCCAGCTGCGGCGCGTCGGGCGGGTTGCCCTGGTCGACGGTGTGGTCCAGGACCACCCCGTCGACGTTGTCGAGGACCTGGGCCTTGTAGCCGAACTCGACCGGGCGACCCAGCCGTCCCTTGGCGATCGGGCGGGCGTCGGGGTCGTGCAGGCTCACCCGCCGGGATGCGCCGTCGGGAGTGGTCCCGGCGAGGCGCTGCCGGGTCTGCGCGGCGATCTTGCGGGTGGCCGCCAGCAGCTCGGCGAGGTCATCGACCGCACGCTGCAACCGGCCTCGCCGCCGACCCGCGGACGCGTTCGGTCCGCTACCTGCCGCAAGGTCGGCGGCTGTGGCTCGGGCGCGGCGCAGCGCCCGGCGGGCGTTGGTCAGCAGCCGCTCGGCGTCGGCGGCGGTCCGCTCGGCCAGCTCGGCGAGTTCCCCGGTGATCCGCCGCACGGTGGCCTGCGCCTCGTCGCGCCCAGCGGAGCCGCGCAGCCGCAGCTTGGCGGCGATGCCGTGCGCGCGGCGGCCGGCCGCCCGACTGCGATCGCGCAGCCGGGTGCGGGTGGCTCCGCCGGCGGCCTGAATCCGTCGACCGGTCGCGGCGATCCGGCGCACCGCGCGGGCCAGAAGACCGGAGTCGGTCGGATAGGCGACGTCGGCTGGCACGACGGTGGTGTCGGCGCGCAGCCGCGCCGTGCGCAGCAGTTTGGCGTCGGCGGCCTTGGCCAGCAGCGCCTCGTTACACCCGTCGACCGCGGCGGTGCCGCAGCGGGTGCTCAACTTCATCAGCGTCGTCGGGTGCGGCACCTGGCCGTCCAGCGGAATCCGGCAGAACCGGCGCCAACTGATCGAGTCCGCGACCTCCCGGCACAGGCTCTCGTAGCCCAGTCGGTAGCGGAACTTGAGGAACATCATCCGCAGATAGGTCTCCATCGGCGTCGACGGCCGACCGATCCGCGGATCGAAGAACGGCGCGAACGGCGCGAAGAACACCGGATCGTCCAGCAGCGAATCCACCCGAGCCAGCTCCTCGGGGAGTCGCACCACCTCGGCCGGCAGCGCTGCCTCCCACGCCTTCACCTGCTCGGCCCTCGTCCGGAACATCGGCCCACTCCGGCGTGCTCAGCATCGCTTGGCTGGGGGCCTCACGATCGCGCCGAGCACCTCGCAGCACACGGCGCCACGCCGAACGGCCCCGCCTCGCTACACCCGGCCAGAGCCCGGGTTCTTCAGGTCGAAGTAGCTAGGGCCGGCACGGCGTGCTCAGCGCGTCGCTGACGTCCGCCAAGCCGGGTGACGGCTTCACGTGGGCCTGAGGGATCTGCCGATCGGTCGCGTCCGACCAGGGTGTCGAGCTTGGGCCGTGCGTGTGTCCTCAGGACAGCGCCACCAATGCCAGGAACGACATGGCGGTGAGCGCCGGGGATCCGGCCCGTCAGCGTCGCGCCGTTGTCGGGGGCTTCGTCTTCTTCGCCCGGCGGACGAGTACAGCAACGCGTACAGCAACCCGCTCCGAACAACGGCGGATCGGGGCGCGCGGCGGCGGACGTCAGAAGCGGTTGACCGGCACACATCGCACTGTCACGAACCAGGGCGGACTTCCCGAACGCGACTGGGGGACAAGTCGCCATGGGCGGTCCCCGGAGCTGCATCGCCGGGTGAATGCCGCTTCGGCCTGCGCGTGAACGGCGCTCCTCGTCGGAAGTCGTGGCGTCAGCGTGGTGGTCAACGTGCCACGTCCCTCCACCCGCCGACCTCACCACCGTCTTCACCGGCGACACCGTTCCAAGGCAGGAGATCGGCTGAGTAGCCGCGTGCGCGGTCGGGCCGGGTCGGATTGACATCCGGGTCACTGCCCTCGGCGTCATGCCGAGCCCGTCACGCGCGGACCGGGGAACAGCCGATCCGCGACGACGCGACCAACTTACGACCAACTTGCGACCAACAAACCGCCCTCAACGGCCAACGGCAGTCGATGACGCCCATGGATGAAGAATGGACCTGACCTGGAGGTTCATCGCCGACCAACAGCTGCCAACAGCGGCAAATGAACTCGCAGGGTTATTGGTTGGAGTCCAATCGGGGGAGCAGAGCTCCTGATCAGTCGGGCGGAGCGCTCACGTCTCCGTCTGGCACCACACCGAACCCGCAGTTCTCCTGCCACCGGTCGTCGATATCTCAGACCGGGCCTCTGCTGGGCGTCAACGACCTTCTCCCTGCTGAGCGCAGCGACTCGCACGTCGGGCTCGACGGCAGGGCTGGGCACAGCAGCATCGAGGTCGCCGACCACCGCGGTCGTCCACGACGTCCACGCCACGAGCACGCGCGGGTCGTGAGGGGGGTTCTGCCAGGACCCGGATGGAGCGGCCCTGCCACGTGCACGGGAGCGCGGGCATCCTCGGAGATGCCAGTGGGACACCGCAGCGGCCCAGTCCGCAGCGCCGGCCGGACCCTCGGGCGCAGCCGACTGCGGGCAGCGCACCGGGACGGTCCCTGTCCCGCCTGATCGCGAACCCCCCACTGCAAGGAGCAACCATGAACGTGCACGCCTACGCCGCGCCCGCGGTCGCCGAGCCGCTGGCCCCCACCGTCATCGAGCGACGGGCGGTCGGCCCGAACGACGTCCTGATCGAGGTCACGCACGCCGGCATCTGCCACTCCGACATCCACACCGTCCGCGGGGACTGGGGACCGCAGCCCTACCCGCTGGTGCCCGGCCACGAGATCGTCGGCGTCGTCGCCGAGGTCGGGCCGGCCGTCACCCGCCACCGCGTGGGCGACCGGGTCGGGGTCGGCTGCATGGTGAACTCCTGCCGCGCGTGCGCCAACTGCCGCGCCGGCCAGGAGCAGTACTGCCTCAGCGGCATGACGCCGACCTACGGGGCGGTCGACCGGGACGGCACGATCACCCAGGGCGGCTACTCCACCCACGTGGTGGCCGACGCCGACTTCGTCCTCCGGGTGCCGGACAGCATCGACCCCGCGGCCGCCGCACCGCTGCTGTGCGCCGGCATCACCACCTACTCCCCGCTGCGCCGCTGGGGCGCGGGGCCGGGCAAGCGGGTCGCGGTCGTCGGCCTCGGCGGCCTGGGGCACATGGCCGTCAAGCTCGCCTCCGCCATGGGTGCCGAGGTGACCGTGCTGTCGCAGTCGCTGAAGAAGCAGGAGGACGGCCTGCGACTGGGCGCCGACCACTACTTCGCCACCAGCGACCCGGACACCTTCACCCAGCTGGCCGGCCGGTTCGACCTCATCGTCAACACCGTCAGCGCCTCGATCGACGTGGACGCCCACCTGTCGCTGCTGGCTCTGGACGGCGCGCTGGTCAACGTCGGGGCCCCGGCCGAGCCGCTGAGCCTCGACGTCTTCTCCCTCATCGGCGCTCGACGGTCCTTCGCCGGCTCGATGATCGGCGGCATCCCCGAGACCCAGGAGATGCTCGACTTCTGCGCCGAGCACGGCATCGGCGCCGAGGTGGAGGTCATCCCGGCCGACCGGATCAACGAGGCCTACGAGCGTGTGCTGGCCTCCGACGTCCGCTACCGCTTCGTCATCGACACCGCCACCCTGCGCTGATCCTGGCCCCGCCCGGCCGCCATCCCTGGTGCGCCGGCCCGTGCCCGGGGACGGCGCGGCCGGCGACACCCACCCACACCATCGAGCACCGAGGAGCACCGCCGTGTCCGACCCCCAGCCGTCCGCCGCCCAGCAGGTGATCGGCGACTTCGCCCCCGCCCTGGTGCACTTCACCGACGACGTCCTGTTCGGCGAGGTGTGGGAGCGCGCCGAGCTGTCTCCGCGCGACCGCAGCCTGGTCACCATCACCGCGCTGGTCGCCGGCGGCAACACCGAGCAGCTTCCCTTCCACCTCGAGCGCGGCAGGCGCAACGGGCTGACCGAGACCGAGATCGTCGAGGCCATCACCCACCTGGCGTTCTACGCCGGCTGGCCGAAGGCCATGTCCGCCATCACGGCCGCCAAGAAGGCCTTCCGCGGCTGATGCCGGCGACCGGCGCCGCCCACTGAGCGACGGGGTGGTGGCCACGAGCACCCTGCGGTGGCCTCCACCGAGAACCGCTGGCGGCCCGCCGGCCGTCGGGCCCCCCACCACGTCACCCGCGCCGGTCTGCCACCCCGACACCGGGGGTACGGCGCCCTCGGGCTGGTGACCGTCGGTGGCGCCGCGCTCGCCGCGGCCGCCTACGCCGCCACCCCCGACCCGACGCCGGCCGCAGTGGACCTGCCCGCAGCGGCGCCCGCGCACCGACCGCGATCCACCCAGGAGGAACCCACCATGCGAGGAGCAGTTCTGCACGCCCCCGGCGACGTCCGCGTCGAGGACCGCCCTGACCCGAGGATCGAGCAGCCCACCGACGCGGTCATCCGGCTGGCCGCGACCTGCGTGTGCGGGTCGGACCTGTGGCCCTACCGCGGCATCGAGCCAGTGGCCGGGCCGTCGCCGATGGGCCACGAGTACGTCGGCGTGGTCGAGGAGGTCGGCAGCGAGGTCCGCACCGTGCAGCCGGGTCAGTTCGTCGTCGGCTCGTTCTTCGCCAGCGACAACACCTGCGAGATCTGCCGGGCCGGCTACCAGACCTCCTGCGTCAACCGGCAGCCCGGTGCCGCCACCGGGGCGCAGGCCGAGTACACCCGGGTCCCGCTGGCCGACGGCACCCTCGTCGCCACCCCCGGGATGCCCGCCGACGACCTGGTCCCGAGCCTGCTGGCGGCCTCGGACGTGCTGGGCACCGGCTGGTTCGGCGCCGTCGCCGCGGAGGTCGGGCCGGGGAAGACGGTGGCCGTGGTCGGCGACGGTGCGGTCGGCCTGCTCGGCGTCCTGGCCGCCCGGCAGCTGGGTGCCGAGCGGATCATCGCGATGAGCCGTCACGAGCCCCGTAAGCAGCTGGCCCGGGAGTTCGGCGCCACCGACATCGTCACCGAGCGCGGCGACGAGGGCGTCGCCCGCATCAAGGACCTCACGAACGGCCTCGGGGCGCACTCGGTCATCGAGGCCGTCGGCACCCAGGAGTCGATGATGCAGGCCATCCGCGCCACCCGCCCCGGCGGGCACGTCGGCTACGTCGGCGTCGCCCACGGCGTCGAGCTGCCCGGCGAGGAGATGTTCTTCTCCCACGTGCACCTGCACGGCGGCCCGGCCCCGGTGCGCCGCTTCCTGCCCGAGCTGATCGACCTGATCTGCTCCCGCACGATCGACCCCGGGAAGGTCTTCGACCTCGAGCTGCCGCTGGAGCAGGCCGCCGAGGGCTACCGGGCGATGGACGAACGCCGCGCCGTCAAGACCCTCCTGCGCCCCTGACCCCGTCCCGAGACCCCGACGGCCGGGACGGCGATCGTCGCCGCGCGCGGTCGGGGGACGGGGGAGCGGCGCCGTCCCCCCGGGAGGACGGCGCCGCTCCGGCCTGCCGGGAGGTCAGTCGTCGGCGGACTCGTCCGACGAGCCGTCGGCGCCGGCCCGGTCCCCGCGCGGCCCGTGGTCGTCGACGACCGCGTTGACGCGGTCGGTGACGCGCTGCTCCAGGTCGGCCAGGCGCTCGTCGGCCTGCTCCTGGGTGATCCGGCCGTCGGCGACGGCCTGGGCGATCCGCTCCTGCTCGGCCTGCACCAGCGCCTGGACGACGGTGTCGACCGCCACCCCCTGGTCCTCGGCGACCTGCGCCAGCGTGGCGCCGTCGGCCTCGAGGGCGGTGCGCAGGTCCTCCTCGCCCATGCCCAGCGCCTCGGCGGCGGCCGCCAGACCGACACCCCGACCGTGGTGCCCGCCGCCACTTAGGCCGGCATCGCCCAGCGTGGTGGCGACCTCGTCGGCCTGCTCCTGGGTGATCGAGCCGTCGTCCACCAGGCCGGTCAGGGCGTCCTTGATCCGCTCGACCGTGGACGACGTGGCCTCCGCGGCGGTGTCCGTGGCGGCCAGCGCGGGTGCGGCCACGGCCAGGCCGGTGAGGGTCAGAGCGCCGGCGGTGGCGGCGATGACGAGCTTCTTGCGCACGTGGACTCCTCGTCCCGGGTCGGCGTCTCCGACCGTCCGCTCCAGCGTCCGAGCACAGACTGTGGCCGCGCTGTGACGGCTCCGTGGTGTTCCTGGGGATCAGGGGCCGCTCGTCCCGGGGCAGGGACGGGTGGCGCCGCGTCCACGGACCACCGTCCGGGCCGCGGGAGCGCCCCGCCCCGCCTCACTGCCAGGGCAGGCGGCTGCGGGTGCCCCAGTAGTCCTCGGGGTCCTGCGGCTGGACCAGTCCGCTCCCGTCGAGGCCGGTGACCCGGGTGGCGGCCGCGTTGCTGGTCAGCTGGGCCACCGTCACCGCGCCGCTGAGCACGACGTCGCACCACGGCTGGGCGAGCGCCGCCCCCAGCGCCACGGCGTCGACGGCGACGCCGGCGTCCCGCGCGGCGGCGGCGAGCGGGCTGCCGGCCGGCAGCCCGTGCCCGGTGAGGCGGCCGTTGGCGAGCCCCTCCTTGACGATCACCCGCAGGCCGGCGGCGTGCGCCTCGGCCAGCGCACCGGCCGCGGACGTCTCGAGCAGGTTCCAGGTCGACTGGACGCTGGAGAACAGCGGCCGGCCGTCGACGGTGAGCGCGAGGCCGCGGCGGACGGCGGTGGCCTGCTGCGGCCCGGACGTGGAGAAGCCGAGTTCGGTGCCCGCGTCCCGCACCTCGGCCAGCCGCCGCAGCAGGGGCCCGTCGTCCCACAGCGGGCTCTCCACCGTCAGCGAGTGCACCTGGTAGAGCCGCAGCCAGGGGCCGAGCAACTCGGTGCTCTCCCGGTACTGGCGCTCGAACGCCGCCGCAGTGTGCTCCTTGACCTCGTGGTGCTCGGCGTCGGTGCGCCAGCCGGCCGTGTACCGGTAGCCCCACTTGCTGGAGACGAAGGGCACCTGCTCACGGCCGCGCAGCCAGGAGGCGAGGAACTCCTCGGCACGCCCGTAGGAGCGGGCGGCGTCGACGTGGTCGATGCCCAGGGACGCCGCGGCGTCGAGCAGCTCGTGGGCGCGGGCGCCCAGTGCCGCGGGGGACCGGTCGGCGGGCAGGTCGCGGTCCCGGCCGAGGTTGAGGTAGCCCGGCCGGCCGATCGCCGCCAGGCCCAGCCCCAGCACGGCGGGGGTGGAGCTCCCGGTCATCGTCGTCCTCTCTGCGGGGTCAGCTCGGCACCTGCACGTCGAGCGCCAGCGGCAGGACGCCGGAGGACGGGCCGACGTGCAGCCTGAAGGCACCCGCCTCGGTGGCCCACCGGTGCGCGGCCTCGTCCCAGTGCTGGAACGTGCGCTCGGGCAGGTCGACCGTCACGGCCACCTCCTCCGCCGGGCCCGCCTCCACGACGGCGAAGCCGGCCAGCCAGCGGACCGGCCGCTCGACCGCGCTGTCCGGGCGGGCGGCGTAGACCTGCACGACCTCCCGCCCCCGCCGGCCGCCGGTGTTGCGCAGCCGCACGGTGACCGCCGAGGCGCCGGCCTCGGCGGACAGGTACTCCCAGGTGGTGTAGCCGAGGCCGGAGCCGAACCGGAACCGCGGCTCCCGGCCGTCGCGGTCGTGGCGGCGGTGGCCGACGAACAGGCCCTCGTCGTAGCGCAGCGTCCCCCCGACCGGTCGCGGGGAGGGCAGGCCCTCCTCGTCGGCCGGCCAGGTGACCGGCAGCCGGCCGCCGGGCTCGCTCACCCCGAGGAGGACGTCGGCGAGGGCGTTGCCGCACTCCTGTCCGGGGAACCAGGTCAGCAGCACCGCCGGCACGTCGTCCGCCCAGGGCAGCAGCACCGGGGCGCCGGAGTTGACCACGACCACGGTGCGCGGGTTCACCTCGACGACCCGGCGGACCAGCTCGTCCTGCCGCCCGGGCAGCGCGAGCGAGGTGCGGTCGAAGCCCTCGCTCTCCACCTCCTCGGTGGTCCCCACGACGACGACGGCCACGTCGGCGTCCCGGGCCAGCGCCACGGCCCGGTCGAGCTCGGCGTCGTCGTCGGCGTCGCGGGCGACGTTGACCTGGAACGTCACCGACTCCACGTCGGTGCCCTCGAAGCCCCCGGCGGGCTCCGGCACGTGGCGGACGACGACCTCGACCTCCTCGCCGGCCCGCAGGTCCACGGGCACGGACTCCTGCGGGGGCCGCATCATGCCCTCGACCGGGTCCGCGCCCGGCGGCAGGCTGATCCGGCTGTCGAGGCGGACCTCGCCACCGACCGTGACGCGGAACGGGCCCACGCCGGAGGCGCCGATCCGGTGGGTGCCGTCCTCCTCGGCCCGCACGCGGGTGTGCACCTCCACGGCCCGCACCCGGTCCATGGGCAGGCCGGGGCCGTAGGAGCTCTGCCAGGTGAAGCCCGCCGCCTCGCGCTGCTCGGTGCCGAGCACGGCGCCCTCCGCGTCGAGGAAGCGCACCGCCACGCCGCGGCCGCCGTCGGGGCGGCGCAGCAGGTCGGGGTCCGCCGGCGGCAGGCGGTGCGTGCTGCGGCCGCCGCGGCCGTGCCGGACCTCGACGTCCGGCCCGAGGGCGGCGCGCAGTCCGGCCAGCGGGGAGACGGTGTATGGCGGGAAGACCGTCGCGCTGCCGCCGCCCAGGGTGCGGGCCTCGACCGCGTTGGGCCCGAGGACGGCGACCCGCCGCAGCCGGCTCCGGTCGAGGGGCAGCAGCGGGCCCTCCCCGGCGTCGGCCGGCTCGTTGCGGGCCAGGACGAAGCCCGCGGCGGCGGTGGCCCGCAGCTCCGCGCCGATCTGCTCCGCGGTCCAGGGGGTGGCGTCCCGGCCGGCGGCCCCGTCCAGGGCGCCGACCCGCCCGGCGAGCCGGAGCACCCGCAGCACCTTGTCGTCCACGGCCGACTCCGGGACCGCCCCGGCGCGCACCGCCGCGACGAGGGCGTCGCCCCAGGGCCCGCGCGGGCCGGGCATCACCAGGTCCAGCAGGCCGCTGCCGGCCGCGGCCAGCGACCGGGCGGCGAACCAGTCGGACACCACCACCCCGTCGAAGCCCCACTCGGCCTTGAGGACGTCGCGCTGCAGCGGGCTCTCGGTCATCGTCGTCCCGTCGACCGCGTTGTAGGCGGCCATGACCGCCC
This sequence comes from Geodermatophilus chilensis, assembly GCF_002802985.1. GTDB lineage: Bacteria > Actinomycetota > Actinomycetes > Mycobacteriales > Geodermatophilaceae > Geodermatophilus > Geodermatophilus chilensis. The sequence continues at coordinate 2,794 of NZ_NVPT01000049.1, read as the reverse complement.
ACACGCCGCCCTCGCGCACGATCGCCTCGAACGGCGCCAGGTACAGCTCGCGCAGCACGCGCTCGTCCGCCCGGATGTCGGCGGAGAAGCGCTCGGTCTCCTGGTCGTTGGCGACGAAGTGCTTGACGGTCGCGCCGACGCCCTCCTGCTGCAGCCCGCGGACGTAGGCGACGCCGATCCGGCCGGTGAGCAGCGGGTCCTCGCTGAAGCACTCGAAGTGCCGCCCGCCGTAGGGGGTGCGGTGCAGGTTCACGGTGGGCGCGAGCAGCACGTCGACGCCGCGGCGGCGGGCCTCGGTGGCCAGCAGCCGGCCCAGGCGCTCGGTGCGGTCGACGTCCCAGGTCGCGGCCAGCGCCGTGGGGGAGGGGACGTTCGCCGAGGTGTCCCGCTCGTCCCAGCGCTCGCCGCGGACGCCGGCCGGACCGTCGGAGACCACCAGGCGGCGCAGCCCGACGGCGGGCTCGGGGTGCAGCGACCAGACGTCCGCGCCGGTCAGCAGGCGCACCTTCTGCTCGAGGTCCAGCTGGTCGAGCCGCGCGCGCAGGTCGTCGTCGTGCACCAGGGGTCCGTCACCTTCTCGGCGGGGGAGGGGCAGCGCGCCGGCCGGCGGGCGTGCTGCGGCGGGAGGCCACCGCAAGGTCTAGTCAGGCCGGGAGGCCCTGGTCAAACGGAGCGGGGCCGAACGGGAGCGCGGTCGGACGGGAGCGCGGTCGGACGGGAGCGCGGTGCGCCGGGCGTCGTCCCTCGGGCAGGGTGGTCGCCGTGAAGCTGCTGCTCCCCGACTCCGTCCCGCTCGCCCCCGCGCTGCCCGAGGGGGTCGAGGCGGTGCGCTACGACGCCGCGGCCCCGGTGCCCGAGGAGCACCTGGACGCCGAGGCGCTCGTGGTGTGGGGCAACCGCCCGGGCGACCTGCGCGCCGTCGCCGACCGGATGCCGCGGCTGCGCTGGGTGCAGACGCTGGCGGCCGGGCCGGACGTCGTCCTCGGCGCGGGCTTCCCGGACGACGTCGTCGTCACCTCCGGGGTGGGCCTGCACGACCGGCCGGTCACCGAGCACGCCCTCGCGCTGGTGCTCGCGCTGCTGCGCCGGCTGCCTGAGGCGATCGCCGCGCAGGCCGAGCACCGCTGGGCCGCCGAGCTGGGTGGGCTGCAGCCGCTGCACCCCGAGGGGGCGGTGACCACGCTGCTCGGTGCCCGGGTGCTGGTCTGGGGCTTCGGCAACATCGGGCAGAACATGGCCCCGCTGTTGCACGCGCTCGGCGCGGAGGTCCGGGGGGTGGGGCGCAGCGCGGGGGAGCGGGCCGGGTTCCCCGTCGTCGCCGAGGACCGGCTGGACGCCGAGCTGCGCCAGACCGACGTCCTGGTGATGATCCTGCCCGCCACCGAGGCCACCACCCACGCGCTGGACGCCGCCCGGCTGGCAGAGCTGCCGCGGCACGCGCTCGTCGTCAACGTCGGCCGGGGGACGACGGTCGACGAGCCCGCCCTCGTCGCCGCCCTCACCGAGGGGCGCATCGCCGGCGCCGCGCTCGACGTCACCGAGGTCGAGCCGCTGCCGGGCGACTCCCCGCTGTGGGACGCACCGAACCTGCTGCTCACCCCGCACGCCGCCGGCGGCCGGCCGGTCGGTGCCGACGAGCTCGTCGGCGCCAACCTCGCCGCCCTGCTCGCCGGCGGCGAGCTGCGCAACGTCGTGCCGCGCTGACCCCCCGACGGGGGAGCACTGTCGACAGTCGCCACGTCCGGCCGGGGTGGGCGCGGCTACCATGACGGTCGACGAGGAGGCTGCTGCGTGAGCGTTGAGTCACTGTCGGCCCTGGACCGGAGCACGTTGCGTGAGCGGTCCCTCGAGGCGCTCCGGACGGCCATCCTGTCCGGCCGCTACCGGCCGGGAGACCACCTCGGCGAGGTGGAGCTGGCGGGGTCGCTCGGGGTCAGCCGGGGCACGGTGCGCGAGGCGCTGCGGCACCTCCAGCAGGAGGGGCTGGTCACCGCCGGCAACCGCGGGATGCTGCGGGTCAACAGCCTGACCCCGGCCGAGGTGCACGAGCTGTTCCGCGTCCGCGCCGCCCTCGAGGGGCTCGCCGTCCGGGAGGTCATCGCGTCTCCCCGGCGGGCGTCCGCCGCGGAGACGCTGCGGGCGGCCGTGGAGCGGCTCTCCGACGAGGACGAGCCCGCCGCGCGGATGGAGGCCGACCTGGCCTTCCACCTGCTACTCTGCCGGATGTCGGGCAACTCCATGCTGGTCGAGGCCTGGCAGCGGCTCGAGGGCCGGATGCGGGTGGCCATCCTCAACGGCGCAGCCTGGCAGGTGCCGATGATGGCTCGCGACCGGCACGTGCCGATCGTCGAGGCCATCGAGCGCGGGGACGTCGAGGCGGCCGTGCGGGTCGTCGACGAGCACATGTCCGCCGCTGCTGACCACTTCGCCGAGGCCTCCGAGCCCGCCTGAAACAGGACCCCGTCCTCCCCACCCCTCGCAAGCTCGGGGCGGTGCCCTGGACGGGGCCGCTCTGCCCCCACCGCTCGCATGCTCGCGGCGGGGCCCTGCAGGAGGGGCGCCCCGTCCTCTCCACCGCTCGCATGCTTGCGGCGGGGCCCTGCAGGAGGGCCGCCCGTCCTCCCCACCCTTCCTAAGCCCGGGCCGATCCAGCCGTAGCCGGCGTAGAGCGCGGTCGTGATGAGCGGGGTGAACCCGGACACGACGGCCGACATCTGGGCGGCCCGCGACGCGCCGGGGCTGCCGGACCTGGTCCCCGAAAGTTCCGAAAACACGGCCCCCTGAACCCCGGCCA
>NZ_NVPT01000048.1 GCF_002802985.1 Geodermatophilus chilensis | reverse complement strand
CATTGAGTTATATGACACGGACGTTGATTAGTTTCATGGCTTGCTGTAGCTTCTGGTTATCGACTGTGATACGTGTAAGTATGTTCTGACTTCTACAGCGCCCACCGTGAATGACACGTCAGCAGTCGTCGGCACCGTCAAAGGGTTATAGTAGACAGCGGCGGGTGTGACCGTTCCCGGTGACGACGTAGGTGGTGGAGGTCAGCTCCGGCAGCCCCAGCGGCCCGCGGGCGTGCAGCTTCTGCGTGGAGATGCCGATCTCGGCGCCGAAGCCGAACTCCCCGCCGTCGGTGAACCGGGTGGAGGCGTTGACCAGCACCGCGGCGGCGTCCACCCCGGCGGTGAACTCGGCGATGGCGCGTGCGGAGTCGGCGACGATGGCCTCCGAGTGCCCGCTCCCCCACCGCTCGATGTGGTCGAGGGCGGCGGGCAGGTCGTCGACGACCCGCACCGCCATGTCCATCGACAGGTACTCGGTGGCCCAGTCCTCGTCGGTCGCGGGGACGACGGCGTCGTGGGCCGCCCGCGCGCGCTCGTCGCCGTGCAGCGTCACGCCGGCGTCGGCCAGCGCGGACAGCAGGCGGGGCAGGAAGGCCACGTCGCGGTGCACCAGCAGCGTCTCGGCGGAGTTGCAGACGCTCACCCGGTGGGTCTTGGCGTTGAGCACGATCGCCTCGGCGGTCGCGGGGTCGGCCGAGGCGTCGACGTAGACGTGGCAGTTGCCCTCGCCGGTCTCGATGACCGGCACCCGCGCCTCGCGCACGACCCGCTGGATCAGCGAGGCCCCGCCGCGCGGGATCACCACGTCGACGACGCCGCGGGCGTTCAGCAGCTCGCCGACCGAGGCCCGGTCGGCCGGCAGCAGGTCGATGGAGCCGGCCGGCAGCCCGGCCTTCTCCGCCGCCTCGGTGAGGACGCCGACCAGCGCGGTGTTGGTCCGGAACGCCGAGGCCGAGCCGCGCAGCAGCGCCGCGTTGCCGCTCTTGAGGCACAGCCCCGCGGCGTCGACGGTCACGTTGGGCCGGGCCTCGTAGACGATGCCGACCACGCCGAGGGGGACGCGGACCTGGCGCAGCTGCAGCCCGTTGGGCAGCGTCGACCCGCGGACGACGTCGCCGACCGGGTCGGGCAGCGCCACCAGCTGGCGCAGCGCGTCGGCCACGCCGGCGATGCGCCCGGCATCGAGCCGCAGCCGGTCGAGGACCGAGGCCGGGGTGCCGTCGGCCGCGGCCGCCTCGATGTCGGCGGCGTTGGCGGCGAGCACCTCCTCGGCGCGCTCGACCAGCGCATCGGCCATGGCGCGCAGCGCGCCGTCCTTGGTGTCGGTGGGGAGGGTGCGCAGCACCCGGGCGGCGGCGCGGGCGCGCAGCGCCGCGGCCCCGATCAGCGGCAGGCCGGAGACGTCGGACACACGCACGAGCCTACGCGGGCGCACGAGGACCTCCGGCCGCCGTGGACCGCTCCGCATATGTGAGAATGATTCCCATGAACACCTGGACGACGCGTGCCGTGACCGCCGCCACCGCCTCGGCCGCCGCCCTCGCCCTGACCGGGTGCGGCGGCTCCGACGACGCCACCGCCAGCGGCGCGGGGGACAAGCTCACCGTCGTCGCCGGCTTCTACCCGCTGGAGTGGGCGGCGCAGCGCGTCGGCGGCGATCGCCTCGACGTCTCCTCGCTCACCCCGCCGGGCGCCGAGGCCCACGACCTGGAGCTCGCCCCGCAGGACGTCGCCGCGGTCGCCGAGGCCGACCTGCTCGTCTACCTCGAGGGCTTCCAGCCGGCGCTCGACGAGGTCGCCACGGCCGAGGCCGCCGGCACCGCCTGGGACGCCGGCCAGGCCGCCGACCTCACGCTGACCGCCGAGGAGCCCGGCCACGAGGGCGAGACCGCCGAGGAGCACGCCGCGCACGCCGAGGAGGAGACCGCCGGCGAGGGGCACGCCGAGGACGGCGAGGCGCTCGACCCGCACTTCTGGCTGGACCCGGTGCGCCTGGCGTCGGTCGGTGACGCGCTGGCCGAGCGGCTGGCCGAGGTCGACCCGGACGGCGCGGCCGCCTACGAGCAGAACGCCGCGGCCCTCCGCGCCGACCTCGAGGCCCTGGACGCCGAGATGCAGGCGGGCCTGGGCAACTGCGCGGTGACCACCATGGTCACCGGACACGACGCCTTCGGCTACCTCGCCGACCGGTACGGTCTCGAGGTGGTCGGCATCAGCGGGCTGAGCCCCTCCCAGGAGCCGGACCCGGCGCAGCTCGCCGAGATCACCGCCCTCGTGCAGGAGCGGGGGGTGACCACCGTCTACACCGAGACCCTCGTCGACCCAGCCGTCGCCGAGACCGTCGCGACCGAGGCCGGCGTGCGCACCGCGGTCCTGGACCCGATCGAGGGGCTGACCGACGAGTCGGCCGGCAGCGACTACCTCGAGGTCATGCGGGCCAACCTGGCCACCCTGCAGGAGGGCCAGTCCTGCACGTGAGCGAGCCCGCGAGCTCACGCCTGAGCACAGCACCGCCGGGCACGGGGCCGACGAGCGCCGGTGAGGAGGAGCCGTGACCGCCGTCCGGCTCCGGGACGCCAGCATCGGCTACGGCGACGTCGCCGTCGTCCAGGGTGTCGACCTGGCCGTGGCCGACGGCGAGGCGGTCGCCGTCCTCGGGTCCAACGGGTCGGGCAAGACCACCCTCGCGCGCGGGCTGCTCGGCCTGGCCACGGTGCTCGGCGGCGAGGTCGAGGTGCTCGGCGCCCCCGTCGGCCGGCCGCGCGAGCGCGGCCGGATCGGGTACGTGCCGCAGCGGCACACGGTCAGCGGCGCGGTCCCGGCGACGGTGCGCGAGGTCGTCGGCGTCGGCCGGCTGGCCCGCCTGGGCCCCTTCGGCCGGCCGCGCCCGGCCGACCGCGCCGCGGTGCAGGACGCCGTCGCCGCGGTCGGGCTGGCCGACCGGCTCGGCGACCCGGTCGCCTCGCTCTCCGGTGGCCAGCAGCGCCGCGTGCTGGTCGCCCGCGCGCTGGCCGCCGAGCCGGAGCTGCTGGTCATGGACGAGCCGACCGCCGGGGTGGACGCCGCCAGCCAGGACGCGCTGGCCACCGTCCTGGCCGGCGTGTCGGCCACCGGCACGACACTGCTGGTCGTGACGCACGAGACCGCCGCGCTGGCCGGCGTCCTCACCCGCGCGGTCGTCGTCGACCACGGCCGGATCGCCTACGACGGGCCCCTCGCAGGGGCGGAGTCCACCCACGACGGGCACCACCACCCCGAGGACACCGGTCTGCCACCCGCGCGCGGGTACCGGCAGGACCAGCCCCGGGTGACGACGGACGGAGGACGCTGAGGTGGAGGTCCTCGAGTACGGCTTCATGCAGCGGGCGCTGCTGGCCTCGCTGATGGTCGGCCTGGTCGCCCCGGCGGTCGGCGTCTTCCTCGTGCAGCGCCGGCTCTCGCTGCTCGGCGACGGCCTCGGACACGTGGCGCTCACCGGCGTCGCGATCGGCGTCCTCACCTCCACCGCCCCGGTCGGGACGGCGCTCGTGGCCGCCGTGCTGGGCGCCGTCGTCATCGAGCTGGTCCGCGCGCGCGGCCGCACCAGCGGCGACGTCGCCCTCGCCGTCCTCTTCTACGGCGGCATCGCCGGCGGCGTGGTGCTGCTCAGCCTGGCCCCGCGCGGGCAGGCGACGAACCTCGAGGCCTACCTGTTCGGCGCCATCACCACCACGACGACCGCCGACGTCGCGGTCTTCGGCGTCATCACCGTCGTCGTGCTGGGCGTCGTGTGGCTGCTCGGCAGCCGGCTGTACGCGGTCAGCGACGACGAGGAGTACGCCCGCGCGGTGGGCCTGCCGGTCCTGGTCCTCAACGTCGTGCTCGCCGCCCTGGTCGCGGCGACCGTCGTCCTGTCCATGCGGGTGGTCGGCCTGCTGCTGATCAGCGCGCTGATGATCGTGCCGAGCGCGGTGGCCCAGCAGCTGGCCCGCAGCTTCCGCCAGACGGTGTACCTGGCCTGCGCCATCGGCCTGCTCACCAGCGTGGCCGGCACGACCGCCTCCTACTACACCGGCACTCCGTCCGGCGGCACGATCGTGCTGCTCGCGATCGCGCTGTTCCTGCTGGTCACCGCTGCGGTCGCGGTGCGCGAGGCGACCGCGCGCCGCCGGCACCGGCGGCGCGCCGAGGTGCACGCCGCCCACCCGCACGAGCACGGCGACGGCTGCGGGCATCCGGCGGTCCCGCACGACGACCACGTCGACTACGACCACGACGGCCACCTGCACGCCCCGCACCGCACCGGCGCGGGGGTGCACTACGACGAGCACGGCGAGCACGCGCCGCCGGCGGAACAGGTGGGGAGACCGTGACCGCGTCCGGACCGGCCGAGGCGCCGCGACGCCAGACCCGGCAGCGCAGCGCCGTCCTGGCGCTGCTCGACGACCAGGACGGCTTCCGCACCGCCCAGGACCTGCACGCGCTGCTCCGCGAGCGCGGCGACGCCGTGGGGCTGGCGACGGTCTACCGGGCGCTGCAGGCCCTCGTGGACGACGGCCTTGTCGACGTGCTGCGCAGCGATGGCGAGGCCGCCTACCGGCGCTGTTCGCCGGTGCACCACCACCACCTGGTGTGCCGCTCCTGCGGCCGCACCGTCGAGGTGGCCGACCCACCGGTGGAGCGCTGGGCCGCCCGCGTCGCCGCCGAGCACGGCTTCGCCGACGTCCAGCACCAGCTGGAGGTCTTCGGCACCTGCGCGACCTGCGCCGCCCGCTGAGCGGGCGGGTCACCAGACGGTGCGGATCGCCGGGAACTCCGCGAGCGCGGCATCACTCGTCACCACGGGGAGGGACTCGAGCACCGCCTGGGCGACGATCACCCGGTCGAACGGGTCGGGGTGGGACCACTGCAGGGTGCCGGCGGTGAGTGCGTGGTGCCCGGTGATGGGCAGCTCCTCCGCCCGCAGTCTGGCGAGGTGCTCCCGGTAACCGCTCACCACCGCGGTCGCGCCCTCGAGCTTGCCCAGCCTGTGCTTCGTGGCGATCTCCCAGGCACTGGCCGCGGAGACGTACACGGTGGTCTCCGGCGCCCGTACGGTCGCGAGAGTCTCCGCGGGGACGCGTCCCGGATCCAGCAGGACCCACAGCAGGGCGTGGGTGTCGAGCAGGAGCGAGGTCACTCCCACCGAGCCAGTTCGTCGTCCGGCAGTGGCTCGAAGAATGCCTCGGGGACGGAACCCGCCACGAAGCCGACGGGGCGGGGCGCGGGCTCGTCGACCGGCACGAGACGCACCACCGGCCGACCGCCCCGTGCGATGACGACCTCCTCGCCGCGCTCGGCGGCCGCGAGCAGCTGGGACAGCCGCGTCTTGGCCTCCTGCACGTTGACGTGGGGCATGGCCCCACCCTAGAGCATGCCAGCCAGGTTGGCCAGGTCAGCCTAGCCAAGATGCGACGAGCTCGACGGCCTCCTCGCCGCACCCACCTGCACACCCCCGGGTCCACCGACGCCCAGCACCGGGTCGGATCTCCGGCACCTGCGCGGCCTGCGCCGCGCGCTGAGCCTCAGCGGTACGGGTCGGTGACCTCCCGCAGCCGCTCGAGCGCCGCGCGCAGCTGGGCGGCGGCCTCCTCGCCCAGGTGGGCGGTCCACTCGGCCTCCACCTCGGCCTCGACGCGGCGGGCCACCGCGACGACCGCCTCGCCGCGCTCGGCCATCTGCACGAGCCTCGCCCGAGCATCGGTGGGATCCGGTACCCGGCGGACGTAGCCGGCCCGCTCGAGCTGGTCGACGAGGTGGCCGGCCGTCTGCTTGGTCACCAACGCCTGCTCGGCCAGCGCGGTCAGCCGCGTGCCTCCCGGGGCGATCCGGGCGGCGATGCGGCCCTGTGCGGTGGTGATGTCGTCGAACCCGGCAGCGACCAGGGCGGCGAGCAGCCGGGCCTCCAGGGCGCGGTGCGGGTAGAAGCAGAGCAGCCCGAGGTTCTGCCGTTCTCCTGCCGGATCGGGCACGTTCCCCCTTGACGATGGTCAGATCCTCTGACGAGATGGTCAGAACATCGTACGACTGTGGGAGGGGTCATGGAGCTCGACGCGATCTGGCGGGCCATCGACGCGGAGCGGGCCAGCCTGGCCGACCTGCTCGACGGCCTCTCCCCCGCGGAGTGGGCGGCCCCGTCGCTGTGCGACGGCTGGCGGGTGGGCGACGTCGCGGCCCACCTCACGCTCGCGCACATGAGCCTTCTGGAGGCGGCGGTCGGCGCGGTCCGCGCGCGGGGCAGCTTCGACCGGATGATCCGGGACACCGCCCTGCGCGCCGCCGGCCTCCCCCGCGAGGAGTACCCGCGGCGGCTGCGGGCCATGGTCGGCTCGCGGCGCACGGCCCCCTTCGTCACACCGACCGAGCCGCTCATCGACGTCCTCGTGCACGGGCAGGACATCGCCGTCCCCCTGGGCCGCGACCGGCCGGTGCCCACCGCCGCGGCCGTCGTGGCCGCCACGCGCGTGTGGGAGACGGGTTTCCCGTTCCGGGCCCGGCGGCGGCTGGCCGGGTTCCGGCTGGCCGCCACCGACGCCGACTGGACCGCCGGGTCCGGCGCGCCGGTCGAGGGGCCGATCGCCGCGCTCCTGCTGCTGGTGACCGGGCGCGAGGCCGCGCTCGACCGGCTGACGGGCGACGGCGTCCCCCAGCTCACCGCCGCGGGCGGACGCTCCGGCCCCTAGAGCTCACCCGCCGAGCCGCACCGGGGGGCCGACCCCCATCACCGCCTCGGCGAGCGCGGCCGGGGGACCCTCCTGCGGGGCCCTCCCGGGGGCCGGGCCGCCTGCTGCGACCCAGCGGGTCAGCGCTTCCGCCCGTCCTGCGTCGTGCACGCCGGCCAGCCACACCATGCTGCCGGAGTCCCCCGCGCCACCGTCCCGGTGGCCGACCGCGGCCACCGCACCTACGGCGCAGGCACCGAGGCACCCTGCCGTGACGAGCACGGCCCCGCGGGTGGTGCGCACGGCGTCGGCCAGCGCGGTCACGGTCTCCTCCGTCCCGGCCAGGGCGCGCAGCGCCGCGCACCGGTGACCCACGCAGAGCGCCACCAGGGGCCCGCCCGGGTCGGTCCCGACGGGGGCCGGTGCGGGCCGCGTCACGGCAGCAGCCCGCGCTCTGCGGCCCGACGGAGCCGTGCGGGCACCAGCCGCTCGACACCGTCGACCCTGACCCGGACCAGCTGCACGGGCTCCGCCTTCCACCGCGCCCGGCGGGAGCGGGTCCGGGACCGGGACGTCCTGCGCTTGGGGACCGCCATGTCTCAGTTCCTCCCCCGGGTGCCGTACCGCTGGTGGAAGCGCTCGACCCGGCCGGCGGTGTCCAGCACCCGCTGGTTGCCGGTCCAGAAGGGGTGGGAGGCGGCGCTGGTGTCGACGACGACGAGCGGGTACGTCTCGCCGTCGAGCTCGATGGTCCGGTCGGTGGCCACCGTGGACCGGGTGCGGTAGGTGGTCCCGCTGGCGGCGTCCCGGAAGACGACGCTGCGGTACTCGGGGTGGATGCCCGGGCGCATCAGGAGCGCTCCTCTCGGTGGGTTCCCTGCGTGGCGGCCCCGTCGGCCGGGACCGAGGCCTCGCAGGGGTCCTCGTGGAAGGTGTCGAAGGGGTCCGGGTACCGGTTCCAGGCCTCCGGCCCGGCTGCCCACTCCGCCTCGGTCAGGACGGCGGCGTGCAGGGCGGCGGTGATCGCGAGGGCGGACTGCCGCACCGTGAGGACGACCAGCTCGGTGTGTCGGTCGCCGTGCACGGGATCCCAGCGCAGCGCGGCGGCCACCCGGCGCAGTGGGTCGACGTCGGCCCAGGCGTCGTCGCCGAGCGTCGCCAGCCACGGCCCCACGTCGCCGACCCGGAGCCCCTGGCCGGCCGACTCGAGCCACAGCACCCGGTCGTGCTGGCTGGCCAGCCACAGCCGGCCGCGGGTGCACACCACGCCGTCGAGGAGGACGTCGAGCGCGTCGTGCAGCCGACCGGGGTGCAGTGGCCGGTCCGGGGCGAAGCGGACGAGCTCGACCCCGGCGTCCGCACCCAGCGGCGGCTGCCCGGCCAGGAGCGGGTCGTGGGCGGAGGAGACACGCCCGCGCCGGGCGTCCGGCCCCACGGCCGACAGCAACCGCTGGACCGGCAGCCGCAGGTCCGCGCGCGGCACCCCGGGCACCAGCCGGTCCAGGACCGCATCGAGCCGCACGCCCTCCCAGGCGTCGGCCGGCGGCCCGGCCATGACCACCGCGTCGGCGAAGGCGACCTGCGCCAGCCCGACCTGGGCGAGCGTGCGGTCGTCGTCCGGCGTGGCCGCCAGGCCCCGGTCGGCCAGGTCGTCCCCGCCGGTCACGTCCTCCAGCCAGCCGGCGGGCTCGACCACCGCCAGGACGGCCTCGATCCGCACCCAGTCGGCCGCCGTCTCGGGGACTCCGGACGGCTCGTCGTCGAGGACCAGGTCGGCGACCGCCCAGCACAGGTGCTCCGGCTCCAGCGCGGGGTCGAGGTGCAGGACCACGCGGGTGACGTCGTCCCGCCGGGCCAGGGTGCGCAGCAGGGGCAGCAGGTCCAGCCGCAGCGTGCAGGACAGGCAGCCGTGGGCCAGCTCGACGGCGGCCGACTCCTCGGTGACGACGCCGTCCCGCAGCTGCAGCTGGGTGCGGACGACGACGCCCTCGGAGAGCCGGCTGACGTCGTGGTGGACGGCGACGGTGCCGGGCCCGTCGACGAGCGCGCGGCAGACCTGGGCGCCGAGCTGCCGGTGCAGGCCGGTGACGAGCACCAGCGGGGTGCGGGGATCGGTCATGTCGACCACCGTAACGCACATGAGAATCATTCTCGTCTACAGTCCCTGACGTCCCGTCCCCCCACCAGGAGGTACCGCCCCCGTGGCCACCTACTGCGAGGTCACCGGCCGACGGCCCGGCTTCGGCAAGGCCGTCAGCCACTCGCACCGGCGGACCAGCCGCCGTTTCGACCCGAACCTGCAGCGCAAGCGCTACTTCCTCGCCGGCGAGAACCGCTGGGTCCGGCTGACCGTCTCGGCCAAGGGCATCAGGACCATCGACGCCCAGGGCATCGAGGCGGTGGTCGCCCGGCTGCGCGCCACCGACCCCGAGGTCCGCCGCCGACTCGGTCCGGGGAGGCGGGGCTGATGGCGCGCGCCACCGACGTCCGGCCGGTCGTGCGACTGAAGAGCACCGCCGGGACCGGCTACACGTACGTGACCCGCAAGAACCGGCGCAACGACCCCGACCGCCTGGTGCTGCGCAAGTACGACCCGATCGTCCGGCGGCACGTCGACTTCCGGGAGGACCGCTGACATGGCCAAGACCTCGAAGACCGTCCGGGACCGGCAGCGCAGGGAGGTGGTCGCCCGGTACGCCGAGCGCCGAGCGGCCCTGAAGACCGCCGTCCGGACCGCCGCCACACCGGAGGAGCGCGCCGACGCCCAGCGCGGGCTGCAGCGGCTGCCCCGCGACGCCAGCCCCACCCGGCTGCGCAACCGCGACGTCGTGGACGGCCGCCCGCGCGGGCACCTCAGGGCGTTCGGGCTCTCCCGGGTGCGGTTCCGCGCGATGGCCCACGCCGGCGAGCTGCCGGGCATCCGGAAGGCCAGCTGGTGAGCCTCGCCCGCACGCCCCGGACGCGCCGGCAGCGGCGCATCGACGGCCCGATCTCCTACACCGATGTCGCGCTGCTGCGGACCTTCCTCTCCGACCGGGGGAAGATCCGCGCCCGCCGGGTCACCGGCCTGGACGCGCAGCAGCAGCGGCGGGTGGCCCGCGCCACCGCCACCGCGCGGGAGATGGCCCTCCTTCCGTACCCCACCTCGGGACGGCGCTGACCGCGCTCGGTCGCCCGCCGCACCGGCGGGCGACCGACCGGCGCCCCCCGGGGCTGACCTCCCCGGCCGGCCGACCGGGTCAGTTCAGTGCGCGGGTACCGGGCGGGAGGGTGCCGCCGGCGACCATCGCGGCCGCGGCGTCCTGCAGCGCGGTCAGCGCGACCCGCTGCGTGAAGGGGCCGGTGGAGACGCGGGCCACGCCGAGCTCCTGCATCTCGCGGGCCGGCAGGGAGGCGCCGGGCACACTGATCAGCGTCAGCCTGTTGCGGCCGAGGCCCTCGACGACGGCCGCGATCTCGTCGCGGTCGACCAGGCGCGGGACGAAGACAACGGGCGCACCGGCCTCCAGGTAGGCCCGGCCGCGGCGGATCGCCTCGGCCACGAGCTCGCCGCGGTCGGCGCCCTCGGCGGCGCGGACGAAGGTGTCGGTGCGGGCGTTGAGCACGAAGTCGATCCCGGCGTCCCGGCCGGCGCGCAGCACCGCCTCGACGGCGGCGACGGACTCGTCCAGCGGCTTCATCTGGTCCTCGAGGTTGCCGCCGACGACGCCCTTCTCGATGGCGCGCCGGGCGGTCTCCCCGGCGTCCCCGTAGCCGGCCTCGAAGTCCATGCTCACCGGCAGGTCCACGGCGGCGGTGATCCGGCCGACCATGTCCAGGTGCAGGTCGAGCGGGATGTTCTCGCCGTCCTCGTAGCCGAAGGTCGAGGCGATGCCGTGGCTGGCGGTGGCCAGGGCGCGCACCCCCTCGGTGGCGGCCACGACCTGCGCGGAGACGACGTCCCACACGTTGGCGAGGACCAGGATCTCCGGGGCGGTGTGCAGGTCGAGGAGGGTGCGTGCGCGGGTGGCGAGGTCGGTCACGCGGGTCACCGTACGGGCAGGTCAGCGGCCGTGCCGCGCGAGCCGGGAGCGCAGTCCGCTGCGGACGGCAGGCCGCCCGGTGTCGGCGGTCGAGGCCTCCGGCTCCGGGCCCGGTACGTCAGCCGCGGTCCCGCAGCGCACGCAGCGCGGCCTTGCGGGCCTCGCCGGCGAGGCGGTCGAGGAAGACCTTGCCGTCCAGGTGGTCCACCTCGTGCTGCAGCGCGCGGGCCATCAGGCCGGTGCCCTCGAGCCGCACCGGCTCGCCGTGCACGTCGAAGCCCTCGACGACGGCGTGCATGGCCCGCACCGTGGGCGCCCAGATGCCGGGGATGGACAGGCACCCCTCGTCGCCGTCCTGGGTCTCCTCGGACAGCTCCACGAGCCGCGGGTTGACCACGTGCCCGATGCGCCCGTCGACGTTGTAGGAGAACGCCCGCAGCCCCACGCCGATCTGCGGCGCGGCGACGCCGGCCCGGCCGGGGTCGGCGACGGTGTCCTCCAGGTCGCGCACGAGCGCGGCCAGCTCCTTGTCGAAGCTGCGCACCTCGTCGGCGGGCGTGCGGAGGACCGGGTCACCGAGCTCGCGGATGGGACGGATCGTCACGCAGCCCAGTCTCTCAGCCCAGGGACGGGCGCCTCACCAGCACCATCTCGTCGCGGTGCACGATCTCGCGCTGGTACTCCGGGTCCAGCTCGCTGGTCTTGCGGCCCAGCAGCGGCGGGAGCTCCCGGGCGTCGTAGGCGACCAGCCCGCGGGCGACCACGACGCCGTCGGGGCCGACCAGCTCCACGGGGTCGTCGGCGAGGAACTCCCCCGCCACGTCGGTGATGCCGGCCGGGAGCAGCGAGGCGCCCCGCTCGCGCAGCGCCCGGACCGCGCCCTCGTCGAGGTGCAGCCGGCCGCGCGGGCGGGTGGCGAAGCGCAGCCAGAACTGGCGGGCGCGGGGCCGCGGCCCCATGACGGCGAACCGGGTGCCGACCGCCTCCCCGGCCAGCGCGGCGGCGGCCTGGGCGGTCGAGGTGACGACGACGGGGACGCCGGCGTGCGCGGCGATCAGCGCGGCCTCGACCTTGGTGGCCATCCCCCCGGTGCCCACGCCGTTGCGGCGGGCGGTGCCGAGGGTGACCTCGCCGAGGTCCGCGGGGTCGCGCACGGTGTCGATCAGCTGCGCGGGGCCCTGGCGCGGGTCGCCGTCGTAGACGCCGTCGACGTCGCTGAACAGCAGCAGCGCGTCGGCCCGGGCGACGTGCGCGACGAGCGCGGCCAGCCGGTCGTTGTCGCCGAAGCGGATCTCCTCGGTGGCGACCGTGTCGTTCTCGTTGACGATCGGCAGCACGCCCAGGGTCAGCAGCCGCTCCAGCGTCCGCTGCGCGTTGCGGTAGTGGCTGCGCCGGGTGAGGTCGTCAGCGGTCAGCAGCACCTGGCCGACGGTGACCTCGTGCCGGGCGAAGGCGTCGGCGTAGGTCTGCACCAGCCGCAGCTGGCCCACGCTGGCGGCGGCCTGGGCGGTGGCGAGGTCCCGCGGCCGGCCGCCGACCCCGAGCGGGGCCAGGCCGGCGGCGATCGCCCCCGAGGAGACGAGGACGACCTCGCGGCCCTGCGCGTGCACCGCCCCGAGGACGTCGACGAGGGCGGCCAGCCGCTGCTCGTCCAGCCCGCCGGGCAGGCTGGTCAGCGACGAGGAGCCGACCTTGACCACGACCCGCCGCGCACCGGCGATCTCCGCGCGCAGGCTCATGCGTCGTCGTCCCCGTCGGGCAGGGCGTCGTCGGGCAGGTCGTCGTCGGTCCAGGTCTCGGTGAGCTCGTAGGGCACGCGGCGGGCCTTCTTCGCGGCCAGCCGCTCCTCCGCGCGCACCCGGTGCGGGGCGTCGATGCGGGAGTCGGTGCCCCGCCCGCCGAGCCCGGCGGTCTCCTCGACGCTCAGCGTGCCGGCCGGCAGCGTCGGCACGAAGTCGAAGGCGACGTCGCCGATGACGATGGTGTCGCCCTCCTGCGCGCCGGCCTCCTGCAGGGCGTCCTCGACGCCAAGCCGGTTGAGCCGGTCGGCGAGGAAGCCCACCGCCTCGTCGTTGGTGAAGTCGGTCTGGCGGACCCAGCGCTCGGGCTTGACGCCGCGCACGGTGAACGCGCCCTCGTCGTCGAGGTCGCGCTCGACGGTGAAGCCGCTGTCGTCGACCGCCCGCGGGGTGAGGGTCACCCGCACCGGCTCGGGCTCGGGCAGCGCGGCGCGGTACTCCTCGACGGCCGCGGCCAGCGCGAAGCCGAGCTCGCGCAGCCCCTCGCCGGTCGCCGCGCTCACCGGGAACACCTGCAGGCCGCGCTGCTCCAGCGGCTCGCGCACCAGGTCGACCAGCTCGCGCGCGTCCGGGACGTCGACCTTGTTGAGGACGGCGACCCGCAGCCGGTCGACGAGGTCCGCGCGGTACTGCGCCAGCTCGTGCTGCAGCGCCTCGATGTCGCTCTCGGGGTCGCGGCCGGGCTCCATCGTGGCCATGTCGACGACGTGCACCAGTACCGCGCAGCGCTCGATGTGGCGGAGGAACTCCAGGCCCAGCCCGCGGCCCTCGGAGGCGCCGGGGATCAGCCCGGGGACGTCGGCCATCGTGAAGACGGTGTCGCCGGCGCGGACGACGCCGAGGTTGGGCACCAGCGTGGTGAACGGGTAGTCGGCGATCTTCGGTCGCGCCGCGGACATGGCCGCGATCAGCGAGGACTTGCCCGCCGAGGGGAACCCGACCAGGCCGACGTCGGCGATGCTCTTGAGCTCGATCACGGCGTCGAACGCCTCGCCCGGCTCGCCGAGCAGCGCGAAGCCGGGGGCCTTGCGCCGGGCGTTGGCCAGCGCGGCGTTGCCCAGGCCGCCCTTGCCGCCGTGCGCGAGGACGACCCGGGTGCCGGCGCCGACCAGGTCGGCGATCACCCGGCCGTCGGGCGTGCTGACCACGGTGCCGGCGGGGACCCGCAGCACGCGGTCCTCGCCGCGGGCGCCGTGGCGGTTGCTGCCCTCACCGGGGCGGCCGTTGCCGGCCTTCTGGTGCGGGCGGTGGTGGAAGTCCAGCAGCGTGTGCACGCTGGGGTCCACCTCGAGGACGACGTTCCCGCCGTTGCCGCCGTTGCCCCCGTCGGGGCCGCCGAGCGGCTTGAACTTCTCGCGGTGGATCGAGGCGACGCCGTGCCCGCCGTTGCCGGCGGCGACGTGCACGACCACGCGGTCGACGAAAGCGGCCATCTCCGCGCCGCCTCTTCCTTCTCTCAAGCGCGACGAGCGCACGGGCCGGGTAGCCCGTGCGCTCGTGCGCGTGGTGGGTGTGCGGCGGCCCCGTCCGGGGCCGGCCCCGTCCAGAGGCTCACCGCGAGCCTGCGAGCGGTGAGGAGGACGGGGTCCTCTTTCAGGCCTCGACCGCGGAGATGGAGACCGTCTTGCGTCCCCGCCGCGTGCCGAAGGTGACCGCACCGGGCTGCAGCGCGAACAGCGTGTCGTCGCCGCCGCGGCCGACGCCCAGGCCCGGGTGGAAGTGGGTACCGCGCTGGCGCACGATGATCTCGCCGGCCTTCACGACCTGACCCCCGAAGCGCTTGACGCCGAGGCGCTGCGCGTTCGAGTCGCGGCCGTTGCGGGAGGACGAGGCGCCCTTCTTGTGTGCCATGTCGGCGTCAGCCCTTCGTGATGTCGCGGACCACGACGTCGGTGAGGGGCTGACGGTGCCCCTGACGCTTGTGGTAGCCGGTCTTGTTCTTGAACTTGTGGATGCGGATCTTCGGGCCCTTGCCGTGGCCGATGATCTCGCCGGTCACGGTCACGCCGGCCAGCGTCTCCGCGTCGCTGGTGACGGTGTCCCCGTCGACCAGGAGCAGGGCCGGGAGGGTGACGGTGTCGCCCGCCTCACCCACGAGACGGTTGACCGTGAACCGGTCGCCCACGGCCACCTTGTGCTGCCGGCCACCGGCCTTCACGACTGCGTACACCACTGAACTCCTCGATAGCCTCTGACGTGTCCTGCGTGCGCCCGGACGCCAGGCGCCGGGTGCTGGACGGGCTGCCCGCCTCCCAGGCGGCACCCGGAGGTGCGCGGCACCGGGGCGGTGCAACCCGACCAGCGTACCCGAGCGGCCGGGACCCGGTCGAACGGGGGAAGGAGAAGGACCCCCTGCCCCCGGCCCGGACCCCCGGCCTCCCTGCAGGGTCCCGCCGCGAGCTTGCGAGTGGCGGGGGGCAGGGAGGTCCTCTTTCTAGGAGGCCGGGGGTCCGGCCGGCCGGCTGGCCGCCCGGCGGCGGCGCGGGCGGGTGACCGGCGCGGTGGCTGCCCCACCGTCGTCGGCCGGCGGCACCTGCGTCTCCCCCGCCGTCCCCCCGGCCGACGGCGTGTCGGCGGTCGCCGGCTCCTCGGCGGGTTCGGCGTCCATGGGGCCGGGGTCGTCCGGGCCGGCACCGGCGGGCACGGCCTCGTCGTCGGTCGGCACGGCGTCCGTGGCCCGGTCCACCGGCTCGGCGAGCGACGGCTCGGCGAGCGCCTGCTGGGCCGGCACCGGCTCCTGCGCGGGCTCTGCGGGCTCCGGCGCCTGGTCGGCAGCCGGCTCCTCGGCGACGGGCCCGGGCGTGACCTCCGGGGTCACGGCGTCGGGCTGGTCGGGCTCGACCCCGGCCACCACATCGTCGGGGGTCCCGGCGTCCTGGTTCCCGACGTCCTGGTTCCCGACGTCCTGGTTCCCGACGTCCTCGTTCCCGGCGTCCTCGTTCCCGGCGTCCTCGTTCCCGGCGTCCTCGTCGGCGGCGGCGAGCACCGCGGCGTCCTCGGCCGCGCGCTCCTCGCCGGACTGGCTGCGGTTGCGGCGCCCGCGGCTGCGCCGGCCGCCGCCGGAACGCTGGCCCTCACCGTCGCCGTCCGGGCCGGGCGTTGCCGGCACCTCGGCGCCGACGGCCACGGTCTCGGCGGGCTCGGCGTCCTTCTGGCCGTCGGGCTTGGCGCCGTTCTCCTTGCCGCCACCGCCGCCCCCGCCGCGCTGCTGGTCGCGTCGACCGCTGCCGCCGCTGGTGCCCCCGCCGCCGTTGCCCCGGCGCTTCTCGTCCACCGGGTCGAGCTGCACGACCACGCCCCGGCCGCGGCAGTGCTCGCACGGTTCGGAGAAGACCTCGAGCAGCCCCTGGCCGACCCGCTTGCGGGTCATCTGCACCAGGCCCAGCGAGGTGACCTCGGCGACCTGGTGCTTGGTGCGGTCGCGGCCCAGGCACTCGGTCAGCCGCCGCAGGACCAGGTCGCGGTTGCTCTCGAGCACCATGTCGATGAAGTCGATGACGATGATGCCGCCGATGTCGCGCAGCCGGAGCTGGCGGACGATCTCCTCGGCCGCCTCCATGTTGTTGCGCGTGACGGTCTGCTCGAGGTTGCCGCCGGAGCCGGTGAACTTGCCGGTGTTGACGTCCACGACCGTCATCGCCTCGGTGCGGTCGATGACGAGCGAGCCGCCCGAGGGCAGCCACACCTTGCGGTCCAGGGCCTTGGTCAGCTGCTCGTCGATGCGCAGGTCGCGGAAGACGTCGCCCTCGCCGGTGAACCGGGTCAGCCGGCCGACCAGCTCCGGGGAGACGTGCGCGACGTAGGCCTCGACGGTGTCCCACGCGTCGTCGCCCTGGACGACGAGCTCCTTGAAGTCCTCGTTGAAGACGTCGCGGATGACCCGGATGGCCAGGTCGGGCTCGCCGTAGAGCAGCGACGGGGCGTTGGAGGAGGACTCCGCCTTCCGCTGGATGACGTCCCACTGCGCCTGCAGGCGGGCGACGTCGCGGGTCAGCTCCTCCTCGGAGGCCCCCTCGGCGGCGGTGCGGATGATGACGCCGGCGTCCTCGGGGACGATCTTCTTGAGGATGTCCTTGAGCCGCTGCCGCTCGGTGTCGGGCAGCTTGCGGCTGATGCCGGTCATCGAGCCGCCGGGCACGTAGACCAGGAACCGGCCGGGCAGGTTGACCTGCTGGGTGAGCCGGGCGCCCTTGTGGCCGATCGGGTCCTTGGTGACCTGCACCAGCACCTTGTCGCCGGACTTCAGCGCCTGCTCGATGGAGCGCTGCTTGCCGGTCAGCCCGGCGGCGTCCCAGTTGACCTCACCGGCGTACAGGACGGCGTTGCGGCCCTTGCCGATGTCGACGAACGCCGCCTCCATGCTGGGCAGCACGTTCTGCACCCGGCCGAGGTAGACGTTGCCGGCGAAGGACGTCGCCTGCGCCTGGGTCACGTAATGCTCGACGAGCACGTCGTCCTCGAGGACGGCGATCTGGGTGCGCTCGCCGCGCTGGCGGATGACCATCTTGCGGTCGACCGCCTCGCGGCGGGCGAGGAACTCGGCCTCGGTGAGGATCGGCACCCGGCGGCGGCCGTTGTCCCGGCCGTCGCGGCGGCGCTGGCGCTTGGCCTCCAGCCGCGTGGAACCGGCGACGCCCTTGACGTCGTCATCGCTGGTGGTGCGGCCGTTGCGGCCGGCCCGCTCGGGGCGGTCGTCGTCGTTCTCCGCGGCGGCCTCCCCGGCCTCCCCGGTCCCCCCGCGGCGGCGGCGCCGGCGCCGGCGGCGGGTGCTCGAGCCGCCCTCGCCCTCGTCGCCCTCGGCGGTGTCCTCACCGCTGTCGGCGTCGGTGTCGGCGTCCTCGGTGTCGTCGTCGGCGCCCTGCTCGTCGTCGGCGCCCTGCTCGTCGCCGGTGTCCTCGTCGCCGGTGTCCTCGACGGCGGAGTCGTCGTCGCCCTCGGTGTCGGCGGCGTCGTCGCCGCTGCGCCCGCGGCCACGGCCGCGGCGGCCCCGACGGCGGCGCCGGCTGCCGCCGGCCCCGTTGTCCTCGCCGTCGTCCGCGCCGGTGTCGCCGTCGGCCTCCGTCCGCTCCTCGTCGAGGTCGGTGTCGGTCCCGGCGTCCTCGCCGGTGGCAGGGGTCTCGTCCCCGCCGCCGGAGCGGCGGCGCGAGCGGCTGCGCCGCGAGCGCGGCGCCGGGGTCTCGTCCTCGGTGTCCTCGGCCGGCTCGACGTCGGGCTTCTCGACCGCCGGCGACTCGGCCAGCGGACGGCGGCTGCGCCGGCGGGGCGGCGGGACGTCGGTGTCGGCGGGGGCGACGAAGCTCACGAACGCCGGGATCGCCGGGGCCGCGGGCGGCACGGGCGGGTGGTCATCGGGGACGGCGGCGCCGGCCGGGCGGGTGGCCCGTCGGCGGGGACGGGCGATGACCGCGGTGGGCTCCGGGGAGCTGAACTGGGCGCCGAAGCGGGAGACCGGCGGCTCCTCGGGCTCGACGGCCGCGGGCTCCTCCGCCTCCTCGGCGGCCGGCTCCTCCGCAGCGGCCGGCTCCTCCGCCTCCGCGGCGGCCGGTTCCTCCGCGACGGCGGCCTGCTCGCCGGCGTCGTCGTCCTCGCCGGCCTCGGCGGCGCGGAGCTCGTCCTCGGCCCCGGTGACCTCCGTGCCCTGCGGCAGCGCCGCGGGGTCGAGGCCCTCGTCGGCCGGGGTGGTGGTGCTGTCGTCTGTCTGGTCGGCCACGCGTGGCTCGCCTCCTGTGTGGTGCTCCCGGGCGCCGATCACAGGGACTGGCGGCCGCGCAGGAACACGGGGTCGGACGGGTCGGGCCCCGCGCCGGGTGCGGCGGCAGGCGCGACCCGCGAAGTCTGGGCCGGTGTCCGGGCGAGGAGTTGCCGCGGCCGGGCGCCGGTGGTGCGGGTCCTTCGGTGGTGCGAGATCTCGGGGTGCGTCACGTCTGGCAGCCGTGCCGCTCGACGGCGTGCGGCCCCGGGGCCCACCGGTCAGACCGTGGCGGGCTCCCCCTGGCAGCGGGTGCCCACAACGCGGTCCGGGCCGAGCGGGTCGGCCACGGTCCCGTTGTCGTCGAGCCGGCCCTGCGCCTCACGCACGGCCCGAGGGGGCGACGGCGGGCGCAGGTCGGCGACGGCAACCAGGGCGGCCAACACGTCGTCGGGTCGAACGGCGGGCGTCACCTGCCGGACGACCATGTGCAGTATGGCACAACCTGCCTCCTCGGCCGCCGACGCGCCGACGACCGCGGGCCGGGCGTCGACGTCCTTGAGCCCGTTCTTGGTGCGCTTGGCGACCATGACGACGTCGCTGGCGAGGAACTCCTCCACGGCCGACTGCAGGTCGGCGAGCGCGACGCCGGGCAGCTCCACCCGCCAGACCGAGGTGTCGATCCGGTCGGCCAGCGACCCGGCGCCCGAGGCCTCCACGCACTCCAGGACGTCGATGCCCGGCGGCAGCGAGGCGTCCAGCGCGGCGCGCACCTGCTCGGGGTCGCACCGCTGCGCCAGGCCGATCTCCACGTACTCGGCCTCGCTGGCCGCGCCGGTGGGTGCCGCGCCCACGTAGGAGATCTTCGGGTGCGGCGAGAAGCCGGCGGAGAACGCCATCGGCACCCGTGCGCGGCGCAGCGCCCGCTCCAGGGCGCGGGCGAGGTCGCGGTGCGAGGCGAAGCGCAGCGGGCCGCGCTTGGCGTAGCGCAGCCGCAGCTTCTGCACGGTGGGCGGCGGGGGCGGCCCCTCGGGCTGGCGGGCCACTAGCGGCCGACGACCGTGAGCGGTAGCAGGCTGCGCCCGGTGGGACCGATCTGGATCTCGGTGCCGTTGGTCGGGCAGACGCCGCAGTCGTAGCAGGGGGTCCACCGGCAGTCGGCGACCTCCTCCTCGCTGAGGGCCTCCTGCCAGTCGTCCCAGAGCCACTCCTTGTCCAGCCCGGAGTCCAGGTGGTCCCAGGGCAGGACCTCGTCCTGGCCGCGCTCGCGGGTGGTGTACCAGTCGAGGTCGACGCCGAGGGGCGCGAGCTCGGCGGCCGCGGCGGCGGTCCAGCGCTCGTAGGAGAAGTGCTCGCTCCAGCCGTCGAACCGGCCGCCCTCGCGCCAGACGCGCTCGATGACCCGGCCGACCCGGCGGTCGCCGCGGGAGAGCAGGCCCTCGATCACGCCGGGCTTGCCGTCGTGGTAGCGCAGGCCGATCGAGCGGCCGATGCGGCGGTCGGCGTTGATGGCCTGGCGGAGCAGCCTCAACCGGTGGTCGATGGTCTCGGCACTGGCCTGCCCGGCCCACTGGAACGGGGTGTGCGGCTTGGGCACGAACCCGCCGATCGACACCGTGCAGCGGATGTCCTTGCGGCCGCTGGCCTCCCGGCCGGCGCGGATGACCTCGACGGCGAGCTCGGCGATCTCCAGCACGTCCTCGTCGGTCTCCGTCGGGAGCCCGCACATGAAGTAGAGCTTCACCTGCTGCCAGCCGTTGGCGTAGGCCGTGGTGACGGTGCGGACCAGGTCGTCCTTGGACACCGTCTTGTTGATCACCCGGCGGATCCGCTCGCTGCCGCCCTCGGGCGCGAAGGTCAGGCCGGACCGCCGGCCGTTGCGGGACAGCTCGTTGGCGAGGGTGACGTTGAAGGCGTCGACGCGGGTGGAGGGCAGCGACAGCCCGGTGTTGGTGCCCTCGTAGCGGTCGGCGAGCTGCTTGGCGACCTGGCCGATCTCGGAGTGGTCGGCGCTGGACAGCGACAGCAGCCCGACCTCCTCGTAGCCGGTCGCGCGCAGGCCCTGGTCGACCATCGACCCGATGCCGGTGATGGTCCGCTCGCGCACCGGCCGGGTGATCATCCCGGCCTGGCAGAAGCGGCAGCCGCGGGTGCAGCCGCGGAAGATCTCCACGCTCATCCGCTCGTGCACGCTCTCGGCCAGCGGCACCAGCGGCGTCTTCGGGTAGGGCCACTCGTCGAGGTCCATCACGGTGCGCTTGCCCACCCGCGCGGGGACGTCGTCCCGGGTACGCGTGACCGCCGCGATCGCGCCGTCGGGGCCGTAGGAGACCGCGTAGAAGCGCGGCACGTACACGCCGTCGACCCGGGCCAGGCGGGTCAGCAGCTCGACCCGGCCGCCGGGCCGGCCCTGCTGCTTCCACGCCGCCACCACGTCGGTGATGTCGCCGACGACCTGCTCGCCGTCGCCGAGGACGGCGCAGTCGACGAAGTCGGCGATCGGCTCGGGGTTGAACGCGGCGTGCCCGCCGGCCACCACGACCGGGTGCGCCTGGTCGCGGTCGGTGGCGCGCAGCGGCACTCCGGCGAGGTCGAGCGCCTCGAGCAGGTTGGTGTAGCCGAGCTCGGTGGCGAAGCTGACACCCAGCAGGTCGAAGTCGGCGACCGCGCGGTGGGAGTCGACGGTGAACTGGCCGACGCCGTGCTCGCGCATCAGGGCGGCGAGGTCGGGCCAGACGGCGTAGGTGCGCTCGGCCAGGGCGTCGGGCCGCTCGTTGAGCACCTCGTACAGGATCATCAGGCCCTGGTTGGGCAGCCCGACCTCGTAGGCGTCGGGGTACATCAGCGCCCAGTGGACGGCGACGTCGTCCCACGCCTTGACCTGCGCGTTCAGCTCACCGCCGACGTACTGGATCGGCTTCTGCACCTGCGCGAGGAGCGGTTCGAGACGGGGGTACAGCGATTCACCGTTCATGACCCGTCCAGGGTAGACGGGCCCCGGGGCGGCGAGATCGGCGATCTCGTGGCCATCAGGGGTCGATCGCCACGAGACCGCCGATCTCGCGAGCGTTAGCCGAGCTTCGGGAAGAACAGCCCGATCTCGCGGGCGGCGGACTCGTCGGAGTCCGAGCCGTGGACGATGTTGTTCTGCACCTCGAGGCCGAAGTCGCCACGGATGGTCCCGGGGGCCGCCTTCACCGGGTCGGTGGCGCCGGCCAGGGCGCGGAACGCCTCCACCGCCCGCGGGCCCTCGACGACGAGCGCGAGCAGCGGACCGCCGGTGATGAACTCGACCAGCGGGCCGAAGAACGGCTTCTCGCGGTGCTCGCCGTAGTGCTCCTCGGCGACCTCGCGGGTCAGCGTGCGCAGCTCGGCCGCCACCAGGCGCAGGCCCTTGGCCTCCAGGCGCGAGATCACCTCGCCGACCAGGCCACGGGCGACGCCGTCGGGCTTGACGAGGACGAGGGTGCGGGCGGGGGTGGCTTCAGACACGAGCGCGGAGCCTACGCGGGGCCCGTGCCGGCATCGCCGTCCGAACGGGCAGCCGGGTCCCCGAACGGCGAGCCCAGCAGCTCCTTGCGGACCTGCAGCAGGTACAGCCAGATGAGCACGAAGACGCCGCCGACGAACCACATGGCGCTGTTGAGGAGGCCGGTCAACAGCAGGGGCACCTGCAGTGCGGTGGCCACCACCAGGCCCTGGGGACGGCGCTGCACCCCGCTGGCCAGCACGAGGACGACGGCCAGCACCAGCAGCAGCGTCAGCCGCACGCCGCCGAGGCCCTCCTCGGTCTGCGCGATGCCCCGCGGCACGAACAGGACGGCGATGCCCTCGAGCACCAGCACGCCGGCCGCGGCCCCGCGCAGCGCCCGGGCCGCCCGCACCGGGTCCGTGGCCGTCACGGCTGCTCCCCACCCATGAGCGTGCGGGCCTCCCCCGCCGTGATCACGCTGCCGGTGACCAGCACGCCGGAGCCGCCCAGCGCGTCGTCCGGCCCGGCCTCGGCCAGCTCGATCGCCTCGGTCAGCGCCTCGGGCAGCCGCGGCGAGACGCTGACCCGGTCGGCGCCGAAGACGTCGACGGCCAGCGCGCCCAGCTCGTCGGCCGGCATCGCGCGCGGCGAGCCGTTCTGGGTGACGACCAGCTCGGCGCAGACGGTCTCCAGCTCGCGCAGCATCCCCTCGACGTCCTTGCCGTGCACCACGCCGACCACGCCGACCAGCCGGGTGAAGTCGAAGGACTCCCGGACCGCCTCGACCGTGGCCGCCATGCCGGCGGGGTTGTGCGCGGCGTCGACCAGCACCGTCGGGCTGGTGCGCACCCGCTCGAGCCGGCCGGGCGAGCGGACGGCGGCGAACGCGGCGCGCACCGTCTCCTGGTCGACCGGTCCGGTCGCCGCACCCGCGCCGAGGAACGCCTCGACGGCGGCGAGCGCGGTCGCGGCGTTCTGCGCCTGGTGCGCGCCGAAGAGCGGGAGGAAGACCTCCTCGTACTCGCCGCCGAGGCCCTGCAGCCGCAGCTGCTGGCCCCCGACGGCGACCTTCCGCTCCAGCACGCCGAACTCGGTGCCCTCGCGCGCGACGACGGCCTCCACCTCGACGGCGCGGCGCACCAGGGCGTCGAGGGCGGCCGGCTGCTGGTGGGCGAGGACCGCGATCGCGTCGTCCTTGATGATCCCGGCCTTCTCCCCGGCGATCGTGCCGACGTCCGGCCCCAGGTACTCGGCGTGGTCCAGCGCGACCGGCGTGACGACGGCGACCCGGGCGTCGACGACGTTGGTCGCGTCCCAGGTGCCGCCCATCCCGACCTCGATGACGGCGACGTCGACCGGCGCGTCGGCGAAGGTCGCGTAGGCCATGCCGACCATGACCTCGAAGAAGCTCATCGGGTGCTCGCCGGCGGCGTCGACCATCTGCACGTAGGGCGCGATGTCGTCGTACGTCTCGACGAACCGCTCGGCGCTGACCGGCTCGCCGTCCAGCACGATCCGCTCGCGCACCGACTGCAGGTGCGGGCTGGTGAACCGGCCCACCCGCAGGCCGAAGCCGCGCAGCAGCTCGTCGACCATCCGCGCCGTCGTCGTCTTGCCGTTGGTCCCGGCCACCTGGACGACGGGGTAGGCCCGGTGCGGGGAACCCAGCAGGTCGACCAGGGCCGAGATGCGCCCCAGCGAGGGCTGCAGCCGGGTCTCCGGCCACCGGGCCAGCAGTTCTGTCTCGACGCGGGCGAGATCGACGGCGCCGCCCGTCCGCCCCGTACCCGCCCCGGTGCTCATCCTGTCCAGGATGCCAGTCACCCACTACCTACGATGAGGGGCATGACCACCGACATCCACACCCCGGAGACCTCCGTCCCCGGAGCGGGCGCCGGTGTACCGGAGAAGCCGTCGCTGGACGGGCTCGAGGAGAGGTGGACCGCCCGCTGGGCGGAGGACGACACCTACGCCTTCGACCGCGCGGCCGCGCTGGCGGCGCCGCGGGAGCAGACGTGGTCGATCGACACCCCGCCGCCGACGGCCAGCGGCTCGCTGCACGTCGGGCACGTGTTCAGCTACACGCACACCGACATCGTCGCCCGCTACCAGCGGATGCGCGGCAAGCACGTCTTCTACCCGATGGGCTGGGACGACAACGGGCTGCCGACCGAGCGCCGGGTGCAGAACTACTACGGCGTCCGCTGCGACCCGTCCCTCCCCTACGACGGATCCTTCGAGCCACCGGCCAAGCCGGGCAAGGACCAGCAGCCGGTCTCGCGGCGCAACTTCGTCGAGCTGTGCGAGCGGCTGACCGCGGAGGACGAGCTCGCCTTCGAGCAGCTGTGGCGCCGGGTCGGGCTGTCGGTGGACTGGACCAACGTCTACCGGACGATCTCGGTGGCCTCGCGCGCCACCGCGCAGCGCGCGTTCCTGCACAACCTGGCCCGTGGTGAGGCCTACGCGCAGAAGGCGCCGACCCTCTGGGACGTCACGTTCCGGACGGCGGTCGCCCAGGCCGAGCTGGAGGACCGGGAGCGCCCCGGCGCCTACCACCGGATCTCCTTCCACTCGGCTGACGGGCCGGTGCTCATCGAGACCACCCGGCCCGAGCTGCTGCCCGCCTGCGTCGCGCTGGTCGCCCACCCCGACGACGAGCGCTACCAGCCGCTGTTCGGCCGGACCGTGCGGACGCCGGTGTTCGACGTCGAGGTCCCCGTGGTGGCGCACCGCCTCGCCGAGCCGGACAAGGGCTCGGGCATCGCGATGATCTGCACCTTCGGCGACCTCAACGACGTCACCTGGTGGCGCGAGCTGCAGCTGCCCACCCGTGCGATCGTCGGCTGGGACGGCCGGCTGCTGCCCGAGGCGCCCGCGGGCGTGCCGGCCGGGCCGTACTCCGAGCTGGCCGGCAAGACGGTGTTCAGCGCTCAGCAGCGGATGGTCGAGCTGCTGCGCGAGTCCGGCGACCTGGAGGGCGAGCCGCGGCCGATCACCCACCCGGTGAAGTTCTTCGAGAAGGGCGAGCGGCCGCTGGAGATCGTCACCACGCGGCAGTGGTACATCCGCAACGGCGGCCGGGACGCGTCGCTGCGCGGGGCCCTGATCGAGCGCGGCCGGGAGATCCAGTGGGTGCCCGAGCACATGCGGCACCGCTACGAGAACTGGGTCGAGGGCCTCAACGGCGACTGGCTGATCAGCCGCCAGCGGTTCTTCGGCGTCCCGTTCCCGGTCTGGTACCGGCTCGACTCCTCCGGCGACCCGGTGTACGACGAGCCGATCCTGGCGCCCGAGGAGTCGCTGCCGGTCGACCCGTCGTCCGACGTCCCGCCGGGGTTCTCGGAGGACCAGCGCGGGGAGCCCGGCGGGTTCGTCGCCGACCCCGACGTGATGGACACCTGGGCGACGTCGTCGCTGTCCCCGCAGGTGGCCTCGGGCTGGGACACCGACCCGGAGCTGTTCGCGCACGTCTTCCCGATGGACCAGCGCCCGCAGGCCCACGACATCATCCGGACCTGGCTGTTCTCCACCGTCGTCCGCTCGCACTTCGAGCACGGCACGGTGCCGTGGACGCACGCGACGATCTCCGGCTTCGTCGTCGACCCGGACCGCAAGAAGATGTCGAAGTCGAAGGGCAACGTCGTCACGCCGATCGACGTGCTGGAGCGCTACGGCACCGACGCGGTGCGCTGGCGGGCCGCCGGTGCCCGGCCGGGGGCGGACTCGCCGTTCGACGAGGCGCAGATGAAGGTCGGCCGCCGGCTGGCCATCAAGATCCTCAACGTCGGCAAGTTCGTGCTGGGGCTGGGGGCGTCCGCCGAGCTGTCCGCCTCGGCCGTGACCGAGCCGATCGACCGCGGGCTGCTGGCCGGGCTGGCCGGTGTCGTCGACGAGGCGACCGCGGCGATGGAGTCCTACAACTACACGCGGGCGCTCGAGGTCGCCGAGGCGTTCTTCTGGTCGTTCTGCGACGACTACGTGGAGCTGGTGAAGTCCCGCGCCTACGGATCGGGGCCGGCAGCCGAGTCCGCCCGGGCCGCGCTGGCGCTGGCGCTGTCGGTGCAGTTGCGGCTGTTCGCGCCGGTGCTGCCGTTCGTCACCGAGGAGGTCTGGTCCTGGTGGCAGTCGGGCTCGGTGCACCGCGCGCTGTGGCCGACGGCGACCGAGCTGCCGACCGGCGGGGACCCCGCGGTGGTGTTGGTCGTGGCGACCGCGCTGGCCGGGGTCCGGAAGGCCAAGTCCGACGCGAAGGTCTCGATGCGGGCCGACGTCGAGTCCGCGACGGTGACCGCGCCGGCCGAGCAGGTGGCGCTGGTGGAGGCCGCGCGCAGCGACCTCACCGAGGCCGGCCGGATCGCCGCGCTGACCGTCGTCGCCGGTGAGGGCCCGCTCGCCGTGGACGTCGTCCTCGCCCCACCCGCCGAGGCCTGATCGCACGCCGCGGACCGTTGGACCTCTGACAGCGGTTCTCATGCAGCTTGGCGGGTGGGGTAGCCGGCGTGGGAGAACCAGCCGGCGGCATCAGCCGGGCTGACCGCCTCCAGGGCGGCGGCGATTGCGGTGTCCAGCGCCGCCCGGGTGCGCGCGGCGGCCGCCTTGACCAGCGCCTTGATCTTGCTGAACGCCTCTTCGATCGGAGACAGGTCCGGCGAGTAGGCGGGCAGGAACACCAGTTCACAGCCGGCGGCGGCGACCAGCTCGCGGATCCGGTCGGGTTGGTGCGCGCCGACGTTGTCGACCACGACCACCGTCCCCGGGGACAGGGCCGGGAGCAGGAAATGCTCGAGATAGGTGGCGAACACCGCGGTGTCGGTGCCGCCTTCGACGGTCATCGCCGGGCTCATCCCGGCCAGGCTCACCCCGGCGAGCAGGGTGGTCACCGGGCCCCGGTTGCGCGGCACCGCGCCGCGGGCCCGCATCCCGCGCGCGGCGCGGGCCCGGTGGCGGGTCATCGCGGTGTGCGTGCCGCACTCGTCGACGAACACCAGCCGCGCCGGATCGATCGTGTCCATCTGCTCCCGCCACCGGGCGCGCGCGGTCTCGTCGCGCTCGGTGGCGGTCAGGCTTTTTGCTTCAACGGCCGCCCCGCCCGCCGCCGGCGCCCGCCCGGGGTCAACTCCGCCCCGGGCTCGGGCGGCAGGCTCGCGATCGCCCGCGACATCGACGCCAGCGACACCCGCTCGCCGCCGGCGGCGACGAACGCCGCCACGTGCTCTTCCAGCGTGGCATCGGCCGCGGCGGTCAACCGACCGGGCAGCCAGGCCTGCAGCTGCTGCCGCACCCTCGGCTCCGGCCCGTGCCGCTGTTCGGTGGCAGCCAGGCTGCCGGTCGCCCGCCGGCGCGCCAGATACCGCTCCACGGTGCGCAGCGACACCCCGAACCGCGCCGCCACCTGCGGCTGGGTCATCCCGGCATCGACCGCGGCCACCACCCGATTCCGCAGATCCATCGAGTACGCCCGCACGCCGGGCCTGAATACCCCCGCCAACCAATCAGCACACCGCTGTCAGTCCGCCGACCGCTCGGGTCGCCGACCCTGACCGCGGTACGGGCTGGACCGCCGCTCCCCGGGCTCGCCGTAGGACCGCTCGCCGCCATGGGGTCGCTCGCCGTTCCCGCGGGAACGCTCGCCGTACGGCCGATCGCCGAACGCCGGACGGTCGCCGTCCCGACGCGGACGGTCGCCGTGGGGACGACGCGGGCGGTCGCCGTCGCGGCGGGGACGCTCGCCGTCCCGGCGCGGACGCCGGCCACCGGGGCCACCGGAGGGACGGCGGGACTCGCGCACCGTGCGCTCCACCGGCTCGACGTGCACGCCGCTGGCGACCAGCTCGGCGATCGGGGCGTCGCCCGGGCGGACCCGGGAGACCTCCGGCTCGATCTTCGCCTGGCGGAACCGGCGCTTGGCCTGGCCCACCTGGTCGGGCAGGAGGAGCGAGACCACGACACCGCCGGCGCCGGCGCGGGCGGTGCGGCCCGAGCGGTGCAGGTAGGTCTTGTGGTCCGCCGGCGGGTCGTAGTGCAGCACCAGCGAGACGTCGTCGACGTGGATGCCGCGGGCGGCGACGTCGGTGGCGACCAGCACCGGGCTGCGGGCGTCGGTGAACTCCTCCAGGGCCCGGCGACGGGCACCCTGCGGCAGCCCACCGTGGATCGCCTCGGCCTTGATGCCGGCGGCCTGCAGGTTGCCGGCCAGC
This sequence comes from Geodermatophilus chilensis, assembly GCF_002802985.1. Taxonomy (GTDB): domain Bacteria; phylum Actinomycetota; class Actinomycetes; order Mycobacteriales; family Geodermatophilaceae; genus Geodermatophilus; species Geodermatophilus chilensis. Next base: position 4,152 of record NZ_NVPT01000048.1, on the reverse strand, counting down.
CGGTCGGCACCGAGCTGGGTGCGCACGAAGACGATCGTGCGGCCCGGCCGGGCGGCCAGCAGCTCGGTCACCGGCACCTTGTCGCGGAAGGCGACGCTGTAGGCCAGGTGCTCGGCCGGCGGGGCCTCGTCCCCGGCGCGCTTGACCTCGTGCCGCGCCGGGTCCTTGAGGTAGCGGCGGACCAGGGTGTCGACCTCGCCGTCCAGCGTGGCCGAGAACAGCAGCCGCTGGGCGTCGCGACGGGTCTGGTCGAGCAGCTCCTGCACGACCGGCAGGAAGCCGAGGTCGGACATGAAGTCGGCCTCGTCGATGACGCTGACCTCGACCGCGTCGAGGGTGACCTCGCCCTGGCTGATGAGGTCCTGCAGGCGGCCGGGGGTGGCGATGATCGCGTCCACGCCGCGGCGCATCTGCTGGATCTGGCGGTACATGGACGCACCGCCGTAGACGGTCGCCAGCTGGACGCCGAGGGACTGGCCCAGCGGCGCGAGGTTGTCGTGCACCTGCTGGGCGAGCTCGCGGGTCGGGACGAGGACCAGCGCGCGCGGGGCGCGGGGCCCCCGCTGGGCGGTTCCGCCGAGACGGGCGAGCAGGGGCAGGCCGAAGGCCAGCGTCTTGCCCGAGCCGGTGGCGGCCTTGCCGAGCACGTCGCGCCCGGCGAGGGCGTCGGGCAGGGCGGAGGCCTGGATGGCGAACGGGTGCGAGATCCCCCGCCGCTCGAGAGCGGTCACCAGCTGCTGGGGCAGGCCCAACTGGGCGAAGGTGGGACCCTTGGGGGCCTCGACCTCGACGGTCTCGGCGACGGTGTCTGCAAGGTCGATCTGGACGTCGACAGTGTCGAACGTGGTCATACGGGTGTGGGACTCCGATGCTTCTCGGCGCGCGTCCCGTGGTGGTGGGCGGACACCGTCGATCGGCGTCCTCACTGGCGATCACGACGTCAGGAGACGCTGCGGATCTGCACGGATGCGCTTCTGCCCGGACGGACCGTCCGGAGAGGATGACCGGCGACTGCCGGTACACCTACCGTAGCAGCGCAGGTCGAGCCGGGATTCCCGCGATCGGGGTGGTCCCCGCCACGCTCAGCCGCGCAGCGCTGCGTACCCCGGGCGGACGACGTCGGCCAGCAGCCGAGCGCGCTCGTCGTCGGGCAGGAACGCGGCGGCCAGCGCCCGCTCGGTCACCGTCTGGACGTCGTCCCAGCCCCAGCCGGAGGTCCGCGCCACGTCGGTGAGCTCGCTGGTGACCGAGACACCGCTCATCAGCCGGTTGTCGGTGTTGACGGTGACCGCGAAGCCGAGCCGGTGCAGCCGGCCGACCGGGTGCGCGGCCAGCGACGGGTAGGCGCCGGTCTGCACGTTGGACGACGGCGCGACCTCCAGCGGCACCTGCGCGTCGAGCACCCGCTGCGCCACCGGGCCGAGGGCGCCGTCGTCGGCGACCTCGTCGGCGATGCGCACCCCGTGCCCGAGCCGCTCGGCGCGGGCGCCGTCCAGCGCGGCGACGATGCTGTCGATGCCGGCCGCCTCGCCGGCGTGCACGGTGCGGTGCGCCCCGGCGCGGTCGAGCAGCGCGATGGCCGAGGGGTGCCGGTCGGGCGGGAATCCGATCTCCGGGCCGGCCAGGTCGAAGCCGACCACGCCGGCGTCGCGGTGGCGGACCACCAGACCGGCGACCTCGTCCCACCGGTCGTTCTGCCGCATGGCGCACAGCAGCGTGCCCACCGTGATCGGCGTGCCCGCCGCCGCGGCCTCGGCGCTGCCCTTCGCGAAGCCGTCGAGGATCGCCTCGACCGCCTCCTCGATCGGGGTGCCCTGCGCCGTCAGCAGCTCGGGTGCCATGCGCACCTCGGCGTACACGACGCCTTCGGCGGCCAGGTCGAGCGCGCACTCGCGGGCCACCCGGCTGACGGCCTCCGGGCGCTGCATCACCGCGACGGTGTGCGCGAAGGTCTCCAGGTAGCGCACCAGCGAGCCCGAGTCGGCGGCCTGCCGGAACCAGCGGCCGAGCTCGTCCGCGTCATCGGCCGGGAGGTCGCGGTAGCCGGCCTCGTCGGCGAGCTCGAGCACCGTCTGCGGCCGCAGCCCGCCGTCCAGGTGGTCGTGGAGCAGGACCTTCGGAGCGCGGCGGATCGAGTCGGCGGTCAGCGGTGCGGGCACGGAACCATCTTCGCCGTCCGCCCGGACGCCCCTGCGGCCAGGTGCCCTCCGGCGATTTCCGCGGAAATCGCCGCGCCGTCAGTCGGTTCCCCGGTCCTGCCAGCGGAAGGTCAGGGCGCACAGCACCAGGCCGACGACGCACCACAGGCCCAGCACCAGCGCGACGGTGCCGAGCTCCCACGACCCGGCCGGCTCGCGGGCGGCCAGCGCGTCGGGGAGGAAGACCGAGCGCAGGCCCTGGGCCAGCCACTTCACCGGGAAGAGTGCGGCGACGTCCTGCAGCCAGGCGGGCACCTGGTCGAAGGGCATGAAGACCCCGGAGATGAACTCGAGCACCAGCGCGATGGGGGTGACCGTCGCCGACGCCGACCGGCCGTTGCGGGCCAGCGTCGAGACGACGATGCCCAGCAGCGTGCAGGCCGCCGCCCCCAGCACCGACACCCAGGCGAAGGTCAGCCAGTCGGCGCCCGAGGGCAGCTCGATCCCGTACACGAGGACGCCGACCAGGAGCAGCAGCACGATGGTCGCGACCGCCACCGCGAGCACCTGCACCACCTTGCCGGCGAAGTAGGCGCTGGCCGGCATCGGTGTGCCGCGGAGGCTCTTGAGCGTGCCGTCCGAGCGCTCCCCGGCGATGTGGATCGCCATGTTCTGCAGGCTCGCGCCGACGATGCCCGCGGTGATGACCCCGGCCATGAAGTACTGCGGGAAGTCGACGCCGGCGCCGAGGTCGTAGTCGAGCACCGCGCCCAGACCCAGCAGCAGGATCACCGGGAAGACCAGCGTGAACACGACCGACTCGCGCTGGCGGAAGAACTCCTTGAGCTCGACGCCGGCGCGGGTCAGGTACACCCGGCCGAGCGGGGGCAGTGCGGTGCGCTCCGGGGCGGTGGTCACGAGTGGTCCCCGATCATCTTCAGGTACACGTCCTCGAGCGTGGGCCGGGCGACCGTCAGGTCGGGCACCTCGCCGGGGAAGCGCGCGGCCAGCTCCCGCACGAACGCGGTCGGCGTGGTCGTCTCGGCGGTGCGCCGGACGCCGTCCTCGGTCCAGCGGACGACGGCGGGTGCGGTGCCGCGCCCACCCAGCGCAGCAGGGACGGCGACCTCGGCGAGCTGGCCGCGGGCGAGGACACCGACCCGGTCGGCCAGCGCCTCGGCCTCGTCGAGGTAGTGGGTGGTCAGCAGCATCGTGGTGCCGAGGTCGCGCAGCGAGCGGATCAGCGCCCAGAACTGCCGCCGCGCCTCGGGGTCGAAGCCGGTGGTCGGCTCGTCGAGGAAGAGCAGCCGCGGGCGGGCGACGATGCCCAGCGCGACGTCCAGCCGCCGGCGCTGCCCGCCGGAGAGGGTGCGCCCCCGGGCCCCGGCCTTGTCGGTCAGGCCGACCAGCTCGAGCACCTCGTCGGGGTCGCGCGGCTCGGCATAGTACGACGCCCGCGCCTTCAGCAGCTCGCGCACCGACAGCTGGCTGTCCCCCGCGCCGGACTGCAGCACGATGCCCAGCTGCGCCTTCCAGCGCCGTCCGCCCCGCGCCGGGTCGACGCCGAGGACGCGCACGTCACCGCCGTCCCGCTTCCGGTAGCCCTCCAGCACCTCGACGGTGGTGGTCTTGCCTGCGCCGTTGGGGCCCAGCAGCGCGAAGATCTCGCCGCGGCGGATGTCGAGGTCCAGGCCGTCGACGGCGGCGCGGTCGCCGTACCGCTTCACCAGGCCGCGGATCGAGATGGCGGCGTCCGGGTCGAGCGGCTCCCTCCCGGGCACCGCCGCGCGCGTGCCCGTGGTGGGGAGGAGGGAGTCCTTCTGCACGAGGAGACAGTCTCCCCCGCTGACCGGGACGACTGCTCCCTGTCTCTTTTCCGCATCTGACGCTGCTGACCACCCCTTACGTCCTGATCTTGGACTTCTCCCCGCTGCTGATCCTAATCTCCGCCTTCCTGGAGATGTTCTACCGCTCTGCCACCTTGGTCCGACCCACGTTTATCAACACCTCCATA
>NZ_NVPT01000047.1 GCF_002802985.1 Geodermatophilus chilensis | reverse complement strand
AGCTGAAAAGCACCAGCCGTGTGCCTACAGGATTTAGGCGCTGCGACGACACCCGACCCGCTGACCAGCGACAACGCTATCGATCAAGCCTGCATGTGCCTGTGATCTTCGGAACTCCGGCCAGATATCCGTTGACTCTCAACCTTCGCCCGCGAACTTGCGCATGTCCGCCTGAGTCCCAACTCTCCGGGCGGCGTACTGGTCAGCGACTATGGCCGCAATAGTCTAAGGGCGTGTCCGCCCGGCCCCAGAGTCGTTCGATTTCACGCGCACGCATCCCGGAACGGGCCTGGCGAGCCATTGCGGGCACCAGCCCGCCGACCGCCCCCATCGGTCTTCGTGCCCAGCCCAGCGGGATGGATGACATCTCTGCGCATGCCGCGCTCGGTCTGGCCCTGCGGATCGGGGAGTCGATGCTCGCCATCGGAGCCGCGGCCGCCGACGTGACCGCGACGGTGCTGCGGGTCGCCGCCGCCTACGGGCTGACCAGCTGCCAGGTCGACATCACCTTCACCTCCCTCACGGTCAGCTACGACCGCGAGGACGCTGTGCCGCTGACCGCGGTGCGGATCGTGCGCACCAGCCGCACCGACTACACCCGGCTGCAGGGGGTCACCGACCTGGCGCGGGCCGTGGGTGCGGGCGGTCTCGACGTCGAGGAGGCGCACCACCGGCTGGACCGGGTGGTGAGCGCCCCGGCCACTTACCGACGGACCGTGAACGCGCTGGCCTGGGCCGGCGTCGCCGGCTGCTTCGGGCTCGTCATCGGCGGAGGCTGGCTGGAGGCGCTGCTGGCCGCCCTGACCACCGCGCTGATCGAGCAGGTGATCCGCGGGCTCGCCCGGCGTAGCCTGCCGCCGTTCTTCCAGCAGGCTGCCGGGGCCGCGCTCGCTACCGGGGTCGCCGTCCTGCTGCTCGCCGGGGACGTCGACGTGCGGACCTCCGTCGTCGTCGCCGCTGGCATCGTCGTGCTGCTGGCCGGCCTGTCCCTGGTGAGCGCCGCGCAGGACGCGATCAGCGGGTTTCCGGTGACCGCCGCGGGACGGGCCTTCGAGGTTGTCACGCTGACCGTCGGCATCGTCGTGGGCATCGCCGGCGTGCTCGACCTCGCCCAGCGCGCACAGCTGCCCCTGACCGTCGTCGACACCTCCCCCGCCCCCGTGCCGTTCACCGTCGCGCTGGCCGCATCGGCCGGGATCGCCGGGTTCTGGGCCCTGGCCTGCCACGCCCGGCCGCGCGCCGTCGGCCTGGCCGCGGCAGCCGGCGCGCTGTCCTGGACCACGTTCTGGGCGGCCGGCGCACTCGGCGCCGGCCCCGCGCTGGCCAGCGGACTCGCGGCCGTCTTGCTCGGGTTCGGCGGTGAGGTGCTGACCCAGTGGCTGCGGGTCCCACCCCAGCTCGTCGCCGTCTGCGGCATCGTCCCGCTGCTGCCCGGCCTGGCGATCTACCACGGGCTGTTCACCGTCGTGGTCGACGCCGACGCCGAGGAAGGGCTCGCCGCCCTGGTCGGGGCCGCCGCCATCGGGCTCGCCCTCGCCGCCGGCGTCACGCTAGGTGAGTACCTCGGCAGACCGGTCAGCGCGACACGGGACCGCTACGACGAACGCGTCCGCCGCCGCGCCCTGACCAGCGACTGAACGGCCTGACCGGGCCGGCTGCCACGAACACATCAGGGTCGGTTGGCAGCCCCGTGGATGAGCCACGCCGCACTTTGCAAGCGGCGTGGCACGTCGCTGGACCCGGAAGCCGCCAAGCCGACGAGACGTCCGCCGGCGCCGCAGGATCTTTCGTCTGTCGTCAGGTGCTGCAGACCTCTTCGGAGATCTCATCCAGAGATATGGCACGCAGCGTCGAGGCGACGTTGCCATGCGGATCGGTGAGGCTGGTCCGTGCGACGTATAGCTCGCCGGGCTCGAGCCGGACCAAGTCGCGACCTCGGAAGACCAGGACGTCAGTCCGACGACTGCCATCCTGGTCGATGCCGGCGAGCCTGTACTCAGTGTCCGCGTCCAACGCGAAGTCGGTGCTACTCCGAGTCCGCCATGTCGAAGTGGGAGTGGCTTGCAGTGGCCAGGTCTCCGTACCAGCCCGGAGTGGCGACACCCGATGCCATGTGCCGAGCGTGGTGTCCTGTTCTGCTGGGACGGCAGCGAGGTCGACCTGCGCCACTTCGTCTCGGCAAACCGTCACAGCGCCGATGAGCAGACCCTGCTGGTCGTATCCAATCCCCACCTTCGCCCCCGCCCCCCGAGGTGCATGCCGCCAGCCCCTGGAAGCCCGCGACGGTGATGAAGGCGGCCGCCAGTGCGCGCGGTATCGAACGACCGCGCATCCACGATCTCCTCGAGGGGGTCCGACGAGGTCGACCCACTCCGGTCGTCGTCTCGATCGCCTCCGTGTCGTCCTCCTACCTGGGATCTGAGCAGGCGGCCCGACCCGACCGGCCAGAGGTGACGGGACGACGAGACCGGGTCCGTGTCTGGTCCTGCCGGATCCGAGGTCAGACTGGTAGGGCCGGGCGTGCCGGTCGATGTACGGCGTTGGTGCAGTCAGCGGGACAGGAGGCTGCGGACCTCGTCCGAGAAGTGCCGCAAGTGGAGCTCCGCCTCAAGGCGGGCCCGTTCGGGATCACGGGCCACGATGGCCTGCACCACGCTGCCCAGGGTGCAGGGGACGTCGGACGCGTCCGGATCCCGCCGGAACGCGTAGTTCCAGAGCCGCATGGCGAGGTTCGCGTACTGGCTGCAGGTGGCCTCGAGGTAGGCGTTGTGCGAGGCGGCGTACACAGCGCGGTGGGTGGCCGCGTCGAGGTCGACGAGGTCCGTCCCGTCGTCCTCGAGCCGGGCGACCAGCTCGAGCAACCGCGCGCAGTCCTCGGGGACGGCTCGCTGGGCAGCCAGGGCGGCCGCCTGCCCCTCCAGAGGGATCCGCACCTCGGTCAGCCACAGCTCGTCGGAGACCCTGATCTCCGCTGCGAAGGTCCCGCGCCGGGGGTAGATGACGACCAGGCCCTCGAGCGTCAGCCGCTTCAACGCGTCCCGGACCGGCGTGAGCCCCACGCCCATCGCCGCGCTCAGCTGCTTCTCGTCCATCGGCTCCCCCGGCTCGATGCGGAGCGAGATCAGCGCGTCCCGGAGGGACTCGTACGCCCGGTCGACCAGGCGGATGGGAACAGCAGTCGACGAGGATCCGTCGACGGAGGTGAGGCCGTGAGCCACGTGGTCATCCTTGATGAGGCAGTGCACGAGGCCGGACGAACTCCGATCCGCGCGAGCGGGACGAGGACGGAGACCAACAGTATCAGTGCAATGTCAGTTGCTGGCCTGGAACGCTTCCCGGCCACATCCGGGGGTCACGGGCCGGGAGCGAGAGTGGTCTCGACCCGCGCACGGGCATCGAGGAGTGACCTCCGCGTGATGCCGGCGGCGGCCTCGCCGTCCCACGCTGCAGCGGCGGCCACGAGGCCGGACTGGTGCCACCAGAGCGACCGGTCGTCGTTCCGTCGTGCCTCCGTGGCACCCACCAGCTTGTACGGCCGGCACCGTCGCCAGAGTGCCTCGATCACCTCAAGGAGGACCAGGTTGCCGGTGCTGGCGTACAGCAGGCGAAGCATCTGCTCGTCCTCGTCGAGGGCGGCGCCGAGCCGGCCGTCGGTGGCCGCTTCGCACATGCGGTGGTGCGCGCCCTCCATCAGCGAGACGGTCGCCGGGTCGACACGCCGGCTGCCCTACGCGGCTGCCGGGACCTCGAGGTGGAACCGGACGTCTAGACGTGCAGCAGCTCGTCGCGGGTGAGCCCCTTGACGACTGCCCCCCGATGCGGGACCCGGACGGCGAGTCGTGCTTCCCCCAACCGACTGATCCCCTCACGGACGGGCGTGACGCCTGGTGCCCGCCCGCTGGGCGAGGTCACCGACGTGCAACCGCGTCCCGACGGGCAGGTCCCCGTTCGAGATCGCGTCGCCAAGGGTGGCGAAGACCTGGTCCGCCAGCAGGGACGGGGGGCGGACGACGAGGACGGGCCCGGCCATCAACCAGGGACGGGGGCGCTCGCCCGAGGTCCCGTGGTCCGGCCGGGACGGTCGAGCGCGAACTGCGGTTCGGGCCTGCGGCGGCCGCGGGCCAGGTCACCAACGAGTTGGCCGAGCAGCGGGGCGAACTTCGCGCCGTGCCCGGAGCACGGTGACGCGACGACCACCGGACCGCGTCGGTCCAGGACGAAGTCCTCGTCCGCAGTGGTCGTGTAGAGGCAGGTCGCGTCGGCGACCGGGACGTCCTCCAGACCTGGCATCCACGCCCTCACGTAGTCCAGGATCCGGTCCCGCCAGGACGGGTCAAGCCCACCCGCCGACGCACCGGGGGTGGTGACCGGCCCGGCGTCGTGCTGGGCGACCTTGACCGCGGGACGGGGTCCACCGTCGCTACCCGACGGCAGCGCGAAGACCTGCATGTCCTCCTTGTGCACGACCACGGGCCAGGTGGTGCCCGGCTCTCGTCGCGGGAAGTGGAAGACGTGCTGCTGGGTGACCTGCATCGGTGGGAGGTCGATGCCCAGGCCGGACGCGGGGAGGAAGTCCGGCATCCACGGTCCGTTGGCCAGCACGACGCTGTGCGCCCGCACCGACTCCTCGCCGGCGTGCACGGTCACAGCCGTGTCGCCGTGGACGTCGATGCGCTCCACGGGGGTCTCTGGGAGCAGCCGCGTGCCGTGCCTGCCGGCTTCGGTCAAGAAGGTGGTGACCGTGGCATCGGCGTCGATGGTGCCGGCGTCAGGGTGGAACAGCACCGGGCCGGTGAAACACATCCCCGGCCACCGGTCCTCAGCCTCCCGAGCACTCACCAGCTCGTGCGGCACCTTCTCCGGCTGCTCGGCGAGGAACGCGGCAATGCCCTCGGGGTCCCGCATGCGGCCGTGGTCGATGCCGCCGGTCCACTGCAGGAGCGAGGTGCCGCTCTCGTCCTGCAGGTCCGTCCACATCCGCTGTGCCTGAGCGGTCATCCGCAGGTACAGCGGATCCCGGTAGATCCGCCGGAAGATCCGCGAGCTCCCGTGGGAGCTGCCGAGGGTGTGGCCAAACCTGTGGGCCTCGAAGAGGACGACGGACACGCCGTCCCGGGCCAGTGCCCACGCGGTCGAGGCGCCGGTCAGGCCGGCACCGACGACGACGACCTCTGCGTCCGTCATCGGTCAGCCCCCGATGAGAGAACGCAGGAACAGCAGCAAGTTGGCCGGCCGCTCGGCCATCCGGCGCATCAGGTACGGGTACCACTGTGAGCCGTAGGGCAGATAGAGACGGACGCGGTAGCCCTCCCGGGCCAGCTGCTGCTGCAGCTGCCGGCGCACTCCGTAGAGCATCTGGAACTCAAAGTCCCGCCGATCGATGCCGAGCCGGGCCGCCTCGGACTTGACGTGGTCTATGCAGGCGTCGTCGTGGGTGCCAAACGCCGGGTCGGGAAGGTTCTCCAGCGCCCAGGTGGTGAACCACCGGTACCGCGCGGTGACCTCGGCCTTGTCCTGGGCCGCGTTCTCCAGGGACTCCAAGAAGGCGCCCTTGACCAGCCGGACGCGCGGCTTGACCTCGGTGAACGACTGCAGGTCGGGCAGCGTCTGGCGCATGGCGGCCTGCATGGCCACCCGGGTCTGCTGGTGCCGGGGCAGGACCGTCCGGTAGGTCTCCAGGATCGCCTTGCCGATCGAGCTGGCCTCCATGTCCACCTCGACCAGCACGCCGTGCTCGTCGGCCGCGGCGAGGAGCTTGCCCAGGTGCTGGGCGCAGACCTGCTGATCGACGGCGACGCCGAGCTGGGAGAGCTTAACCGAGATGGTGGAGCCGGGCGCCCGTTCTGCCAGGGCGGGAAGCGCTTCGATGTACTCCTGCGCCGCCCGCTCCGCGTCGGCCAGATCGGTGACGGACTCGCCGAGCAGATCGAGGCTCACCTCGAGCCCCTGCTGCCGGAGCCGGTCGGTGACCGCCATGGCGTCGTCGAGGGTCGTGCCCGCGACATAGCGGGAGACCAGGCCGCGGGTGAGCGGCGAACGGCTGACCGTCGTCCCGAGCTTCTCGCTCTCGGATGCGACGAGGAGGAGGCGACTCAGCATCGAGATCTCCCGGGACAGAGGACGAGGGCGACCCGGCCGACCGCCGAGCGGGACGCGAGGGAGGTGACTGGTCGCCGAGGATGGAATGCACCGACGACACTAGGATGTGATCACAGATCTGACAAGCCCTGCGGAGTCAGTCGGGGACCATGGCTGCCAAGGCCGGGAGGCTGGGTGGTCGGCATAGAAATTTCTGTGTAGCTTCAGAATGAGTGTTCGGCGACACTTCAGCCGATCGTCCCCGCCCTCCGTGGGAGGCGGGCCAGTCACACCCCTCGAAGGGCCCACCGATGACGACTCCGCACACCAGCGTGACCGGCAACCTGCGCGTCCCAGCCCCGTACAACGAGCCGCCCCGGGACTTCGCGCCCGGTTCCACGGAGGCGACCCTCCTGCTCAAGGAGGTCGACCGGGTCCGCGGGCAGGTCCGGGAGCTGCCGTCGGTCATCGGCGGCGAGCGACTGCGCCTCGACACGCCGACGGCCGTGGTCGCCCCGCACGATCACGCCCACGTGCTCGGGCACTTCTCCCCCGCCGGCGAGCGCGAGGTCACCGCAGCCATCCAGGCCGCCCTGCGGGCCCGCCCTGCCTGGTCCCGGACGCCGTGGTGGGACCGGACGGCGATCTTCCTCCGGGCTGCAGACCTGGTGACCGGGAAGTACCGCGACGAACTGTTGGCCACCACGATGCTCGGCCAGTCGAAGACCTTCCACCAGGCCGAGATCGACATCAACGAGCTGGCGGACTTCTTCCGTTACAACGCCTCCTTCGCGGCGCAGATCTACGACGGTCAGCCGTTCTCGGTGCCCGGCGTGTGGAACGTGATGGACCACCGGCCTCTCGAGGGGTTCGTGCTGGCCATCACGCCGTTCAACTTCACCGCGATCGCGGGCAACCTCCCCGCGACCCCGGCCCTCATGGGCAACGTGGTGGTGTGGAAGCCGTCGGAGAAGTCCGCCCTCAGCAGTGACGTCGTCATGCGCGTGTTCGAGGAGGCCGGCCTGCCGCCGGGCGTCATCAACCTCGTCCACGGATTCGGGGCCGAGGTCACCGCCATCGCACAGCGCAGCGAGCACCTGGCCGGCATCACCTTCACCGGCTCCACAGCCGTCTTCCGCCAGCTGTGGAAGAGCACCGCGGCGAACATCGACCACTACCGGAGCTACCCGCGCCTGGTCGGCGAGACCGGCGGCAAGAACGCCGTCGTGGCACACCCCTCGGCCGACCCCGAGGCGCTGGTGACCGCCCTCGTCCGCGGCGCCTTCGAGTACCAAGGCCAGAAGTGCTCTGCGGCGTCGCGGACCTACGTCCCGCGCAGCCTGTGGCAGTCGATCGAGCAGCCGCTGGTCGATACCACGGCCGGTCTGCGAGTCGGGGACGTCAGCCGGCACGACACCTTCATCGGCGCGGTCATCGACGGAGGCGCCGCCCAGCGGCTCGAGCAGGCGATCGAGCGCGGGAAGGCCCTCGACAGCCACGAACTGCTCGCCGGTGGCACCACGCGCACCGACCAGGGCTGGTTCGTCGACCCGACGATCTTCCGCACCACCGACCCGCGCGCGATCACGATGTCGGAGGAGTACTTCGGCCCGCTGCTGTCCGTCTACGTCTACAACGACGATGAGTGGGAGCAGACGCTCCAGCTGGTCGACGAGACCAGCGACTACGCGCTCTGCTGCTCGATCTTCGCCGGCGATCGCCACGCCGTCGCGCAGGCCCTGGACGTCCTCCGCGATGCAGGCGGCATGACGTACGTCAACGACAAGCCCACAGGCGCCTCCATCGGTCAGCAGTCCTTCGGCGGCAGCCGGGGCTCGGGCACCAATGACAAGACCGGGTCGCCCTTGGCCCTGCAGCGCTGGATCACCGGTCGCCTCATCAAGGAGAACTTCAGCCCGGCGCACGACTGGACCTACCCCTACATGGGTCGGCGCGGCTGATCCGCGAAGGACCCATCAAGACCACGAGAGGAAGCCACGTGCCACACGAGGTGAAGGGCGTCGTCGCCCGCGGCAAGGGAGCCCCGGTCACCGTCGAGACGATCACCGTGCCCGACCCCGGTCCCGGTGAGGCGGTCGTCGACGTGCAGGCCTGCGGGGTGTGCCACACCGACCTGCACTACCGGGAGGGCGGCATCAACGACGAGTTCCCGTTCCTGCTCGGCCACGAGGCCGCCGGCACGGTGGCCGCGGTCGGTGAGGGCGTCACCAACGTCGCCGTCGGCGACTACGTGATCCTCAACTGGCGGGCCGTGTGCGGCCAGTGCCGGGCCTGCCTCAAGGGCGAGCCGCAGTACTGCTTCGACACGCACAACGCCGCGCAGAAGATGACCCTGGCCGACGGCACCGAGCTGTCCCCGGCGCTGGGCATCGGCGCGTTCGTGGAGAAGACGCTGGTGCACTCGGGGCAGTGCACCAAGGTCGACCCGGCCGCCCCCGCCACCGCCGCCGGCCTGCTCGGATGCGGCGTGATGGCGGGTGTGGGCGCGGCGATCAACACCGGTGGCGTGCGCCGCGGTGAGTCGGTGGCCGTGTTCGGCTGCGGCGGTGTGGGCAACGCGGCCATCGCGGGGGCGAAGCTGGCCGGGGCGACCACGATCGTCGCCGTCGACATCGACGACCGGAAGCTGGAGTGGGCCCGCCAGTTCGGCGCCATCCACACGGTCAACAGCAGGGCCACCGACCCGGTCGAGGCGATCAAGGGCCACACGAACGGCTTCGGCGTGGACGTCGCCATCGACGCGGTCGGCCACCCGGCGGTGTTCGAGCAGGCCTTCCACGCCCGCGACCTCGCCGGCCGGGTCGTGCTGGTCGGCGTCCCCACCCCGGACATGCAGATCACCCTGCCGCTGCTCGAGGTCTTCGGCCGCGGTGGGGCGATCAAGTCCTCCTGGTACGGCGACTGCCTGCCCTCCCGGGACTTCCCGATGCTGGTCGACCTCTACCGCCAGGGCCGCTTCCCGCTGGACAAGTTCGTCAGCGAGACCATCGGCATCGACGACGTGGAGACCGCGTTCGAGAAGATGCACCACGGCGACGTGCTGCGCTCGGTGGTCGTCTTCTGATGAGCGGGGCGAAGACGACGGGCGAGCGAGCATCGCCGCGAGGGACGAACGAGGAGCGGAACGAGCCCGGAGTCGAGGAATGAGAGCCCGCATCGACAAGGCCGTCGTCTCTGGCGTCTTCAGCCTGGACGGGCAGGACTTCGACGTCGACAACAACGTCTGGCTGGTCGGGGACGACGACGAGGTGCTCGTCATCGACGCGCCGCACCGCGCGGAGCCCATCGTCGAGGCCATCGGCGGCCGGCGGGTCACCGCCATCGTGCTCACCCACGGGCACAACGACCACATCACCGCCGCCGTCGACCTCCGCGAGGCCACCGGCGCGCCGATCTGGTTCAACCCCTGCGATCTCATGTTCTGGAAAGTCGTTCACCCGAGCACGCTGCCCGACCATCCCGTTGGCTACGGCACCCAGTTCAACGTGGCCGGCACGACGTTGGCCTCGATGCACACCCCCGGCCACTCGCCGGGCAGCACCTGCCTGTATGCGCCTGACCTGGCCACCGTCTTCACCGGCGACACCCTGTTCTGCGGCGGACCCGGCGCGACTGGCCGTTCGTTCAGCGACCACCCGACGATCGTCCGGTCAATTCGGTCGTACCTGCTCCCCCTCCCCGGCGACACGGTCGTCCGGACCGGCCACGGCGACGACACCACCATCGCGGCGGAGGTGCTCAACGTGTCCTGACCGCGTCGCCCATACCAGTGACCTGTCGCTCCTCGTGATGCCAGCTCGCTGTTGATGATCCCGCCGTTGCAGGACTTGATCACCACCGCTCCGTGCGCCGCAGCGCACCGAGTCATCGGTGCGGACATCGTTCGCACTTCGGAAGAACTCACGCTCACTCGCCACCTCGATGAAGGGGACGTCATGGCGTTCAAGAGGATGTTCCAAGCCGTCGACGTGCACTCCGGCACGCCCATGAGGGTCGTCACCGGTGGCGTACCGACGATTCCCGGTGAAACCGTCTACCAGCAGATGCGCTGGTTGGAGTCACACGACGACCAACTGCGCCGGCTGATGCTGCGGGAACCGCGCGGATACCCAGCCGCGTGTTGCAACCTCGTCGTGCCGGCGAAGCACCCAGAGGCGGCGGCCGGCTACATCATCATGGAGCAGGTGGAATACCCCGTCATGAGCGGCGGGAACACCATCGCCGTGGCGACGGTCCTCCTGGAGACGGGCATGATCCCCATGCAGGAGCCGATCACGGAGTTCCAACTCGAGGCGCCGGCCGGCCTGATCGGCATCCGGGCGGAGTGCCGGGACGGGAAGGTCATCCAGGTCACCTTCCGGAACGTCCCCGCCTTCGCCGCCCACCTAGACGCCGTGATCGACGTGCCGACGCTCGGCAAGATTACGGTCGACGTCGCCTGGGGTGGCATGTTCTACGTCATCGCCGACGTGCGCCAGTTCGACGGCCTCGACCTGCGACCCGAACGAGGTGCAGAGCTCACCCGGGTATCCGCGCTGGTCCTGCGGGCCGCGCAAGACCAGCTCGAGGTGGCCCACCCGGACTACCCGGGAATCGGGATCACCATCGCCCAGCTGTCGGGCCCCACCGACAACCCGGACGCGGACTGGCGCAACGCCGTCACCATGGCCAGCGGCGCCATCAGCTTCGACGACCCCTCCACCTGGACCGGCGCACTGGACCGCTGCCCCTGTGGCACCGGCACTTGCGCGAAGATGGCCGTCCTGCACGCCAAGGGTGAATTGGAGCTCGACCAGCCGTTCCGCCACGAGGGCTTGCTGGGCACCGTCTACACCGGTCACCTGGTGGAGAAGGTCGAGGTCTGCGGACGCCCGGGCGTCGTCCCGACCATCGGCGGCCAGGCGTGGATCTCCGGGTTGGGCACCTACGTGCTCGACCCGACGGACCCCTTCGTGGACGGCTTCACGGTCGGCGACCTCTGGGCCTGAGAGGTCCGTCGACTCGAACGGAGGAAGCGATCGTGCTGCCGAGGACGATGGCCGCTGTCCTCCTGACCGGCCATGGTGGGTTGGACCGGCTCGACTACCGGACGGACGTACCGGTACCTCGCCCCAAGAGGGGTGAGGTCCTCATCCAGGTCGCCGCAGCCGGGATCAACAACACCGACATCAACACACGCATCGGTTGGTACTCGAAGTCGATCACCTCCGGGACCAGTGAGGGTGGCGCAGCAGGTCTCGACGCCGCCAACGACGTGGACGCCACGTGGTCGGGTGCCGCCCTCAACTTCCCCCGCATCCAGGGGGCAGACGTCTGTGGCCGGATCGTGGACGTTGGTGAGGGAGTCCCGCGCGGCCGCATCGGCGAACGCGTCCTGGTCCGCAACATGTTGCGCACGCCGGTCGACTACCGACCGTTCGAGTGTTGGACCTTCGGCAGCGAGTGCGACGGTGGGTTCGCGCAGTTCACGGTCGCCCCCTCCCGGGAGACGTACGCCGTGGACACCGACCGGAGCGACGCCGAACTTGCCGCCGTGCCGTGCGCCTACTCGACCGCGGAGAACATGCTGCACCGAGCCGGGGTCGGAGCGGAGCGGGTGCTCGTGACCGGCGCCTCTGGAGGAGTCGGACTGGCTGCCGTGCAGCTGGCGAAACGCCGGGGCGCAACGGTCCTCGCGGTGTGCTCGGCCGCGAAGGCCGCCGACGTGTCCGCACAGGGCGCCGATGCCACCGTCGATCGCGACGCGGACCTGGCCAGCGCCCTCGGGAGGACAGCGGTCGACGTGGTCGTCGATCTGGTCGGCGGCCCGCAGACGTCCCGGCTGCTCGACGTCCTGCGCCCCGGTGGCCGGTACGCAATCTCCGGCGCCATCGCCGGGCCGATGGCCGAGATCGACCTGCGGACGCTGTACTTGAGGGACCTGTCGGTGTTCGGCTGCACGTTCCAGGAGGACGAGGTCTTCAAGAACGTAGTCGCGTACGTCGAGCGCGGCGAGGTGCAGCCGGTGGTCACCCGCACGTACCCGTTGGCCGAGATCGCCCGCGCTCAGGAGGACTTCCTCCGGAAGAAGCACACCGGGAAGCTGGTGCTCGTCCCATCCCCTCCGAGCACGTGATCGAGGGAGCGGCGGGGACGGAGTCCTGCTGCGCCTCAGCCGCCCGCCCGGGCGACGACCTCGAGGGCCGCCGAGGGCGGGCGGCCTCGCCGGAGCGCCGATCCGATCTGGCCGGCCGCCCGCAGCAGGTGGTCGACCGCCGAGCGTCCCCGCTGCCGGTCCAGCCGCTGCGTCGGGCCGGCCACGGTGAGCACGCCGAGCAGGTCGTCCCCCGGGCCGGAGATGCCCGTGGCGATGCCGGCGAGGCCCTCCTCCTCCTCGTCCCGCACGACGGCGTACCGCTGCTCCCGGACGCGCGCCAGCTCGGCGCGCAGCGCCTCGACGGTCGTGATCGTCGCGGGGGTGAACCGGCGGAGCGGCTCCACGAGGAAGCGCTCCAGGCGCTCCTCGTCGTACACGGCGAGGAGTACCTTGCCGCTCGCGCTGGCGTGCAGGGGAAACCGCTGCCCCACCCAGGACTGGGGACGTAGCTGGGCCGGCGCGTCGACCTGGGACACGAGGTCCAGGCCCCCGTCGGGCGCGACGACGCTGAGCGTCACGGTCTCCCGGACGGCGGCGACCAGGTCGCCGATCACCGGGCGGGCCACCTCGCGGAGCAGCAGCTGCTCGTCGGTCCCCCGGGCCAGCCGCAGCAGCTCCGGCCCCAGCAGCACCCGGTCGTCACCGGGGATCCGCAGGAGGAACCCCTCCTGCGCGAGCGTCTGGATCATCCGGAGCGCCGTCGCACGCGGCAGCCCCGCGGCTCTGGCCAGCGAGGAGACGTTCGCGTTGCCGTCCTCGGCGGTAACGCGCAGCAGAGTGATCGCCTTGCGCACCGACTGGTTGAGCTTGGCCCCCGCAGTCGCCGATGTCATGCGGCCACGATACCGAGGGCCCGGGAAGCCCGGCCCGCCTACCAGGCCCTCGGCGTCGTCCACGGAGCAGTCCTCGTCCCCGCCGCCCGGTCTCAGAACGTGTTTAGAAAGCGGGGGTGACAGGGGTCGAGCGGTGAGTCAGGCTGGTTCATGGGCTCTTCCCCGGCCTATCCCTCGGATCTGACCGATGAGCAGTGGGCGCTGATCGAGCCGCTGGTGCCGGTGCTCAGTACCCAGGGACGCGGCACCCGCGGTGGACGACCGGCCAAGTATCCGCGCCGCCGGATCGTCGACGCGATCTTGTACCTGGACCGGACGGGCTGTTCCTGGCGGCAGCTGCCGCACGACTTTCCGCCGTGGGAGACCGTCTACTACTACTTCCAGCGGTGGGCTGCCGACGGCACCACCGACCGGATCCACGACGCGCTGCGGAATGCGGTCCGGGACGCCGCCGGGCGCGATCCGATGGCCTCGGCCGGCGCGGTGGACTCCCAGACGGTGCCCGGCGCGTCGACGGTCGGCAAGGGCTCGCGCGGCTATGACGCCGGCAAGAAGGTCAACGGCCGCAAGCGGCATCTGGTGGTCGACACCCTGGGGCTGCTGATCGTCGTGCTGGTGACCGCGGCCAGCGTGCAAGACCGCGACGGCGGCATCCGGGTGCTGGACCGGGCCAAGATGGCCATGCCCTCCCTGGTGCTGGCCTGGGCCGATGCCGCCTACAGCCGCCGCACCCAGGACTTCGCCTCCCGGACGCTGCGCATCCTGGTCCAGGTGGTGGCCAAGCTGGTCGGCCAGTCCGGCTTCCTGCCGCTGCCGCGCCGCTGGGTGGTCGAGCGCACGCACGCCTGGATCACGGGCCACCGCCGGATGAGCCGGGACTACGAACGCCTGCCCGCCCACTCCGAAGCCATGATCAAGTGGGCCATGATCGGCCTGATGGCCCGCCGCCTTGCACCCGCTCCCGGCCGCCGTCCCTGGCAGCCAGCACGAGCTTCCTGAGCTCTTTCTCAACACGTTGTCACAGCGGTCTTCAGGCCGGTTGATGGCTGAGGGGATAGCCGGCGTGGGCGAACCAGCCGGCTGCGTCGGTAGCGGTCACGGCGGCCATCGCGGCGGCGATCGCGGTGTCGAGAGCCTCACGGGTGCGGGCGGCGAGCGACCGCAGCAGCGCCTTGATCTTGGCGAACGCCTCCTCGATCGGGTTGAGGTCGGGCGAGTAGGCGGGCAAGAACACCACCTGGCAGCCGGCGGCCTCGATCAGTCGGCGGCCCCGGGCGCTCTTGTGCGCAGCGACGTTGTCGGCCACCACGATCTGTCCTGCGACCAGCGTGGGCACCAGCACCCGCTCGACGTAGACGTCGAACACCGCCGCGGTGGTCGCGCCCTCGATCGTCATCGCCGCGGTCATACCGACCGCGCTCAGCGCGGCGATCAGCGTGGTCACCGTGCCCCGGTTACGGGGCACCCGGCCGTGCGCGCCGGCCGCGCGGCGCCCGAGACCGGCGGCGGATCATCGCGGTGGTCGTGCCGGTCGCGTCCAAGAACACCAGCCGGGTCGGGTCCACGCCGGCCATCTGCTCGCAGAACCCCACCCGCGCGTCCTCATCACGCTCAGCCGCGCTCACCGTCCTTTTTCAGCGTCCACCGTCCCTCGGGCAGCGAGCCGATCGCCCGAAAGACCGTCGCCGGCGACACCTGGGTCCCGGTGGCGGCGGTGAACGCCGCGGCGTGCTCGGCCAGCGTCGCATCCGGAGACTGCTCGAGCCGGCCGGGCAACCAGGCGCGCACCGCCTCACCCTTGACCGCGGGCGGCCCAGGCTTGACCGCCCGCCGCGGCGCCAGACTGCCTGTCTGCCGGCGCAGCCGCACATACCGCTCGATGCTGGGCACCGACACCCCGAACACCGACGAGGCCTGCTCCCGGCTCATGCCTGCGTCCACCGCTGCCAACAGCTTCTCTCGAAGATCTACCGAGTACGCCCGCATGCCCCGGGCGGTACCCAGCCATCAACCCATCCGAGCACCGCTGTCAGTAGATGGTGGCCAGGTGGGCCCGCACCCGGTTGACGTACCAGGAGACGAAGGCCTCGACATCGCCCTCGACCTCCGAGTACGGGCCGGGCTGGTAGCCCGGGTCCTCCACACCGCGCTGGGTGCGCGCGACGAACACGCTGTCCTGGTCGTTCGTGGCACTCCACACGTGGGTGAGGGTCGAGACGTCGTAGTCGACGCCCTCGACCGCGTCCGCGTGGACCAGCCAGGTCGACCGCAGCAGCGTGGTGTCCGGCGAGAGGGGCAGCACGGAGAACACCACGGCGTGGTCCGAAAGCATGTGGAACCACGAGTTCGGCTGCAGATGCAGGTGCAGGTCACCGAAGCTGTCGTCCGCGATGGACCCCAACCGCTTCCGGCACACCGACTCGCCGCCCGCGGTGTAGGACTTCCCGGCGCCGTCGAGCGGGGCGTGCGCGATCATGAACCCGGTGGGTCGCTCGTCGAGCTCGCGCATCCCGTCCACCGGGAAGCCCTGCCGGACGCACGAGGCCCGGAGGTCGGCAATGGCCTTCTCGAAGCGGTCCCACGTGCGCCGCAACCGGGGCGGGACGTCGTCGGCCGTGTAGCCGTGCAGCGGGAAGTAGGCGCTGGTCAGCTCGGGGTGGCCGTCGCAGTGGTAGCACTCCCGGTTGTTCTCCATGACGAGCTTCCAGTTGCCCTGCTCGACGATGTCGACCTGGTGAGCGACCTTCGTCCGGCCCAGCTCGTAGGGAGCGAGGTAGGGCTCGATGCGCGTCGCCACGTCGGCGAAGTCAGCCGGGGGCTCGTCGGCCAGGCAGATGAACACGAAGCCGCCGACGCTGCGCACGTGCACCTGCTTGAGCCCGAAGCGGCTGCAGTCGAACCCGGCCGGCTGGTTGTCGGCGTGCAGCAGACGCCCGTCGACGTTGTAGGTCCAGCGGTGGTACGGGCACACGAGGTTGCCGACGCTGCCCCGCGCGTCGTCCAGCAGCCGGGACCCGCGGTGCCGGCAGACGTTGTAGAAGGCGCGCACCTGCTCGTCGTCGTCCCGGACGACGATCACCGAGGAGGGGCCCACCTGTACGGTGACGAAGTCACCCGGCTCCGGCACCTCGGCCTCCGCGGCCACGAACAGCCAGTGCTTGGTGAAGATCGCCGCCATGTCCAGGCCGAAGGCTTCCCGACTCGTGTAGAGGGGCGCCTCCAGGCTGTGACCGGCAGGGTGCCGGGCGATCAGGTCCGTCAGGTCGTCGGGGCGGGTCGACCGCTCGAGCTGGATGGTCATGGTGAGTCTCCCAGGAGCCGGGGGGTGTGCGGGGGCCGGTGCGAGGCGACCGGTGCCGGTCCGTCATCGAGACGCGGGTCGCCCGTGGTGCTCACTTGATGGTGGACGATGCCCACTCAGTGATGTGTTATCACGGCCACATGTGACGGTCAAGGCGAACGGGCCGGCCGTCGTCCGTCGTCACGAGCACGTGAGGTGTTCGTCGTGCGGTGCGTCGCTGAGGACCTCCACACCCGCGGAGGTCACCAGGACCTGCTCCTCGAGCTTGACCCCTTCGTCCTCGCCCTCCACGCCCACGTACGCCTCCACGCTGAGGACCATGCCGTCCTCGAGCTCGCCGGCATGGTGGTCGGCGAACGCGATGACCGGGTACTCATCACTGAGGCCGCTGCCGTGGGCGATGAAGGGGTACCGCTCGGCGTGGTAGGCGGCGGGCAGCCGACGGCTCAACCGCTCCCCCACCTCGTCGAGGGCAGCCCCCGGCTTGAGCTCGCTGATGATCTCGGCGAGGAATGCCTGGGCGTCGGCGTAGAGCCGCCGCTGTCGCGCCGACGGCTTGGTGGACCCCACCAGGTAGGTGCGCGAGAGGTCGGCCAGGTAGCCGGCCGGACCGATGAGGTCGGTGTCGAAGGCCAGCAGGTCGCCGCGCTCGACGGGGCGGTCGCTCGCCTCGCGGAACCAGGGGTTCGTTCGCGGCCCGGAGGCCAGCAGTCGACACTCGGAGAACTCGGCGCCCAGCGCGAACGCCCGACCCAGGAGCTCTCCCCAGGCCTCGTTCTCCGTCATCCCCGGGCGCAGCGCGCTGTGCAGACCGGCCACGGCGGCGTCGGCAACGGCCACCGACCGACGGACCAGCTCGATCTCCGCGGCCCCCTTGACGGCTCGGGCCTGCTCGAGGGCCAGCTGCGCGGGCACGAGATGCACACCGGCCGCCTGCAGGGCCAGGAACCCGTAGGCGTCGAGCCGGTCGACCCCGATGCGCTCATGCTCCAGCCCCCGGTCCCGGAGGACCTCCACCACGTCCGCGGCGAACAGCGCGGCCCGGTCGCCGGCCTGCTCCCCGTATCCGAAGACCGCCCAGCTCGTCGCGGTCCGGGTCTCCAGCCGGGGGTACGGGGACACCAGCTCGGGGGGCGCCGAGCCGTACTCCCACAGCACGGGTTCACCCTCCGCCGGCACCAGGAGGTAGCGGTCGATGGAGTGCATCGTCCACACCGGCATGGTGGAGGTCCCGGAGGCGTACCGGACGTTCACCGGGTCGACCAGGAGTGCGGCGGCGAGGTCGTGGCGGCGCAGCGAGGCCCTCGTGCGCACCAGAGCGTGGTCCACGGCGCCCCGCGCGAGCTCCACGTCCATCGCGGGCCAGGACGTGCGCGCCTCGGCCGGGGCCACCACGGGCGGTCGCTGCGGCTTGGGTCGGCCCGACTCGCGGGACCACCTGGTCGTCATGCTGCTCATGGCTCTCCTCCGGCACCGGCCTCGCGGAAGCGCGCCCCGACCTTGCGCGCAGTAGTGACGCAGCTTACCGTGGGCGTCACCTGTCGGGCGGACGTGCCCACTGTATGAACACCTGAGCGGGCGGCCGGTGCGCTGCTCGACGTCGGAAGACGGGAGCCAGGACATGGGAGACACGGCGATGACGGTCCCGAACGCCGCGGCCGGACTCGACGCGGCATGGACAGCCGAGTCCGCCCCGGAATGCCCTGCTGGCCTCGCCGTGTGGGGTGAGGAGGACGGCTCGACGCTGGTCTGCCGGCAGGTCCAGGACGTCACCCACGACGTCAAGACCTTCCTCTTCGAGCCCGCCGAGCCCGCCCTGTTCCAGCACGAGCCCGGTCAGTTCGTCACGCTGCAGCTGGAGATCGACGGCCGCCCGGTCAGCCGGTGCTACACCATCTCCTCGCCACCCACGCGCCCGCACCTGCTCGGGATCACGGTCAAGCGCCAGCCCGGCGGCCTGGTGTCGAACTGGCTGCACGACACGATGACCCCCGGGATGCGCATCGCGGCCGACGGGCCCTTCGGCGTCTTCACGACCGCCCGCCACCGGTCGGCGAAGTACCTCTTCCTGTCCGGCGGCAGCGGGATCACCCCGGTCATGGCCATGACCCGGACGCTCTACGACCTCGGCTCGGACGCCGACGTCGTGTTCGTGCACAGCGCGCGGACCCCGGCCGACATCCTCTTCCGGCGGGAGCTCGACATGATGGCCGGCGCGGTGCCCACCCTTCGGGTCGCCCACGTCTGCGAGCGCGACGCGCCCCGGGAGCCGTGGACGGGACTGCGGGGGTTCCTCACCGCGGACGTGCTGCGGATGCTGGCCCCCGATCTGACCGAGCGCGTCGTCTTCTGCTGCGGACCGACGCCGTACATGGCCGCCGTCCGCCGGATGCTCGACGAGGCTGGCTTCGACATGCAGAACTATCACGAGGAGTCCTTCGTCTTCGGCGACCTCGCGGTGGAGGAGTTCACCGTTCCCGCGGCCACGCTGGCCCCGGTGGCGTCCGAGGACGTCCGGTCCGGCCGGACGACGTACTCGGTCGAGTTCGTCCGTAGCGGCGTCACCTTCGAGTGCGCCGAGGACGAGACCGTGCTGGACGCCGCCTACGAGGCCGGGCTGGCTCCGCCCTCCTCTTGCAGCCAGGGCATGTGCGGCACCTGCAAGACGACCGTGCTCTCCGGCTCCGTGGACATGCAGCACAACGGCGGCATCCGGCCTCGGGAGATCGCCCAGGACAAGGTGCTGATCTGCTGTTCGAAGCCGTTGAGCAACCTGCGGATCGACGCCTGATCGTCACGCCCCGCCGGGTGTCGGGGAGGCGGCACCGCGTCCTGCGCGGTGCCGCAGCGCGTCCAGCACGTCGGCCTGCAGCTCGAACCGGTCTGCCACGACCACCTGCTCGGGGTTGATGCCAGGGCGGCGCACCCCCAGGTCGGCGAGGCGGTCGATGTGCTGCTCGACCCGCCCAGGGACGTCGGACCCGAGTGCGCCGTGGTCGACCGCAAGCACGAACATCCCGATCGACGGCGACTGCGACCCGGCGGTGAACGCGGGCGCGTCCAGCGACCACAGACCGCCGGCCATCGAGGAGAACACCTCGACGAACAGCGCGATGTTGGCGCCCTTGTACCCGCCGAAGGGCAGCAGCGCGCCCTCCAGGGCCGCCTCCGCGTCGGTGGTCGGCCGTCCCTCCGCGTCGAGCGCCCACCCATCGGGCAGCGCCTCGCCACGCGCGGCCCGCTCCCGGACGGCGACGAACGCGGTCACGCTCGACGCCTGGTCGACGGTCAGCGGCGGCTGCTGCACGCGCGGCACGGACCAGGCCATCGGGTTCGTGCCGAACACCCGCCCCCCGCCCGGTCCGGCCGCGAGCAGCGCCGGGGAGACCGCGGTGGCCAAGGCGACGAGTCCCGCGCCGGCCAGCCGCTCGGTGAACCAGGCCAGCTGCCCGCAGGTGTAGGAGCCGTGCTGCACGAACACCGCCACCCCGAGGCGGCGCGCGGCCTCGGTCAGCCGGTCGAAGGCCGCGTCGAAGCCGGCGTGGGCGATGCCCCCGCGGGCGTCGCTGCGCACGACCGCCGGAGTCGGGCTGCTCAGGTGCGGCACGGCCCGGCCGTCCAGCCGGCCGGCGTCCATCGCGTCGAGGTAGTCCAGCAGGTGGGCCACCCCGACGCCGGAGAACCCGCGGTCCTCGGCGAACAGCGCCGCGTCCGTCAACAGGTCGGCGACGCCCGGCGACGCACCGGCCGCCGCAAGGGCCGCCCGGCACAGGCGGTTCACCTCGCCGCGCGCCACGACGGTCTGGTCATCCGGCATCTCGGTTCCCACGGGATTCCTCTCGGGACGTAAGGGTCGGCACGGGACGGGGTCGCGGGCGGCAGCCGGGTCGACGACGTACGGGGCGGTGATCAGTCGCGGCGCAGCACGGTGCGCAGCGTCCGCAGGGCCACGGACAGCGCGACGACGTCGGTCCGGCCGGAGGCCTCGAGCGCGGCGAGGGTGGAGCGGGCGCGCCGGATGGCGGCCGCGTGGTCGGTCTCCCAGGCGGTCACCGCCGAGGCCGGGTCCCGGCTGGCGTCGGACCCCGGTGCGGTCCGGTCGGAGCTGACGACCGCGGTGGTGAACTCGCGCAGCACCGCGTACAGGTCGTCGCGCAGCGCGGCCCGGGCCAGGGCGGCCCAGCGGTCCTCCCGACCCAGACCGGAGATCGCGTCCAGGAGGTCGAACCCGTAGCGCTCGGAGAGCACGAACCAGATCGGTGCGACCGCCGCCGCGGGACGGCCCGTCTCCGCGGCGATCTCCACGACGTCGAGGAGCGGGTAGAGGAACAGCAGGCCGGCCGTGGTCAGCGCCTCGGTTGAATCCACGCCGGCACCGGTGAACCGGCCGGCCAGGTCGCCTACGTAGGCCGCGTCCTGGCCGCGCAGCAGGTCGGGTACCCGGGCGGCCAGGGCCCGGATCCCGGGTGCGAAGCGCTCGATCTCGCGGGGGACGTCGATCCCCTCCGGGCGGGCGTGCAGGAGCCACCGCACGGCCCGGTCGAGCAGCCGCTGGTGCTGCTGCCGCATCAGCGCCTGCACCGGTGTCGGCACGAGCCCGTCGAGGGCGTCGACCGCACGGGAGCGCTCGCGGAGCCCGAAGACCCGGGTGACGACGGCGTGGGCCCGCACGACCTCGGCGGGGTCGCTGCCGGTCTCCTCCGCGGCGCGGGAGGCGAAGGTGATCCCGCCCGAACCGACGACCTCGTTCACCAGGACGGTGGTGACGATCTCCCGGCGCAGCGGGTGATCCGCGACCCGGTCCGGGAAGCGCTGGCCCAGAGCAGGTGGGAAGTAGGCCCGCAGGGTCGCCCGCGTCCACTCCTCGTCGGGCAGTCCACCGGCGAGGACGGCTGCGCCCAGCGAGATCTTTGCGTGGGCGAGCAGGACGGCTAGCTCGGGCACCGTGAGCCCGGCCCCGTCACGGGCCCGCCGGTCGAGCTCGGCCGTCGGTGGCAGGGCCTCGAGTCCGCGGTCGATATCGCCGGCGGCCTCCAGCGCCTGCAGGAAGCGTCGGTGCGCCGGCAGCAGGTCGGCAGCCGCGGCACCCTCTCCGGACAGCACCCGGTTCTGCTCGTAGTTGTTGCGCAGGACCGACCGGGCGACGTCGTCGGTGATCTCCTGCAGCGTGCGGTTGCGCTCGTCGGGGTCGAGGAGCCCGTCGGCGACGAGACCGTCGAGCAGGATCTTGGTGTTGACCTCGTGGTCGCTGCAGTCGACCCCGGCCGAGTTGTCGATGGCGTCGGTGTTCAGCTTCACGCCGCGCCGTGCGGCCTCCACGCGCCCGCGCTGCGTGAGGCCGAGGTTGCCGCCCTCGCCGACGACCCGGACCCGCAGGTCGGCGGCGTCCAGGCGCACGGCGTCGTTCGCCCTGTCCCAGACCTCGCCGTGCGTCTCCGTGGACGCCTTGACGTAGGTGCCGATTCCGCCGTTCCAGAGCAGGTCGACCGGAGCCCGGAGAATAGCGCGGACGAGGTCGTCCGGGCCCAGCGAGCGCGTGCCCTCCGCCAGTCCGAGCCGCGCCGCAACCTGCGGGGTGAGGGGCACCGACTTCGCGGTGCGCGCGTGCACTCCCCCGCCGGGACTGAGCAGCGCCGGGTCGTAGTCGGCCCACGAGGAGCGGGGCAGGGCGAACAGCCGGGCCCGCTCGCGGAAGGACACCGCCGGGTCCGGGTCGGGGTCGAGGAACACATGCCGGTGGTCGAAGGCCGCGACGAGCCGGATGTGCTCGGAGAGCAGCATCCCGTTGCCGAAGACGTCCCCGCTCATGTCCCCGACGCCGACCACGGTGACGTCCTCGGTCTGCGGGTCGACCCCCAGCTCCCGGAAGTGCCTCCGGACGCTCTCCCACGCCCCGCGGGCGGTGATCCCCATCGCCTTGTGGTCGTAGCCGTTGCAGCCACCGGAGGCGAAGGCGTCCCCGAGCCAGAAGCCCCGTTCCTGCGCGATGGCGTTGGCGACGTCGGAGAAGGTGGCGGTGCCCTTGTCTGCGGCGACGACGAGGTACGGGTCGTCGCCGTCGTAGTGGACGACGTTGGCGGGGGGCACCACGACCCGCCGATCCCCGTCGACGCGCAGGTCGTCGGTGACGTCGAGGAGGGCGCTGATGAAGGTGCGGTAACAGGCGGCGCCCTCCGCCCACCAGGCTGCCCGGTCCACGGCCGGGTCGGGCAGCAGCTTGGCGACGAACCCGCCCTTGGCGCCGGTGGGCACGATGAGAGCGTTCTTCACGACCTGCGCCTTGACCAGGCCGAGGACCTCCGTGCGGAAGTCCTCCCGGCGGTCTGACCAGCGCAGGCCGCCGCGCGCGACCTCCCCGAACCGCAGGTGCACGCCCTCCACCCGGGGGCTGTGGACCCAGATCTCGTACACCGGCGTCGGCTCCGGCATGCCGTCCACCCGGGCCGGGTCGAGCTTGAAGGACAGGTGCTGCGGGGGCGCGCCGTCCGTCCCGGTCCGGAAGGCGTTGGTGCGCAGGATCGCCTGCATGGTGGACAGCAGCGCGCGCAGGACCCGGTCCGCGTCGCGGCCGGTCACGACCTCGATCGCGCTGTCGACCGCCGCCAGCGCGGCCCGGGTCGCCCGCTCCCGCTCTCCGGGCGCCTGGTTGCGCCTGGGGTCGAAGCGCTCCTCGAACAGCCGGACGAGCAGACGCGTGGCCTCGGTCTCGCCGAGCAGGATGCCGGCGAGATAGTCGAGGCTGTAGGGCAGGCCGAGCTGGCGGAGGTAGCACACCAGCGCCCGGACGACGGCCACCTGCTGCCAGGTCAGGCGTGCCGCCAGGACGAGCTGGCCGAGCGCGTCGCTCTCCGCGCGACCGGACCAGGTCGCCGCGAAGGCGTCGCGGAAGCGGGCGCGCATCCCCTCCATGTCGTTGCCCGCTACGTCGTCGCCGGATACGAGGTCGTGAGGCGGTCGAAGCCCGATGTCGTAGACCCAGACCGAGCGACCGTCGGCCCGCACCAGGAGGTGCGGGCGCTCGTCGGTCACCTCCACGCCGAGGTCGGTGAGGACGGGGAGGACCTCGGACAGCGTGGCCGGCGACGACCTGTAGAGGCTGAGGCGCCACGTCAGCGGCGGCCCGTCCGCGGCCTCGCGAAGTGCGAGCACGGGCAGGGGCTCGACCGGTGAGACCGGCTGCTCCGCGTCGCCCGCGGACAGCCGGGTGTCGATCTCGGCCAGGAGGGCTTCGGCGTGCAGCAGGTCGTCGACCGCGCGGACTGGGCGGACGTCGGCCGTGTACGCGCCGGGTAGGCCGCCCGCCCACCGTCGCACCAGAGCAGTGCCCTCCGCGGCACCGAGCCGCTCCCCGGCTGCGCCGAGGAGGTCGTCCTCCCAGGAGCGGACCGCCCGCGTGACGGCGGCCTCGAGCTCCTCGAGGTCGACCCCTCGGAGCGTTTCGCCGGGACGCGGGCGGACGACCACGTGCAGGCGGGCCAGCGCGGACTCGGACACGTGCAGGGCGGTCTCGGCCGTGGCGCCGCCCAAGGACTGCCGAAGGAGCTTCTCCACCGTGCTCCCGACAGTGGTGGTGTACCGGTCCTTCGGGAGGAACACCAGGCACGACATGAACCCGCCGGCCGTGTCGGAGCGCGCGAAGAGCCTCGTACGGCGGCGCTCCTGCAGACGCAGGACGTCGAGCGCCGTCGGGAGGATCTCCTGAATGTCGGCCTGCAACAGCTCGTCGCGCGGAAAGGACTCGAGGATGCTGACCAGGTCCCGGGCGGAGTGACTCCCGGGGGCGAAGCCGGACCGGCACAGGACCTCGGCGACCTTCTCGGCGACGACCGGGATGCGCCGCACACTCTCGGTGTAGGCGCTGGAGGTGAGCAGGCCCAGGAACCGGTGCACACCGGCCACCCGACCGTCCGGGTCGAACCGGGGAACGCTCACCGAGTCGTAGTACGACGACCGGTGCACGGTCGCTCGACTGTTCGCCTTGGTGACCCGGAGGACCCGATCCCCCACGTGCACGGGGAGCCGGAGCGCCGCACCCACGCCCAGGCTGGTCCCCGGGCGCGGGGCGAGACCGAGGTCCTCGCTGGCCGGCCCGTCGTACGCGGCGTAGCCCAAGAAGGTGAAGCGGTCGTCCGCGAGCCAGCGGAGGAACCGGGCCGTACCGCGCAGCTCCTCATCGGGGCGACCGTGCCCGCCGTCCGCGGCCAGCTCGTCGGCCACCCGCAGTGCCCTGTCGCGCATCGGGTGCCAGTCGCGGACTGCCGCACGGACGTCCGCGAGGACCGCGGCGAGCTCGGCTCCGAGCGCGTGCCGCGCCGCAGGGTCGCTCGTGCGCTCCAGCTCGACGCGGATCCAGGCCTCGACGGCGGTTCCGGACGGCGCGTCGTCGACCGGGTGCAGGTCCAGGAGGACTCCCGCCCCATCCCGCCGGACGGCGAAGCGCGGGTGCACGAGCGTCCGGATCCCCCGCCCGAGCCGGGTCAGGGCCGCGGTCACGCTCTCGACGAGGAAGGGCATGTCCTCGGCGACCACCTCGACTGTGGTCGCGGAGTCGCCCGCGCCCGAGACGCCGCCGTCGACGATCCGCACCATGGCCTCACCCGTCGGCCGGCGGGTCCCGGTGGCGACGTGCGAGGTCACGGCATCGGTGAGGTCGCGCGGGGAGCGGTCGGCGAGGTCGGTGGACGCACCCGCGGTGACGTACTGCGTGCGCAGCCGTTCTGCCGCGACCGGCGAGCGCAACGGTATCGGTAGGGCCTGCCACCAGGGGTCGACGACGGCCGTGGCGCACTCGGGGTGAGGCGTCCCCGCCGCCTCCGCAGAGGTGGTGCGGACGGGCGACGGAGGCATCATCGGCTCCAGACGATCTGTCAGGTGCTGTCGACAGCGCGGCGGTGAGCGCCCACTGCCTCACCCAGGGGGTTGGAATTGGACTAAAGTTTCACCGATACCCTAGGGAGGCCACGGACGGCCGTCAACGGAGCAGGTCTCGGTGCTCACCGGTCGCGTCGACGAGCAGACCGTCCCCGACGGAGATCGGGCCCGGCTCGAGGACATCGCAGTAGATCCCGAAGGTGGCACCGACCCCGAGCACGGTGTCGTGGCGACCGCGGTAGGACGTGATGAGTCGCAGCGTCTGCAGGTCGACCGCACCGGAACCCGGGTTGCGCGTGGTGGCGGCACAGCGCTTGACCGGTCCACCGCCCCGCAGCACCACGCTGCCGACCTGCAGGAGCACGCCTGCCCACGAGTCCTCGACGTGTGGCTCGCCGCCCGAGAACTCGATCAGCATTCGGAAGCGCCGTGGGTCGACGCCGGGGAGGCCGGCCCGGCGCCCCAACTCATCGACCGAGCTGGTCCCGAGGAGCGTCGCGGGGCGCACGTCGTAGGCGGCGCCCCGCGCTCGGACCAGGCGGACCGGCTTCCCCAGGACGTCGGAGAAGAACGTGCTCCACTGCGACCCGGCGACGAGGTCGGAGGTGATCGTGCGCAGACCCCACATGTCGGTGTCGACGGGGCCGGCGGTGTCGACGACCCCGGCGCACACCACCTCCCCGCCACGGGTGACCTCGAGACGGTGGTCCTCGTCGTCGTACACCGCCGCGAGAGCACAGAGCTCCGCGTTGGCCGTGAGGCTCTGCACCCTCCCCGTGTCATCTACGAGGTAGAACACCCGGTCGCCGACCGCGCCATGCTCTGTCAGCTCGATCGAGTGGGGGTGGTGCAGGGCGAGACCCTTGACCGGAGTGGTGGAGAGACGAGCGACGCGCAACGCGACCGGCATGCGGTTTCCCATCTGTGGTAGCCGTGGACGGAGCGGGACCTGCAGCTCCGGCGGACCGCACAGCGCCCCGCCTCCCCGGGGCGGGGCGCTGTACCGCGGTGCGTCAGCCCTTCAGGTACTGCGCCAGCTCCGGTGCGTAGTCAGGGTTCTCCTCGAGCCACATCTCGACAGCCTTCTCTTCGTTGCCCTGGCCAGCCTTGTTGACGATCGCGTCTTCGAGACTGCCGTACTGCTCGTCAGTCAGCTTGAAGTGCGAGATCATCTCAGCGACCTTGGGGCACTCCTCCGAGAACCCCTCGGTAGCCATGGTGTGCAAGCCCTCCGTGTCCCCGTACGCACCCTGGGGGTCCTCGAGCGCTCGCACGGGCATCGTCTGGTTGGGCCAGAACGGACGCCACAGCGTCACCACGATCTCCTCGTTGGCGTCGATGGCGTTCTGGAGTTCCGTGAGCATCGCGGTGGTGGACGACGAAACCAGCTCGAACTGGTCGCCGAGCTCGTATGTGGGGAACGCGTTCTCCTTGGTCAGCTTCATGAGACCCGCCCCAGGCTCGATGCCGTAAACCTTGCCGCCGAAGTCGTCCGCCTGGCTGGTCAGGTCCTCGATGGACTTGGCGTCCGAGTACTCGGGCACCGCCAGATAGAGCGCTGCGCCTTCGTAGTAGGTGGCGAGGTCCTCGAGCTGATCGCCGTACTGCTCCATGTAGGCCGCGTGCGTCCGCTCCGGCCAGGTGGACGAGAAGATGTCGATGTCCCCGTTCGCGGTTGCGGCGAAGACGGGCGCGTTGTCGGCGAGCATCTCAATCTCGACCTCGTACCCGTTGTTTTGCAGGATGTTCGCCAGCAGGTACCCCGTGCCGGTTTGGTCGGTCCATCCTTGAACCATTCCAAACGTGATTGGGTCGTCTTCGGTGCCACAAGCACTGCCACCTGCACTGGCAGTGCTTCCGCCATCGCCGCCGCCTCCGCAGCCGGCCGTCACCATGGCCAGCGCCGTCACAGCCACGCCCAGCCGGATGCGGGGGGTCAGGTGTCGCTTGATCATTCTCGTTCCTCTCGGAAGTAGGGGGTAGGTCGTCCGGCGCTACGCGCCGATCTTGGTGCGGAGCTGGTCCGGCACGGCTGGCTCCTCCTCCTGCCTCGTCTCGTCGTCGACGGAGTCCACCTCCGCGGCCGCCCGGCTCCTGCGTCGTCGCAGCCTGCCGAGGACCCTCCCGCCCTTGCGGTGCCCGATGGAGGCCGTGACGCGGTCGAGGTAGATCGCGAGGACGACCACGGAGAGTCCCGCCTCGAACCCGAGGCCGATATTCAGCGTCGCGATGGCTGCCGTCACCGCCCCGCCGAGCCCCTCGGCTCCGACGAGACCGGCGATCACCGCCATCGAGAGGGCCAGCATGATGACCTGGTTGACGCCGGCCATGATGGTCGGGATCGCCAGCGGCAGCTGCACGCCGAAAAGGGTCTGGCGCGGGGTGGAGCCGAACGCGTGGGACGCTTCGACGATCTCGTGGTCCACGTTGCGGATGCCGAGCTCTGTCAGCCGGACGCCGGGCGGCAGGGCGAAGATGATCGTCGCAACGACGCCCGGGACGACGCCGATGCTGAACAGCGTGACGACCGGCACCAGCCACACGAAAGCCGGCATCGTCTGCATCAGGTCCATGATCGGCCGGAGCACCGCGCTGGCCCGTCCGCTGCTGGCAGCCCAGATTCCCAGCGGGATCGCCACCAGCACGGCCACCACGGTCGAGACGAGGACCAGCGCCAGCGTCTGCATAGCGGCATCCCACTGGTCCATGCTGATGACGAACAGCAGACCGAGAAGCGAGATGAGTCCCAGCCGCCATCCGTCCGCCAGCAACCCGAGCAGGGCGAAGACCACCGCCAGGATGACGGGGTCGGGAGCTTGGAGCAGCTCGATGAGCCCGTCGACGACGAAGTCGAGGGTTTCGCTGATCGCGTCGAAGAAGGCCCCCAGGTTCGTGGTCAGCCAGACGAAGAAGCTCTCGATCGCCTCGCCGACGGGAGCCCTCGGCACCTCGATCGCCAGTGGGGTCGTGCTCATCGCGCCATCGCCTCCGTGCGCGCCGGGAGCGGAGCCCAGCCGGTCGCCTCGTGGGTCGTGTTGTCGCCGGCCTTCGCCGTCGCCGAGCACTGGGCCAGGGCCCTGAGCACGGTGACTCGCGCGATCGCCCCCATGAGGTGCCGTCCGTCGTCGACCACCGCGAGGGCCTCGGGGCTCGCCGCGCTCATCGAGAGCAGCTCGGACAGCCGGGCGTCCGGGGACACGCTGAGGACGCTGTCGTCCACGATGCCGTCGAGGGTCCGGGCGCCGTCGCGCACCGCGGCCGCCACCCGTCCCTCATCGACGGCACCGCGCAGGGTCTGGTCGCGGTCCACGACGAAGATGCGGGACATCCGGTGCTGGCGCATCAACTGCTGTGCGGCGTCCGGCCCCTGGTCCCTGCCGACGACGGCCACCGGCGGGACCATAACGCTTCCGGCAGTCAGCACTCGTGTGCGGTCGACGTCCTGGACGAACTGGGAGACGTAGTCGTCGGCGGGTTCGTTGAGGATCTGCTCGGCCGTGCCGATCTGGACGATCCGGCCGTCCTTCATCATGGCGATCCGGTCGCCGAGGCGCATGGCCTCGTTCAGGTCGTGCGTGATGAAGAGAATCGTCTTGCCCAGCTCGTGCTGCAGTTCGACCAGTTGGTCCTGCATCTCGCGCTTGATGAGCGGGTCGAGGGCGCTGAACGCCTCGTCCATCAGCATGATGTTGGTGCCCGCCGCCAGGGCTCTGGCCAGCCCGACGCGCTGGCGCATGCCGCCCGACAGCTGACCGGGGAACGAGTCCTCCCAGCCCTTGAGGCCCACCATGCGGAGGGCCTCCTTGGCACGTGGCTCGCACTCGTGCTTCGGGATGCCCTGGACGTGCAGGCCGTAGGCGGCGTTCTGCCCCACCGTGCGGTGCGGGAACAGCGCGAAGTGCTGGAACACCATGCTGACCTTCTCGCGGCGCATGACCCGCAGCTGCTGCTGGTTCATCGTCACCACGTCGTCGCCGTAGACGCGCAGCTCGCCGGCCGTCGGCTCCAGCAGCCCGTTCACCATGCGGATCAACGTCGACTTGCCCGAACCCGACAGCCCCATGACCACGAAGATCTCGCCCTCGCGGACGTCGAAGCTCGCGTCGATCACCGCGGCGGTGAGGCCGTCCTTGCGAAGGTCCTCGCGGGTCGCGCCGTCCCGCAGCCGCGCGACGCCTCGCTCGGGTCGCTTGCCGAAGACCTTGTAGGTGTCACGTGCCACGATGGCGTTCATGGCGTGCTCCCGTCGGTGAGTGTGGTCGGCCGCTGCACGGCCAGAAAGCGGAACGAGTACCTCGTGAACTCGACGGCGATCCTCGTCGGCGCCGTCCGGCCGGGGGAACTTCCGGTGCGGGGCACCGTCCGGTCATCGCGGCACCTACCCCCGGTCGACTCGTCGCTCTGTGACTCTTGAGTTGATCTGTGATCACAGACTAGGGTGATCTGCGTCATGCCGTCAACGCCCCGTCGCCCGGGAGCGCGGGCGGCAGGAGGAGCACCGATCTCTGGAGGACGCAGTGCGGGACGTGGTGGTGGTCGGGGGTGGCATCGCCGGTCTGGCGGCAGCATGGAAGCTGCGCGACCGCGACGTGGTGCTGCTCGAGGCCGACGATCGGGTCGGCGGCCGGGTCCGCTCGGAGCGCCGGGGCCGCTACTGGGTGAACTGGGGTGGGCACGTCTACGACGGCAATCCGGCCTCGTCGACCCAGTGGCTGCTGGCCGACACCGGGGTGGCGTCGCGCGCGGTCCCCGGCAACCTGGCCGGGCTGAGCATGAACGGCAAGCTGCTGCTCAGCGGCCGAGTGGAAACCTTCCCGTTTCGGGTGCCCATGGCGTGGCGGGACCGCGCCAGCCTCATCCGTGCGGGCGCGAAGGTGCGCCTGGGCGTGGCCCGCTACGGCCGGCTGGTCAAGCGCCGACCGGGCGAGGACGAGGCCACCCGGCAGCAGCGGGTCTACGACTTCAAGAACGACACCACGTTCGCCGACTACGTCGGCGAACTGACCGAGGACGCCGAGGCGCTCTTCAAGCCCACGGTCACCCGGTCGTCAGCGGAGATGCACGAAATTTCCGCCGGTGCCGGCATCGGGTACTTCAACCTCGTCTGGAACCTGGGCGCAGGCCTGTCGCACAGCATCGTCGGCGGCCCCTCCACCCTCACCGAGCGCATCGCCGCGGCGCTCGGCGCGCGCGTGCAGCTCGGCGCCGCGGTGCAGGAGGTGGTGCACCGTAGGAATTCGGTGCTGGTGCGCTACACCCAGGGCGGCATCGACTCCGAGGTCGAGGCCCGGTGCGTCGTCCTGGCCACCCCGGCCGGAGTGAGCTCCCGGATCGCGGTCGACCTCGACGCCGACGTCCGGGCCGCCCTCGCCCAGGTCAGGTACGGCCCGTTCGTGAGCGCCGCGTTCCTCACCGACGAGGCCGGCCCCTGCCCGTGGGACGACACCTACGCGATCGCTACTCCCAAGCGCTCGTTCAACGTGGTGCTCAACATGAGCAACAACGTGCACGGCTACAGCCCCGAGCGGCTGCCCGGCAGCAGCTTCATGGTTTTCTCCCCCGCCGGTCTGGCCCGGCAGCTCCTCGAGCAGGACGACGAGACGATCCTCAAGTCCTACGTGGACGACCTCGACCAGGTCCTGCCCGGCACCGCGTCGTCCCTCGTGGAGGCCCAGGTGGCCCGCTGGCCCGAGGGGTCGGTGTACAGCTTCCCCGGCCGGGCCCGGCTGCAGCCGGTGCTCACCCGGCGTGACACCCGGGTGCTGCTCGCCGGCGACTACCTCGGCACCCAGTACACCGAGACCGCGGTGTACACGGGCCTGGCCGCGGCCGGTGCCGCCGAGGACACCCTGGACGCCGGCCGGGCTGCGCACCCGGCGCCGTCCCGCTCCTGACGACCACCCCTCCCCTCCCACCCAGCGACTGCAGCGAGGAGTTCCCCCATGTCCGCACCGCTCCGCGGCGTCCTGTCCGCCCTGCTCACTCCCTTCGACGGCGACGGCCGCCTCGACGAGGCCACCTTGCGGCGGGTGGTCGACCGCAACATCGACGGCGGCGTGCACGGCGTCGTGGCCTGCGGGTCGACCGGCGAGTTCACCGCCCTCAGCAGCACCGAGCGCAAGCTCGTCGTCGAGACCGTGATCGACCAGGCGGCCGGCCGGGTGCCGGTGGTGGCGCAGACCGGCGCCCAGAGCACGGCGGAGGCGATCGAGCTGTCCCGGCACGCCGAGCAGGCGGGCGCCTCCGTGGTGATGGTGGTGGCGCCGTACTACGAGCCGCTCACCATCGAGGAGACCAAGCGTTACCTGCGCACCGTCGCCGAGTCGGTCGGCATCCCGGTCATGCTCTACAACCTGCCGGTCGCGACCGGGGTCAACATGACGCCCGCACTGGTCGGCGAGCTCGCCCGCGAGGTCGAGAACATCCGGTACGTCAAGGACACCACCGCCGACATCGCGCAGGCCGGGCGGCTCATCCACAACCACGCCGACGTGGTCGCCACGTTCGTCGGGTGGGACTCCCTGCTGCTCGCCGCCCTGGCCGAGGGCGCCGCCGGCGTCATGGCCGGCACCGCCAACGTCGTGGCAGCCCAGCTGGTGTCCATCCACGCCGCCATGGGCGAGGGCGACCTGCACCGGGCCCGCGACGAGTGGGCGCAGCTGTACCCGCTGATCGACGCCATCATGGCCGCCCCCTTCAGTGCCGCGGTCAAGACCGCGCTCGGCGCGACCGGCTTCGCGATCGGCAACCCGCGACTGCCGGTGCTGCCGCTCGACGGCGAGGTGGCCGCGACCATCTCGCGGCTCGCGTCGGCCCTCCCGCCTGCCCCCGTCCGGGAGCCGGCAACCGTCGGCTGACGCCGCCGGTT
>NZ_NVPT01000046.1 GCF_002802985.1 Geodermatophilus chilensis | reverse complement strand
TGATTAATATTTGATGTTTGTGTTAGCTTATTTGTATTGTTCTTTTGTTTTTTTAATGTTACGGATACCGCCAAGTCGGACACGTAAGGAGTCGTGTGCAGCGTCAGCGGTGGATAAGGGCGAGGTCGGGCAGCCGCTCGAGGAGCGTGCGGGCCTCGAGCAGCCGGCCGGTGAGCTCGTCGCGCACCGCCCGGATGGCGGCCGCGGCGGCCTCGGCCTCGCTGACCAGCCGGACGGCGTGCTCCTCGGCCGCGGCGACCCGCCGGCGGGCGGCCTCGGCGGAGGTGCGGTCGCGCTCCTCGTCCTGCCGCGCGGCCTCCTGGCGCCGCGCCCGCTGGGCGATCTCGAAGTCCTCCTCGACCTTGGCCCGCCGGGCCTGCGACTCGGCGTCGAGCCGGGCGACCTTCTCCTGGGCCTTGGCGACCAGCTCGTCGGCGCGGATCTGCGCCTTGCTGGCGATCTGCTCGGCGTTCTGCCGGGCCTCGGCGATCATCCGGTCGACCTCGGCCTGGCCGGCGGCGTGCCGCTCGTGCATCGCCCGTTCCTCGGCGGCGGTGTGCTCCCGCAGCGCCTGGGCCTCCTGCTCGGCCGAGCGGCGGATCTCCGCGGCCTCCTCCTCGGCCAGCCGCAGCATGTGCTGGATGCGCTCGCTGATGTTCTCGAAGGTGGTCGGACCGGAGGACGCGGCCTTGCGGCGCAGCTGGTCGATCTCCCCGTGCAGTGCCGAGAGCTGGCCGGCCAGGTCGGCCGAGCGGCTCATCGCCGCGTCGCGGTCGGCCATCGCCACCTGGATGTCGGCCTCGAGGCGCTCGATCGTCTCGGCCACCTGGTGCCGGTCGTAGCCCCGGAGCACCACGTCGAACGAGTGCTGGGCCTCGCGCATCGGCAGCATGTCGCGGCGGGGATCGGTCATGCGGTCATCCTCGCAGAGTCGGCGGGCGAGCCCGGCGTGTCGCCAGGCCCCTCCCTGCAGGGTGCCAGCACCGCGCGGGCCGGCGCCACGTGCTGGCCCCCTGCAGGGTCCCGCCGCGAGCCTGCGAGCGGTGGAGGCAGGGACGGCCCCGTCCGGAGGCTCACCCTGAGCCTGCGAAGGGTGAGGGGGGCGGGGTCCTTCTTCACACGCCCCGGAACCGGTTGATCGCGGACAGGTGCTTCTCCCGCTTCTCGGCGTCCTTGACGCCCAGGCCCTCCTCGGGGGCGAGGGTCAGCACGCCCACCTTGCCCTGGTGCAGGTTGTGGTGGACGTCGTAGGCGGCCTGCCCGACCTCGTCCATCGGGTACACCCTGGACAGCGTCGGGTGGATGAGGCCCTTGTCGATGAGCCGGTTGGCCTCCCACGCCTCCTTGTAGTTGGCGAAGTGCGAGCCGATGATCCGCTTGAGGTTCATCCACAGGTAGCGGTTGTCGTACTGGTGCAGGTACCCGCTGGTGGAGGCGCAGGTGACGATCGTGCCGCCCTTCTTGGCGACGTAGACGCTGGCGCCGAAGGTCTCGCGGCCCGGGTGCTCGAAGACGATGTCGACGTCGTCCCCGCCGGTCAGCTCGCGGATCTTCTTCCCGAGGCGCTGCCACTCCTTGGGGTCCTGGGTCTGCTCGTCCTTCCAGAACCGGTAGCCCTCCGCGGAGCGGTCGATGACCAGCTCAGCGCCCATCGAGCGGACGATGTCGGCCTTCTCCGGGCTGGAGACCACGCACACCGGGATGGCCCCGCCGTTGAGGGCCATCTGGGTGGCGTAGGAGCCCAGTCCGCCGGAGGCGCCCCAGATCAGGACGACGTCGCCCTGCTTCATGTCCGCGCCGTTCCTGCTGACCAGCTGGCGGTAGGCGGTGGAGTTGACCAGCCCCGGGCTGGCCGCCTCCTCCCAGGACAGGTGCGCGGGCTTGGGCATGAGCTGGTTGCTCTTGACCAGGGCCAGCTCGGCCAGGCCGCCGAAGTTGGTCTCGAAGCCCCAGATGCGCTGCTGGGGGTCGAGCATCGTGTCGTCGTGCCCGGCCGGGTCCTCGAGCTCGACCGACAGGCAGTGCGCGACCACCTCGTCGCCGGGCTTCCACCGGTTCACGCCCGGGCCCACCCGCAGCACGACGCCGGCCAGGTCGGAGCCGACCACGTGGTAGGGGAGGTCGTGGCGCTTGGTCAGGTCCGAGAGCCGGCCGTAGCGCTCCAGGAAGCCGAAGGTCGACACCGGCTCGAAGATCGACGTCCAGACGGTGTTGTAGTTCACCGAGGACGCCATGACGGCCACGATCGCCTCGCCCGGGCCCAGCTCCGGGGTGGCCACCTCATCGACGTGCAGCGACTTGCGCGGGTCCTTCTCCTTGGGGGCCAGGCCCTCGAACATGCCCTGCTCGTCCTTGCGGACCAGCACGGCGCGGTAGGACTCCGGCACCGGCAGGCCGGAGATGGCGTCCAGTTGGTCGGCGAGGATGGCGTCCCTGATGTCGTTCACGCGGTCTCCCGGGTCTTCGTCGGCTCGTGAGGCGGTGCGGGGGCGGTGCAGTGGCGCGAGACGTTACCGGTGGGTAATCAGTGGGCGCGCCCACCGGTCGGGCTGTCGGTTCGGGTGGTTCAGTGCGCGGTCGGCGCCGGCTCGACGAGCTCGACGAGCACGCCGCCGGCGTCCTTGGGGTGCACGAAGTTGACCCGGCTGCCCGACGTCCCGCGCCTGGGGGCGTCGTAGAGCAGGCGCAGGCCGCGCTCGCGCAGCGTCGCGCTGACCGCCTCCACGTCGGCCACCCGGAAGGCCAGCTGCTGCAGGCCCGGGCCGGATCGGCCGATGAACTTCGCGATCGTCGACTCGGGGGTCAGCGGCGCGAGCAGCTGGATGCGGGTGTCGCCGTTCCCGACGGCGAGCATCGCCTCGCGGACGCCCTGCTCCTCGTTGACCTCCTCGTGCACGGAGTGCACGCCGAAGGCCTGGGCGTAGAAGGCCAGCGCCTCGTCGAGGTCCGGGACGGCGATCCCCACGTGGTCGATCGTGGTGAACAACTCGGCCGGCAGGCCGGTGCGCGCGTCGGTGGTCACGGCGGAATCCTCGCGGAAGACGTTTGAGACGTCATCACGGTGTGGCGCGTGTCACGCGCGAGGGCCCGCCGCACCAGAGGGTGCGGCGGGCCCTCGTGGCGGTCGTCAGCGACCCAGGAAGTCGATCAGCGCCTGGTTGAACTGCTCGGGGGTGCGAGGCGTTGATCCCGTGCGGGCCGTCCTCGATGGCGACCAGCTCGCTGCCCGGGATGAGCTCGTGCGAGCGCTGGCCGCTGACCTCGAGCGGCACGATCGCGTCGGAGTCGCCGTGGATGACCAGCGTCGGCACGGTCACCTTCGCCACGTCGCCGCGGAAGTCGGTGCGGCCGAACGCGGTGATGCAGTCGAGCGTGCCCTTGGGCGAGGCGAACTCGGCGATGCGCAGGGCGTACTGCCGCTGCTGCTCGCTGACCTGCAGCCCGGCGTCCCCGGCGGCGAAGAAGCCCGTGGTGAACTGGTCGAGGAAGGCGATGCGGTCCGTGACCACGCCCTGCTGGAACTGCTCGATGGTGGCGTCGTCCAGACCGCCGTCCGGGTTGTCGTCGGACTTGTAGAGGTACGGCGGGACGGCGGCGGCGAGCACCGCGCGGCTGACCCGCGCCGTGCCGTGGGTGGCGATGTAGCGGACGACCTCGCCGCCGCCCATCGAGAAGCCGACCAGCGCGACGTCGCGCAGGTCGAGGTGCTCGAGCAGGGCGTGCAGGTCGGCGGTGAAGGTGTCGTAGTCGTAGCCGTTCCAGGGCTGCGAGGACTCGCCGAAGCCGCGGCGGTCGTAGGTCACGACGCGGTGGCCGGCGGCCACGAGCGGGCCGACCTGGGCCTCCCACGAGCGGCCGGAGAGCGGCCACCCGTGGATGAGCACGACGGGGTGGCCGGCGCCGACGTCCTGGTAGTGCAGCTCGACCGGCTGGCCGTTGTCGGTGCCGACGTTCAGGCGGGGCATGGAAGCCTCCCTCTCTCGGGTCCTCGATACGCTCGCGTCCTGCCCGGTTGCACGCCACCCAACCCGTTGAGACGCTCGTCACGCCCATATCCGTGTCCCGCCGGGCGGCCTATCCTCGGTTGGATCGACGCCGTGCCCCGGGGCGCGGCGATACCGACCCCGCGGCCGCCAGCGTCGGCGGCCCGCCCCTGGAGGCAGCTCATGTCCCGTTCGGTCATCGTCAGCGGCGCCCGCACCCCGATGGGTCGACTGCTCGGCTCGCTCAAGGACTTCTCCGCCGCCGACCTCGGTGGCATCGCGATCAAGGCCGCACTGGAGCGGGCGGGCATCTCCGGCGACCAGGTCGAGTACGTGATCATGGGGCAGGTGCTGCAGGCGGGCGCCGGCCAGAACCCGGCCCGTCCCGCGGCCGTCGCCGCCGGCATCCCGATGACGGTGCCGGCGATCACCGTGAACAAGGTGTGCCTGTCCGGCATGAGTGCCATCGCGATGGCCGACCAGCTCATCCGCGCCGGTGAGTTCGACGTCGTCGTGGCAGGCGGCCAGGAGTCGATGACCCAGGCGCCGCACCTGCTGCCCAGCTCCCGCACCGGTACGAAGTACGGCGACGCGAAGCTCGTCGACGCGATGGCCCATGACGGGCTGTCGGACACCTTCGACCAGGTCGCCATGGGCGCCCTGACCGAGCAGGCGAACAGCCGGTACGACCTGACCCGCGAGGAGCAGGACGCGTTCGCCGCGGAGAGCCACCAGAAGGCCGCCCGCTCGGGGAAGAACGGCGTCTTCGAGGAGGCGATCACCCCGGTGCTGATCCCGCAGCGCAAGGGCGACCCGATCGAGTTCCGGGACGACGAGGGCGTCCGCGCCGACACCACGGTGGAGACCCTGTCGAGGCTGAAGCCCGCCTTCGCCAAGGACGGCACGATCACCGCCGGCACCGCCTCGCAGATCTCCGACGGCGCCTGCGCGGTCGTGGTGATGAGCGCCGAGAAGGCCGCCGAGCTGGGGATCACCCCGATCGCCGAGATCGGCGCGCACGGCGTCGTCGCCGGGCCCGACGCCACGCTGCAGAGCCAGCCGTCCCGTGCCGTCCAGCGGGCCTGCGAGCGAGAGGGCATCGACCCCAAGGAGCTCGACGTGGTCGAGTTCAACGAGGCCTTCGCCGCCGTCGCCCTCGTGTCCACGCGGGAGCTCGGGATCGATCCGGAGAAGGTCAACCCCAACGGTGGCGCGATCGCCCTCGGCCACGCGATCGGCATGAGCGGCGCTCGGCTCGTGCTGGACGTGGCGCTGGAGCTGCGCCGCCGGGGTGGCGGTGTGGGTGCCGCAGCGCTGTGCGGCGGCGGCGGTCAGGGCGACGCGCTGATCCTGCACGTGCCAGCCAAGGCGTGACGGAGTCCCCTCAGGGGACAGCGGTCCAGACGCCCGGCCCCGCCGCCCCCCGTGGGCGGCGGGGCCGGCGTGCTGTCGACGTCCCGGACCTGGTCGCCCGGGCCCGGGACGGCGAGGCCCGGGCGGTGGCGCGGCTGATCTCCCTGGTCGAGGACGCCAGCCCCGCGGTGCGCGAGGTCGCCGCCGCGCTGGCCCCGCACACCGGCCGCGCGCAGGTCGTCGGCCTGACCGGCTCGCCCGGCGTCGGCAAGTCCACGACGACGACCGCGCTGGTGCGCGCCTACCGCGCCCGGGGGCTGCGGGTCGGCGTCCTCGCCGTCGACCCGTCGTCCCCCTTCTCCGGCGGGGCGCTGCTGGGCGACCGGGTGCGCATGCAGGACCACGCCGGGGACGCCGGCGTCTACATCCGGTCCATGGCCTCCCGCGGTCACCTCGGCGGGCTGGCCTGGGCCACCCCGCAGGCGCTGCGGGTGCTCGACGCCGCCGGGTGCGACGTCGTGCTCGTCGAGACCGTCGGCGTGGGGCAGTCGGAGCTGGAGATCGCCTCGCTCGCCGACACCACACTGGTGCTGCTCGCGCCGGGCATGGGTGACGGCATCCAGGCCGCCAAGGCGGGGATCCTCGAGGTCGCCGACGTCCTGGTGGTCAACAAGGCCGACAGGGACGGCGCCGACCAGACCGTGCGCGACCTGCGCTACACGCTCTCCCTCGGTGGCCGGCACGAGCTCGCCGGCGCGTGGCGGCCGCCGATCCGCCGCACCGTCGCCGCCTCCGACACCGGCATCGACGCCCTCGTCGACACGATCGCCGAGCACCGTGACTGGCTGGCGTCCTCGGGGGAGGGGCACCGCCGCCGGGCCGTCCGCGCGGCCCGCGAGATCGAGGCCATCGCGCTGGCCGGGCTGCGCGAGCGGATGGGCGACGTCCGCGGCTCGGCGGCGCTGGGCACGCTCGCCGAGCAGGTGGTGGCGGGCGAGACCGACCCGTTCCGTGCCGCGGACGCGCTGCTCGCGCAGCTCTGACCCGCTGAGGGCACGATGACGGGGTGAACGGGAAGCCGGACGCCGTCGTCGTCGGGAGCGGGCCGAACGGGCTCGCTGCCGCCCTCCGGATGGCCGCGGCCGGGCTGCGGGTGCAGGTCGTCGAGTCGGCCGAGCGCCCGGGCGGCGGGATGCGTACCGAGGAGCTCATGCGGCCGGGCTACCGGCACGACGTCTGCTCGATCGTGCAGCCGATGGCCGCCGCGGCGCCGTTCTTCCGCGAGTTCGACCTGGCCAGCCGCGGCGTCCGCCTGGTGCAGCCGGAGGTCAACTACGCGCACCCCCTCGACGGCGGGCGGGCCTCGGTCGCCTACCGGTCGCTGGAGGAGACCGCGGCGGGCCTCGGGCCCGACGGGCCGGCCTACCGCCGGTTGTTCGAGCCGCTCGTGGCACACGGGAAGGACGTCGTCGACTTCTTCCTGACCAGCCGGCTGCGCCGGCTCCCGACCCGCAGCGTGCCGCAGATCGCGTACTTCGGGCTCAACGGGCTGCCGAACGTGAGCTGGCTGGCGCACCGCTGGTTCGACACCGAGGAGGCCCGCGCGCTGCTCGGCGGGGCCGCCGCGCACGGGATGCTCGACCTGAGCCAGCCGCTGACCTCCGCGCTCGGGATGCTGCTGACGATGCTGGGCCACCACGTCGGCTGGCCGCTGGTCGAGGGCGGGGCGCAGAACCTCGCCGACGCGATGGTCACCGCGCTCGAGCAGCAGGGCGGCGAGGTGGTCACCGGGCACCACGTCACCGACCTGCGTGAGTTCGACGGCGTCCCGGCCGTGCTGCTGGACACCACCCCCGAGGCCTTCGTGTCGATGGCCGGCGACCGGGTGCACGAGGGCTACCGCCGGTGGGTGGACCGGTACCGGCACGGCGCGGGCGTCTTCAAGGTCGACTGGATCCTGTCCGAGCCGGTGCCGTGGACCAACCCCGACGTCCGGCGGGCCGGGACCATCCACGTCGCCGGCACGCTCGAGGAGACGATCGCCGGCGAGCGGGCGCCCAACCAGGGGCAGCTCACCGACCGCCCGTACGTGCTCGCCGTCCAGCCGACCGTCCCCGACCCGACGCGCGCGCCCGAGGGCGGGCACGTCTTCTGGGCCTACGTGCACGTGCCGCACGGCTCGGACGTCGACATGACCGCGGCCATCGAGGACCAGGTCGAGCGCTTCGCGCCGGGCTTCAAGGACACGATCGTCGACCGGGTCACCAAGAACGCCGTCCAGATGGAGGCCTGGAACCCGGCCTACCTCGGCGGCGACATCTCCAACGGCCAGGCGACGCTGCGGCAGATGCTGGCCAGGCCGGTACCGCGCTGGAACACCTACAAGACCCCGGTGCGGGGCGTCTACCTCGCCTCGTCGGCAACGCCGCCCGGGCCGGCCGTGCACGGCGCGTGCGGGGACAACGCCGCGCAGGTGGCGCTGCGCGAGGTGTTCGGTCTGCGGCACGTGCCGCCGCTGCGCCCGGCCCCGCCCCCCGCCTGACGCCTCGGTTCCCTCGCCGTCGCCGAGATGCGGCTGGTAGCTGCTACGTACGCCGCTGAGCCAGCACTCAGGCGGATCTCGACGCGGCCAGTGCAGCGGCGATGCGCGTCAGGAGCTGCGCCGGTCGGCGAAGATCTGCCGCTGTCACGAACACGACCCGCCAACCGGCCGCGGTCAATCGGTTGAGGCGGGCCCGGTCCCGGACGACGTTCTGCGGCTCCCCGTGCCAGGCGCCCTCGTACTCGACGGCGAGGCGGGCCCCGGGCCAGGCGAAGTCGACCCGCGCGACGAAGCGGCCCTCGGCGTCGCGGACAGTGTGCTGAGCGAGCGGGAGCGGCAGCGGTGACGCGTGCAGCAGCAGCCGCAGCCGCGTCTCCTGCGGCGACTCGGCGAGACCGTCCGCGCGTGCT
The DNA here is from genome assembly GCF_002802985.1 of Geodermatophilus chilensis. GTDB lineage: Bacteria > Actinomycetota > Actinomycetes > Mycobacteriales > Geodermatophilaceae > Geodermatophilus > Geodermatophilus chilensis. Next base: position 23,885 of record NZ_NVPT01000046.1, on the reverse strand, counting down.
GCGGCGTCCCGGGCCCGGCGGCAGCCCCGGCCGGTCGCGGCAGCGGCGGCGCTCCGCACGTCGGTGAGCCGGACCAGCCCGGTCCGCAGCAGGGCGTCGAGGGCGACGACGGCGTCCACGGGCGGCAGGGCCCGGGCCAGGTCCAGTGCCGTGCGCAGTGGGGTGGTCACCGGCACGCCGCGTGTGCGGGTCACGTCGTCGGCCGGCAGTGCCCGCCGGCTCACGCGGACGCCGGGCACGTCGCCGCGGCGGCAGGCCGACGGGACGGTGACCTCGACATCGTCCTCCGGTGCCCCCTCGTCGATGCCCCAGAGAGCTGCGGCGCTGCGCCCGCTGGCGACCGCACCGGGCAGCAGGAGACGCGTGACCGCCAGGGCCCGGACGGCGTGGGTGACCTCGAGGCCCGCGCAGGCGTAGACGTCGGGGTACAGCCGCCGCCAGGCCGAGCTCCTCAGCTGGGCCCGGGTGAGCAACCCCTCCCGGACGACGGAGGAGCCGCAGAAGACACGACCACGCAATGGGAGAGGCGAGGATGGGGGACGGGCCACCGGGGGACCCTGCCGCACCGGGCTGGTCCGCGTGCCCGCCGTCCACAGGCCCGCGTCGAGATGCGGCTGAGGGCTGCTCTCCGGCCGGGGAGACCGCCACAGGGCGCATCTCGGTGGTCGGTGACCCGGCACCCGTAGCCTCTGGGGCCATGGTCCGTCCGCTGGGGTTGCCGTTCGATCCCATCGCGCGCGCCGGGGAGTCCTGGGAGCAGCGCTTCGGCGCGGCCGCCGCGATGCGGGCCGCGACGTCGGTGTTCCGGGTGCAGCAGATCCTGCTCGCCCGCTTCGACGAGGCGCTGCGGCCGCACGCGCTGACGTTCGCGCGCTACGAGGTGCTGGTGCTGCTCACCTTCAGCCGCACCGGCGAGCTGCCGCTGAAGGTCATCGGCAGCCGGCTGATGGTGCACCCGACCAGCGTCACGAACGCCATCGACCGGCTGGTCGCCGCCGGCTACGTCGACCGGCGTCCCAACCCCGCCGACGGGCGCGGCGTCCTCGCGACGATCACCGACCGCGGCCGCGCCGTCGTCGAGGAGGCGACCGCCGCGCTGACCGCGCTGGACTTCGGTCTCGGCGACGTCCCCGACGAGGAGCTGGACACGCTGTTCGCCATCCTCGAGCGGGTGCGGCGGGGCGCCGGCGACATGGCGGACGACGGGACCGCGGCCGGCTGAACGCCCCCCCGACACCGTCTCGGCGGCGGTGGGATGATCGAGGTCATGCAGCCGACCCGTCCCGGACGCCCCGACCCGCGCGCGCAGGCCCAGCAGGCCCAGCTGGCCGCCTCCCTCGCCGGCGCGGTCGACCTCGCCGCCGTGAAGGCCCGCTCCGAGGCCGCGGCTCGGGCCCAGGCGGCGCCGCCGCCCACCGCCGCCGCCCCGGCCGGCGCGCCGGGGGCCGCGGTTGTCGACGTCACCGAGGAGACCTTCCAGGCGGAGGTGCTCGACCGCTCCTTCCAGGTGCCGGTCGTGCTGGACCTCTGGGCCGAGTGGTGCGGGCCGTGCAAGCAGCTCTCCCCGGTCCTCGAGCGGCTGGCCGCTGAGGGCGGCGGCTCCTGGGTGCTGGCCAAGGTGGACGTCGACGCCAACCCCGCGCTCGCCCAGGGCCTGCGGGTCCAGGGCATCCCCGCGGTCAAGGCGGTCTGGCAGGGCCAGCTGGTCGCCGAGTTCACCGGTGCGATCCCGGAGGAGCAGGCGCGGCAGTTCGTCACCGAGCTGGTGCGCGCCACCACCGGCGGCGCGATCCCGGGCACCGGCGAGGAGGCGCCCGCCGAGGCCGAGGACCCCCGTCTGGACGCCGCCGAGGCCGCGCTCGAGCGCGGTGACCTGACCGCGGCCGAAGCCGCCTACCAGGCGATCCTCGACGCCGAGCCCGACCACCCGGTCGCCGGTCTGGCGCTGCGCCAGGTGCAGCTGTTCCGCCGCGCCGACGAGGCCGGCCCGGACGCGCTGGCCGCCGCCGACGCCGCACCGGACGACGTCGCCGCGCAGGCGCGGGCCGCGGACTTCCTGCTCGGCACCGGGGACGTCGAGGGCGCCTTCGAGCGGCTGCTCGACGTCGTCCGCCGGACCGCCGGGGACGACCGTGACCAGGCGCGCCAGCACCTCGTGGAGCTCTTCGGCGTCGTCGGTGACCAGGACCCGCGGGTCGCCGCGGCCCGCCGGCAGCTCACCCTCGCGCTGTACTGAAAAGGACCCCCTGCCCCCCACCGCTCGCACGCTCGCGGCGGGACCCTGCAGGGGGCCTCAGACCCCGACGTCGCAGGCGGCGGCGCCCTCGAAGAAGCCGCTGCGGAAGAGGTCCACCAGCTGGAAGCCGGTCAGCGAGACCTCGGGCACCACCGACGGGTCGGTGCCGTAGGTGAGCAGGAACTGCGCCGCCTCGTCGATGTCGCCGGGGGAGATGTCGGCGGCCTGCAGCTCGTCGTCGAAGAAGGCCGACGAGAACCAGCCGGTGAGGCAGATGGAGGACCGGATGGCGTCCTCGTCGTCGGTGGACAGCCCCAGCTGGTCGCGTGCGGCCAGCGCGTAGGGCAGCGACGCGGCGGTGATGACGGCGTAGTCGGCGCCGCCGAGCTCCTCGTAGGCCGGACCGACGAGGTCTTCGACGTCGTAGCCGACGAGGTCTTCGTCGGCGCAGAACACCAGGTCCAGGTCGTCGGCGGCGCAGTTCGGCGGGCTGCCCTCGAACGGCTCGAGCTGCGGCGGGGTGAACGGCTCGCCGAAGACCTGGTCGAAGGCGAGACCCCAGAACTCCGGGAGGGCCTCGGCCGCGATCTGCTGCGCCTCGCCGAAGGGCGCGTTCCCGCCGGTGGCGGCCTCGTCCGGGGTGGAGAAGGCGCCCTGGGTGTAGGGGCGCTGGGCGGAGAAGTTGTCGCGGCAGGCGGTCGGGCCGGCCTGGAAGCCCTCCTGGAACGCCGAGATGCGGTCGAAGTAGGACCCGTGCGCGGCCTCGGTGTTGATGCTGGTGCCCACGGGGTCGCGCAGCAGCAGGTAGCCGCGCAGCACCTCGTCGAGTTCCGGGGCGCGGATCTGCGTGTGCTCGCTCTGCCCGTCGGCCACCCACGCCGTCCAGGCGCCGGCGAAGCAGTCGGCCTGGGTCTCCACCGAGATGGAGTAGTCGGGGTAGCCGACCTGGCCCTGCACCGCGTGGCCGAACTCGTGCGCCATCACCAGCGCGGGGATGAACCGGCCGTACTGCTCGGCGAGTTCCTGCAGGAAGGCGCGGTCGTAGCTGATCGAGTCGGAGTTCGGCGCGTCCGGGGCCTGGCAGTAGAAGGCGTTGCCCTCGACGTCGCGCGGGTCCGAGCCGCAGCCGATGCCCCTGGGGAACTCGCCCGGGTCGACGTCGTTCGGGTCGACGCTGAAGTAGCCGCCCTCCAACGGCACGAAGTCCTGCCCGAACACGTCGGGGAACTGCTGGGCCCAGTAGCCCTCGAGGTCGGCCAGGGCGTTGCGCGCCAGGACGTCGATCGGGCCGTCGGTGGCGCCGACGACCTGCAGCTCGGCGGAGGGGATGTCGGAGGCCGGGGGCTGGGCGGCACTGGGGCGGCCGACGACGGCGACCGAGCAGCCGGACACCAGCAGCAGCGCGGCCGTGGCGAGCAGGACCAGAACCGCGCGGCGCGGGGAGGAGTCAGGCATGTCCCTCGGATCGTCCCATCGCGGCGACGCCGTCGCTCCCGGAGCGCCGCCGCCCGGCCGGCGGCCTCGTCCAGGGCACCGCCCCGAGCCCGGTGAGTCGCTGGAACGGCCACCTCTCAGGGGCCCGCTGGCCCCGTCCCGGGCCCCGCCCGGAGCCTGCGAAGGGTGGGGAGGACGGGGTCCTTCTACGAGGCGTGGGGGGAGGTGGTCCTGCTTCAGCCCTCGTGCACGAACCAGACGGTGCCCAGCGGCGGGACGGCGAGGGTCGCGGAGTACGGCTGGCCGTGCCACGGCTCCTCGACGGCCTCGACGCCGCCCATGTTGCCGGCCCCCGAGCCGCCGTAGCCCTCGGCGTCGGTGTTGAGCACCTCGCGCCACGTGCCCGGCCGCGGCAGGCCGACGCGGTAGCCGTGGTACGGGTTGTCGGAGAAGTTTGCGACACAGGCCAGCGCCGGGACCTCCGCGCCGCCGCCGTCCGCACCGTCCCCGGCGGTCGCCGGGCGCCCGTAGCGGAGGAAGGACAGCACGTTGCCCGAGGCGTCGTTCGCGTCGATCCACTGGAAGCCGGCCGGGTCGACGTCCAGGGACCACAGCGCGGCGGTCTCCTTGTAGCGGGCGTTGAGGTCGGTGACCAGCTGCAGGACGCCGCGGTGCGCGGGGTCGTCGAGGTGCCACCAGTCCAGCGACCGGCTCTCGGCCCACTCGGCGTCCTGGCCGAACTCCGAGCCCATGAACAGCAGCTGCTTGCCGGGGTGGGCCCACATGTAGGCCAGGTAGGCGCGCAGGTTGGCCAGCTGCTGCCACCGGTCGCCGGGCATCTTCCGCAGCAGCGAGCCCTTGCCGTAGACGACCTCGTCGTGGCTGATCGGCAGCACGTAGTTCTCGGAGTAGGCGTAGACCATCGAGAACGTCAGCTGGCCGTGGTGGTAGCTGCGGTGCACCGGCGCCTTGGAGATGTACGCCAGCGAGTCGTGCATCCAGCCCATGTTCCACTTGAAGCCGAAGCCCAGGCCGCCGAGGTGGGTGGGCCGGGTGACGCCGGGCCAGGCCGTCGACTCCTCGGCGATGGTCACCACGCCGGGGACCTCGCGGTAGACGGTGGCGTTCATCTCCTGCAGGAACGCCATGGCCTCGAGGTTCTCCCGCCCGCCGTGCACGTTGGGCACCCACTCGTCGCGCGAGTAGTCGAGGTAGAGCATCGAGGCGACCGCGTCGACGCGGATGCCGTCGACGTGGAACTCCTCGCACCAGTACAGCGCGTTGGCGACGAGGAAGTTGCGGACCTCGGAACGGCCGAAATCGAAGACGTACGTGCCCCAGTCCAGCTGCTCGCCCCGGCGCGGGTCGCCGTGCTCGTACAGCGGTGTGCCGTCGAAGCGGGCCAGCGCCCAGTCGTCCTTGGGGAAGTGCGCGGGCACCCAGTCGACGATGACGCCGATGCCGGCCTGGTGCGCCCGGTCGATGAGGTAGCGCAGGTCGTCGGGGCTGCCGAAGCGCGAGGTCGGCGCGTAGTACGAGGTGACCTGGTAGCCCCACGAGCCGCCGAAGGGGTGCTCGGCCAGCGGCATGAACTCGATGTGGGTGAAGCCGTGCTCGACGACGTAGTCGACCAGCTCGTCGGCCAGCTCGCGGTAGGACAGGCCCTGCCGCCAGGAGCCGGCGTGCACCTCGTAGACGCTCATCGGCCGCTCGTGCCAGCCCCCGCGGGCCCGCTCGGCCAGCCACTCGTCGTCGGCCCACTCGTGCCGGGACTCGGTGACGATCGAGGCGTTGAGCGGCGGGACCTCGGTCTCGAAGGCCAGCGGGTCGGACTTGTGCCGCCAGACGCCGTCGCGGCCGAGCACGTGGTAGCGGTACTTCGTGCCCACCGGGACGCCGGGGATGAAGACCTCCCACACGCCGGAGGACCCCAGCGAGCGCATCGGGTAGGCGCGGGCCTCCCAGTAGTCGAAGTCGCCGGTCACCCGCACGCCCTGGGCGTTGGGCGCCCAGACCGCGAAGGAGACGCCCTCCACCTGGCCGCGCGGGGTGTCGTAGCGCCGCACGTGCGAGCCGAGCACCTCCCACAGCCGCTCGTGCCGCCCCTCGCGGATGAGGTGCTGGTCGAGCTCGCCGACGGTGGGCAGCCAGCGGTAGGGGTCGTCGACGACGAAGGTGTTGGTGCCGCCCTGGCCGTCGCCGTAGGCCACCTCGACCCGGTAGTCACCGGGCTGCTTCGGCAGGTGGGCCTCGAAGACGCCGGCGGCGTGCAGCTGCCGGGTGTCGTACCGGGAGCCGTCCTCGTCGACGATGGTCGCCGCGACCGCGTCGGGGCGCAGGGTGCGGACCACCCAGCCTTCGCGGGCGGGGTGCGCGCCGAGCACGGTGTGCGGGGCGTAGGACCACCCCTCGACGACGGCGCGCAGCTGCTCCTCGCCGATCTCGGCGGGCGCCTCCTGCTGGGCCAGGCACTCCTCGGCGGGTTCCTGCCCCTCGGGGACGGTCGCCGCCGCCACCTCCGACCCGGTGCCGGTCGCGGCGTCCTCGGCGGGCCGGTCCTCGGCGGGTGGGTTCTCGGCAGGCGGGGCCTCCGCCGGCGGGTTCTCGGCCGGGGACGTGCCGCCGTCCTCGTCCGGCGCCTGCGGGGTGTTCGGCTCCGCGGGGTCCGGGTCCGGCGGCTCGGGCTGACCGGCCGGTGCGCCGCTCGGGCTGCCCGGCTCGGCGATCGGCGCCGGGGACACCACGGGCGTGGCGGTGCCGCCCTGCTCGGCGACGACGTCGCCCTGCGGGGCGGTCTTCTTGCGGGGCGCGCGCTTGGTCGCCTTCGCGGCGGGAGCCTCGCCGTCCGCCGCCGCCGTCTTCTTCGCGGCGGTCTTGCGGGCGGTCGTCTTCTTCGCCGCCGTGCCGTCAGCGGCGGTGGCCTTCTTCGCGGGTGCGGCCTTCTTGCCCGCCGGCGCCTTCTTCGCCGCGGCCCGCTCGCGCGCCGGGGCGGCGTTGACGATCGGTTCGCTCTCGGCCGCCTCTGCCGCGGCGGTCCTCTCCTCGACGACGGCCTGGAGCTCCTCGCGCGTGGCGGGCTGGCGCCCGTCGGCCGTGGGGGCGTCGGTGGTGCGTTCGGTCTCGTCCGGGGATGTCATCGCTCGCCGTCCTCTTCGGTGCCCGTGTGTCGGTGGTCGTGCCGCGCGCGTCAGTCCGCGGCCGTGAGCCGGGACAGCGACTGCAGCGGGATCATCAGCCAGTGCGGGCGGTTGCGCGCCTCGTAGACGCACTCGTAGACGGCCTTGTCCGCCTCGAACGCGCGGAGCAACGGGCTGTTGCCACACGCGTCCGTCCCGCTCGCGGCCGCGTAGCCCGCGCAGAAGGCGCTGCGGTTGCGCTCTGCCCACTCCTGGGCGCGGTAAGCGCGTTGTTGATCACCCGGCTGCTCGACGAGCATGTGCCGGGCGGCGTAGTCGAAGCTGCGCAGCATGCCGGCGACGTCCCGCATCGGGCTGTCCAGCTCGCGCCGCGAGGCCAGCGGCCGGGCGGGCTCGCCCTCGAAGTCGAGCACGATCCACCCGGTGGCGGTGCGCAGCACCTGACCCAGGTGCAGGTCGCCGTGGACCCGCTGGCGGACGACGGGCTCGGGGCTCTCGGCGACCGCCGCGTAGACCGCCCGCAGCCCGTCGGCGTGCTCGGCCAGCTGGGGCACGACCTCGATGGCGGCGTCGAGCCGCTCGTTCATCTGCCGGGCCACCGTGCCGAACCAGGCCGGGTCGGCCTGCTCGGTCGGCAGCACCTGGGCCATGTCGGCGTGCACGGAGGCGGTCGCGGCGCCCAGCCGCTCGCTGTCGGCGGCGAAGTCCCCGCCCACCTCGTCGGCGTGCAGGTCGCCCTCGGCGTAGAGGTCCCGCACGCTCGCGGTGGCCAGCCGCCACCCGTCACTGGCGTTGGGCACGAAGGTCTGCACCATGAACGCCGTGGCCGGAGGGGTGTCGGCGTCCCGGTCGTGGTCGATCTCGGCGTGGCCGAGCAGCGGCGCGATGTGCGGGTTGTCGGTCCGGCGCAGGGCGCTGTGGATCTCGACGTCCGGGTTCAGGCCGGGCTCGAGCCGGCGGAACAGCTTGAGGATGGCCTCCTGGCCGTACACCAGCGAGGTGTTGCTCTGCTCGGTGGAGACGATGTCGCCGGGGAGCCCGACAGGGATCTCCGCCCCCTCGCCCGGGACGAACCGCATCGGCCCGACCGTCGCCCCCTCGGCGAGGTGGGTGAGCCAGGTGGCGGTCGCCTCGCGGTCGCGCATCGCGTCGTAGGCGTAGTTCTCGCCGTTCTCGTGCGGGACGGTCCCGATGAGGGCCGCGGCCAGCTCCTCCACCGGGTGGTCGCGCCAGGACAGCGGTACCAGGTAGGTCTCGGTGGCGCCGTCGGTGTAGGTGACCGTCACCCGGTGGATCGAGAGCACGGGGTGGGACCGGTCGAGGAAGAAGCTCTCCTCCGCGACCTCGGCCCACTCCCGTCCCTTGCTGCCGAACCAGCGCTGGGACGGCATCCACTCCTGGAGCAGTCCGGTCAGGACGTTCATCGGGGTCCTCCCGTGTCGGCGGTGCCGCCCGCGGGCGGTTCCTCCCCGGTGCCGACGAGGCCTGCGGCCAGCAGGGCGTCGGCGACGGCGGTGTCGTCGGTCTCGGCCGGCTCCTCGACCGGCTCGGCCGGCTTGGCCAGCTCGAACCAGTAGAAGCCGTGGCCGGCGAGCGTGAGCATGTAGGGCAGGACGCCGATTTGCGGGAACTCCACCCGGCCGGTCAGCTCGATGGGGGTGTAGCCCTCGAAGCGGCGCAGGTCCAGCTCCACCGGCTGCGGGAACCGGGAGAGGTTGTTGACGCAGAGCACCAGGTCGTCGCCGAACTCGCGGACGAAGGACAGCACCGTCGGGTTGCGCGAGCCGATCTCGGCGAAGGTACCCAGACCGAAGGTCGGGTGCTGCTTGCGGACGTGGATCATCTGCCGCAGCCAGTGCAGCATCGAGTTGGTGTTGCGCAGCTGCGACTCGACGTTGGTGACCTGGTAGCCGTACACCGGGTCGGCGTTGAGCGGCAGGTACATCCGCTGCGGGTCGGCGGTGGAGAAGCCGCCGTTGCGGTCCGGCGTCCACTGCATCGGGGTGCGGACGCCGTCGCGGTCACCGAGCCAGATGTTGTCGCCCATGGCGATCTCATCGCCGTAGTAGAGGACCGGCGAGCCGGGCAGCGACAGCAGCAGCGCGTTGAACAGCTCGAGGGTGTCCATGTCGTTGTCCAGCAGCGGCGCCAGCCGGCGGCGGATGCCGATGTTGGCCTTCATGCGGGGGTCCTTGGCGTACTCCGCCCACATGTAGTCGCGCTCCTCGTCGGTGACCATCTCGAGGGTCAGCTCGTCGTGGTTGCGCAGGAAGATGCCCCACTGGCAGTTGTCCGGGATGTCCGGCGTCTGGGCCATGATCTCCGAGATCGGGAAGCGCTGCTCCCGCCGGACGGCCATGAACAGGCGCGGCATCACCGGGAAGTGGAAGGCCATCTGGCACTCGTCGCCGTCCTCGCCGAAGTACTCGACGACGTCGGCCGGCCACTGGTTGGCCTCGCACAGGAGCACCCGGTCGGGGTAGTCGGTGTCGACCACCTTGCGGACGTGCTTGAGCAACTCGTGGGTCCGCGGCAGGTTCTCGCCGTTGGTGCCCTCCTCCTCGAAGAGGTAGGGCACGGCGTCGAGGCGGAAACCGTCGACGCCCAGGTCCAGCCAGAAGCGCAGGGCGTCGATGATCGCCTCCTGCACCCGCGGGTTCTCGAAGTTGAGGTCGGGCTGGTGGGAGAAGAACCGGTGCCAGAAGTACTGCTTGCGCACCGGGTCGAAGGTCCAGTTCGACGACTCGGTGTCGACGAAGATGATCCGCGCGTCGGGGTAGCCGGTGTCGTCGTCGGCCCACACGTAGAAGTCGCCGTACGGCCCCTCGGGATCGCTGCGGCTCGCCTGGAACCAGGGGTGCTGGTCCGAGGTGTGGTTCATGACGAAGTCGATGATCACGCGCATACCGCGCGCGTGGGCGGCGGCGAGGAACTCGGTGAAGTCCTCGATGTCGCCGAACTCGGGCAGCACCGCGGTGTAGTCGCTGACGTCGTAGCCGCCGTCCCGCAGCGGGGAGGCGAAGAACGGCGGCAGCCACAGGCAGTCGACGCCGAGCCACTGCAGGTAGTCCAGCTTGTCGATCATGCCGCGGAGGTCGCCGATGCCGTCGGCGTTGCTGTCGGCGAAGCCGCGGACGAGCACCTCGTAGAAGACGGCGCGCTTGTACCACTCGGGGTCGGTGCCGGGGGCCGGTAGCGCCGACGGCACGCTGTGGGACCGGGCCTCGGCGCGGCCGGTGGTGGAGTCGGGGACAGGAACGGTCATCGCAGGTGGTCGCCCTCGGTTCTGCAGGGGGGAGCGGGGGAGGAGGCGGTCACGCCACCGGCGGCGGTACCTGGACCTGCCGGGGGTAGGTGATCGAGAAGACGTGCGCCGGCTCCCGGTAGGGGTCGAGCTCGACGTAGTTGAACTGGCCCCAGTTCCAGCTGTCGCCGGTCAGCTCGTCGGTCACGGTGAACCGCTCGTACCAGTCCAGGCCGAGCGCCGGCAGGTCCAGGGACGTCGTCCCGATCTGGGTGTGGTGGCTGGAGAGGTTCACCACCACCAGGACGGCGTCCTGCGAGCCGGGGTCGGTCTTGGAGAAGCAGATGAGGTTCGGGTTGTCCACGGAGTGGAACCGCAGCGTGCGCAGCTGCTGCAGGGCCGGGTGGGCGCGGCGGATCTCGTTGAGCCGGCGCAGGTAGGGCGCGAGGCTGCGCCCGGAGGACTCCGCGGCAGCCCAGTCCCGCGGCCGCAGCTGGTACTTCTCGCTGTCGAGGTACTCCTCGCTGCCGGGGCGCACCGCGACGTGCTCGAAGAGGTCGTAGCCTGAGTAGACGCCCCACGTCGGGCTCATCATCGCCGCCAGGGCGGCGCGGATCTTGAACATCGGCGGGCCGCCGAGCTGCAGCGACGCGTGCAGGATGTCCGGGGTGTTCACGAAGAAGTTCGGCCGCATGTAGTGGCAGTTGGCGGCCAGCTCGCGGCCGTACTCCTCGAGCTCCCCGCGCTCGGTGCGCCAGGTGAAGTACGTGTAGGACTGCGTGTACCCGATGCGGGCGAGCTGGTGCATCATCGCCGGCCGGGTGAACGCCTCGGCGAGGAAGAGCACGTCCGGGTCGGTCTCCTTGACCGTCCAGATCAGCCAGTGCCAGAAGTTCAGCGGCTTGGTGTGCGGGTTGTCGACGCGGAAGACCCGCACCCCGGCGTCCATCCACACCCGGATCACCCGCAGGCACTCGGCGTAGATGCCCTCGGGGTCGTTGTCGAAGTTGATCGGGTAGATGTCCTGGTACTTCTTCGGCGGGTTCTCCGCGTAGGCGATCGTGCCGTCGGGCTTCGTGGTGAACCACTCCGGGCGCTCCTTGACCCAGGGGTGGTCGGGCGCGGCCTGCAGCGCGAAGTCCAGCGCCACCTCCATGCCGAGCTCACGGGTGCGCTCGACGAAGGCGCGGAAGTCCTCCATCGTGCCGAGCTGCGGGTGGACGGCGTCGTGCCCGCCCTCGGCGCTGCCGATGGCCCACGGCGACCCCGGGTCGTCCGGCGCGACCTCGTGGGGGTTGCCACCGGGGTACTGCGCGGAGTTCGGGCCCTTGCGGTTGACCGTGCCGATCGGGTGGATCGGCGGCAGGTAGACGACGTCGAAGCCCATGTCGGCGATCGCGGGCAGCCGCTCGGCCGAGGTCGCGAACGTGCCGTGGGTCGGCCGGCCGTCGACCACCGGGCCGGTGGAGCGGGGGAAGAACTCGTACCAGGAGCCGAACAGCGCCCGGGGGCGGTCGACCCACACCTCGTACTCCGGGCCGGGCGTGACCAGCTCGCGCACGGGGTGGTCGTGCAGGTAGCGCTGCAGCGCCTCGGCCAGGGCGGGGGCGACCCGGGCCGGCAGCTCGCAGGAAGTGTCGCGCAGCGCGGCGGCGGCCTCGGTCACCCGCTCGCGCCAGTCGTCGTCGGCCTCGGCGGCCACCCGGTCGAGCAGCCGGGCGCCCTCCTCCAGGTCGTTGGCGAGCTCCTCGGCGCCCTGCCCGGCCGCCATCTTCACCTCGACGGCGTGATGCCAGGTCGACAGCGGGTCGCTCCAGGCCTCCACCCGGCAGGTCCACCGGCCCTCGCGGTCGGGGACGACGGTGGTCAGCCACCGGTCGGGCTGGTCGCCGAAGCGCTCCATGCGGTTGAACGGTCCCCGGGTGCCGTCCGGGGCCGTCCACACGACGTCCGCGGCGACGGCGTCGTGGCCCTCGCGGAAGACGGTGGCGGTGATCGGCAGGTGCTCGCCGACCACGGCGCGCGCGGAGAACGCGCCGCAGGACACGACGGGGGCGACATCGGTGATGCCGAGGCGGAGGTCAGCGCGGCCAGTCATCCCGGCCACGCTATCGAGGGCGCGTCGGGTGAGCACATCGGCCGCCGTCGCCTGGCGTTCGCGGTGGGCGACTGGTGGGACGGGAGGGTGACCGGGGCGTCGGCTGGCCATGGCTCATCCTGGCGCTTCGGGCGCTGCGCCGCTGTGGCGGCTGGGAGCCCGGTCCGTGGATAGTCTCGGCCCGTGCGTGCTCTCCGCCGGTTCACCGTCCGGGCCTCGCTCCCCGAGGAGCTGATGCCGCTGTCCCAGCTGGTCACCAACCTCCGGTGGTCCTGGCACGCCGAGACCCGGGACCTCTTCGAGGCCCTCGACCCGGAGCTGTGGCGGACCTGCAACGGCGACCCGGTGAAGGTGCTGGGCGAGGTCTCCGCCGAGCGGCTGGCCACCCTGGCCCGGGACCGCCGCTTCGTGCGCCGGCTGCAGGACGTCGTCGACGACCTCGAGGAGTACCTGTCCGCCCCGCACTGGTACCAGTCGCTGGGCGAGGGGGCGCCGGAGACGGTGGCCTACTTCTCCGCGGAGTTCGGCATCACCGAGGTGCTGCCGCAGTACTCCGGCGGCCTGGGCATCCTCGCCGGTGACCACCTCAAGGCCGCCTCCGACCTCGGCGTCCCGCTGGTCGGCGTCGGGCTGCTGTACCGGGCCGGCTACTTCGAGCAGGGCCTGTCGGCCGACGGCTGGCAGCTGGAGCACTACCCGTCGCTGGACCCGCACGGTCTGCCGCTGAAGCTGCTGCGCCAGCCCGACGGCACCGCCGTCGTCATCAACGTGCCCCTGCCCGAGGGGCGCACCCTGTTCGCGCACGTGTGGCGGGCGCAGGTGGGCCGGGTCTCGCTGCTGCTGCTCGACAGCGACATCGAGGAGAACGCGCCGGCCGAGCGCCTGGTCACCGACCGGCTCTACGGCGGCGACGAGGACCACCGGCTGCGCCAGGAGATGCTGCTGGGCATCGGCGGCGTCCGGGCGCTGCGGGCGTACTGCCAGCTCACCGGGACGCCGGCGCCGGAGGTCTACCACGCCAACGAGGGGCACGCGGGCTTCCTCGGCATCGAGCGGATCCGCGAGCTCACCGAGTCGCACGGGCTGTCGTTCCCCGAGGCGCTGCAGGCGGTGCGCTCCGGCACGGTCTTCACCACCCACACGCCGGTGCCGGCCGGCATCGACCGCTTCCCGCGGGCGCTGATCGAGCGCTACTTCGCCGGCTTCGGCGTCCCCCTGGACCAGCTCATCCCGCTGGGCGCCGAGGAGGACCCGGCGAAGTTCAACATGGCGCACATGGGCCTGCGGCTGGGCCAGCGCGCCAACGGCGTCAGCCGGCTGCACGGGCACGTGAGCCGCTCGATGTTCCGCGGCCTGTGGCCGGGCTTCGACGAGTCCGACGTGCCGATCAGCTCCATCACCAACGGCGTGCACGCGCCCACCTGGACCGCCCGGGAGCTGGTCGAGATGGGCACCCAGTCCTCCAGCCAGGGGAACCCGGTCGCGGCTCCCGGCCCGGTGCACTTCGACGGCGTGGACCGGATCCCCTCCGACGTCCTGTGGAGCACGCGCCGGGCGCTGCGCTCGCGGCTGGTCGAGGAGGTGCGCCGGCGGCTGCGCGAGACCGCGCTCTCCCGCGGCGCCGCGGAGTCCGAGGTGGGCTGGACCGACAGCGCCTTCGACCCCGACGTCCTCACCATCGGCTTCGCCCGCCGGGTGCCCTCGTACAAGCGGCTCACCCTCATGCTGCGCGACCCCGAGCGGCTGCGGGCCCTGCTGCTGGACCCCGAGCGCCCGGTCCAGCTGGTCATCGCCGGCAAGAGCCACCCGGCCGACGACGGCGGCAAGCAGCTGATCCAGCAGATGGTGAAGTTCGCCGACGACCCGGAGATCCGGCACCGGATCGCCTTCCTGCCCGGCTACGACATCGGCATGGCCCGCTACCTGTATTGGGGCTGCGACGTCTGGCTGAACAACCCGCTGCGCCCGCTGGAGGCGTGCGGCACCTCCGGCATGAAGGCCGCCCTCAACGGTGGCCTGAACCTCTCCATCCGCGACGGCTGGTGGGACGAGTGGTTCGACGGCCAGAACGGCTGGGCGATCCCCACCGCCGACGGGGTCGCCGACCCCGAGCGCCGCGACGACATCGAGGCGCGGGCCATCTACGAGCTGCTCAGCACCCAGGTGGTCCCGCGCTTCTACGAGACCGACCGGCACGGCGTCCCCGGTCGCTGGGTCGAGATGGTGCGGCACACGCTGCGCGAGACCGGCCCGAAGGTGCTGGCCACCCGGATGGTGCGCGACTACGTGCAGCAGCTGTACGTGCCGGCGGCCCGATCGTCCCGGGCGATGGCGGAGTCCGGCTACGGCGTGGCCCGCACCGAGGCCGGCTGGCGCGCGCGGCTGCTCGACCACTGGGGCACCGTGCGGGTCGCGCACGTCGAGGCCACCGGCGCCGGCGACACCCCGGAGATCGGCTCGACCCTCAAGCTGCGGGCGGAGGTCGAGCTGCCCGGGCTCACGCCGTCCGACGTCGAGGTGCAGGCTGCCTACGGGCGGGTGGACGACGCCGACGGCCTGCACGAGCTCACCACGCGGCCGATGACGCACGAGCACACCGAGGGGTCGCGGCACTGGTTCACCGCCACCCTGCCGCTGGAGCGCACCGGCGCCTTCGGGTACACGGTGCGCGTGCTGCCGCACTCGGAGCACCTGGCCGACCCCGCCGAGCTGGGCGTCGTCGCCACCGCGTAGCAGCGGAACCCGTCCTCCCCACCCGCCACGCGGGTCGCACCGGTCTCCGGCCGGTGCGACCTGCCCGGCGTGGCGGGGAGGAGCGACTCACCCAGTCGGGTGAGTCGCCTCTAGGCTGGACGCCATGCCCGACCGCTGTGAAGTCCTGCCAGGCGACTCCGTCGTCGCTCGACGCGGAGGCGGCCTGCTGTGGGTCGACGCCCCCGGCTCGCCGGCCCTGGTCGCCGCGCTGCACGCGTGCCTGGGGGTGTCCGGTCCCGGCGCGGAGCGCGTGCTCGGGGCGGTCGCCGGTCAGGTCTCCGCGCTCGGCGGCGGCTCGGCGTCCTTCGCGCTGGTCCTCGTCGACACCGCGGGGGGCTCGGGCACCGGGGTCGCGCTGTGGTGCGGCAAGGGCCAGCCGGCGGTGGACGGCGTCCCGGTGTCGGGCTCGTCGGTCGACGGCTGCACCCTCGCCAGCGGCTTCCAGCTCGGCCAGACCCTCTACGTCGGCCCCGGCCAGCCGGTGCCCACCATGCCTCCGGGGGTCGCCTACGACCTGGTCGAGGGCACCGTCCCCGGTTCGGGCGCGATGCTGCAGCTGGCCGCGGTGGCGCACCCGTCGTCCGCCGCCGCCCCGCAGGCCCAGGCGCCGTCGTTCACCGCGGGCTCCGACGCCGGCTTCGGCAGCGCCGACTCCTCGGGTTTCGGCGCGACGGCCGCCCCCTCGCGGCCGCAGGAGGAGGACGGCGAGGCGACCGCCTTCTGGAAGCCCGAGGCCGCGCCCGCGCCGGTGCTGCGCTTCGACGACGGCCTGGTCGTGACCGTCGACGAGGACCTCGTGCTCGGCCGCCGTCCGGACAACCACGAGCTGGTCACCGCGGGCTCGGCGCGGCCGGTGCCGATCGCCGACACCCAGAACGTGCTCTCCTCGGCGCACGCCGCCATCCAGCGCAACGGCCGCGAGGTCTCGCTGGTCGACCTCGGCTCGCTCAACGGCACCCACGTCGCCGGCCCCGAGGCCACGGAGTGGACCCAGCTCGAGCCCGGTGTCGCCCACCCGCTCTCCGACGGCGACCGGCTGCTGCTGGGCTGGACGGTCATCACCTTCGAGCAGCAGCCCGACTGAGCTGAGCAGACGAGAGCCCCGGTCCGCGCGGACCGGGGCTCTCTGCGTCTCGCGGGAGTCGACCAGGCCGGCCATTGCCGGCGTTCCTCGCGCTCTGCCAGGGCTGCAGCACCCGCGAGGCACGAGGAACTCCGGCAATGCCCCTGGCCGCGGTGCGTCACGGCCTCCGGAGCACTCGCAGCAGCCAGACGCAGCGGGCCGGCACCTCGATCGGGCCGGGCGCGACCACGGTCGGACGCGGGGGCGCTCCGGTGGCCCACTCGGTGGAGACGACGAACTCGTAGCCGTCGGCCCACGGGGCGCCGGGCAGGTGCACGGCGACCGGCTCGGCGCCGGCGTGCAGCTGCACCAGGTAGGAGTCGTCCTGCACCGGCCGGCCGCGCTCGTCGCGGTGCCGGATCCCGCGGCCGTCGAAGTACATGCCGACCGTCTGCAGGTCGTTGTCGAACCAGTCGCGGGTGTCCAGCTGCGCTCCGCCCGGGGCGAACCAGGCCAGGTCGCGGGTGCCGCCGGTGTCGGCGAGCTCGTGGCCCTCGAAGAAGGCCTCCTGCCGCAGCACCGGCGACTCCCGGCGCAGCCGCAGCAGGCGCGCGACGAAGGCCCGCAGGTCCTCGTCGACGTCGGCCCAGTCCAGCCAGGAGATCTCGTTGTCCTGGCAGTAGGCGTTGTTGTTGCCGCCCTGGGTGCGGCCGAGCTCGTCACCGGCGGTGAGCATCGGGACGCCGGTCGACAGCAGCAGCGTGGCCAGGTGGTTGCGCACCTGGCGGGCCCGCAGCGCGGTGACCTCCGGGTCGTCGGTCGGGCCCTCGACGCCGCAGTTCCAGTTCCGGTTGTGGCTCTCGCCGTCCCGGTTGTCCTCGCCGTTGGCCTCGTTGCGCTTGTGCTCGTAGGTGACCAGGTCGGCGAGGGTGAACCCGTCGTGGGCGGTCACGAAGTTCACGCTGGCGAAGGGGCGCCGGCCGTCGGAGCGGTAGAGGTCCGACGAGCCGGTCAGCCGGTAGGCCAGGTCGCGCACCCCGACGCGGGCGCCGGACCACACGTCGCGGACGGTGTCGCGGTAGCGGCCGTTCCACTCGGTCCACAGCGGCGGGAAGTTGCCCACCTGGTAGCCGCCGGGGCCGACGTCCCACGGCTCGGCGATCAGCTTGACCTGGCTGACCACCGGGTCCTGGTGGACGACGTCGAAGAACGCCGAGAGCCGGTCGACGTCGTGCAGCGAGCGGGCCAGCGCCGCGGCGAGGTCGAAGCGGAAGCCGTCGACGTGCATCTCGGTGACCCAGTAGCGCAGCGAGTCCATGAGCAGCGCCAGCACCTGGGGACGGCGGACGTCGAGGGTGTTCCCGCACCCGGTGTAGTCCTGGTAGCGGGAGGGGTCGCCCTCGCGCAGCCGGTAGTAGCCGCCGTTGTCGATGCCCTTGAACGACAGCGTCGGGCCGGTGTGGTCGCCCTCGGCGGTGTGGTTGTAGACGACGTCGAGGACCACCTCGATGCCCGCGGCGTGCAGCGTCTTGACCATCGCCTTGAACTCGGTGACCTGCTGCCCGGCCGTCCCTGCGGAGCTGTAGGCGGCGTGCGGGGCAAAGTAGCCCAGCGTGTTGTAGCCCCAGTAGTTGGTCAGCCCGCGGCGCGGCAGGTGCGGCTCGCTGACGAAGTGGTGCACCGGCAGCAGCTCGACGGCGGTCACGCCGAGGGCCTGCAGGTGCTCGACGAAGGCGGGGTGGGCCAGCCCGGCGTAGGTGCCGCGCAGCGCCGGGGGGACGTCGGGGTGGCGGATGGTCGCGCCCTTGACGTGCACCTCGTAGATGACCGTGTCCGACCAGGGGGTCGCGGGGGAGCGGTCGCCGTCCCACGGGAAGGAGTCGCGGACGACGACCCCGCGCGGCACGTACGGCGCGGAGTCGCGCGGGTCGGGGCCCTCGCCGCCCTCGTACCGGAAGCCGAACAGCGCCGGGTGCAGCGACTGCGCGCCGTCGACCGCGCGGGCGTAGGGGTCCAGCAGCAGCTTGGCCGGGTTGTACCGCTGCCCGGAGCTGGGGTCCCAGCCGCCGTGCACCCGGTAGCCGTAGCGCTGGCCGGGGCCGACGCCGGGCAGCCGGCCGTGCCAGACCTGGTGGGTGTTCTCCCGCAGCCGGTGCCGGTGCTCGGTGCCGTCCTCGTCGAACAGGCACAGGTCGACCGCGTGCGCCCCGGCCGACCACAGCGCGAAGTTGGTGCCGGTGCCGTCCCAGTGGGCCCCCAGCGGGGCGGATCGACCGGGCCACACCTCGTACTCGTCCGGACTGCTGCGCACGTCGGCGATCCTGTCAGCCCCGGCCCGCTCGGGGTCGCAGCGGCGCGGGTGCGGTCCGGGTTGGTTGGATGGGCACGTGTCGAGCGATCCGGTCGTCGAGATCCAGGGTGTGGACGTCGTCCGGGGGCAGACCCACCTGCTGCGCGGCGTCGACTGGACGGTCGAGGCCGACCAGCGCTGGGTGGTCCTCGGTCCCAACGGCGCGGGCAAGACGACGCTGCTGCAGCTGGCCGCGGCGCAGCTGCACCCGACCCGCGGCGTGGTCACGCTGCTCGGGGAGACCCTCGGCGCGGTCGACGTCTTCGAGCTGCGGCCGCGGATCGGGCTGACCAGCGCCGCGCTGGCCCAGCGGATCGAGCCCGGTGAGCGCACCGGCGACGTCGTCCTCTCCGCCGGGTACGCGGTGGTCGGCCGCTGGCGGGAGCGCTACGACGTCCACGACCTCACCCGCGCGGCGATGCTCATGCAGCAGTGGGGCGTGACCCCGATGGCGCACCGCCCGTTCGGCACGCTGAGCGAGGGCGAGCGCAAGCGGGTGCAGATCGCCCGCGCGCTCATGCCCGACCCGGAGCTGCTGCTGCTCGACGAGCCGGGCGCGGGCCTGGACCTCGGCGGCCGCGAGGACCTGGTCAGCCGGCTGACCGACCTCGCCCGGTACGCGTACGCCCCGGCACAGGTGCTGGTGACCCACCACGTCGAGGAGATCCCGCCGGGCTACACGCACGCGCTGCTGCTGCGCGGCGGGGAGGTGGTGACGGCCGGGCCGCTGGAGCAGGTGGTCACCCAGGAGGCGCTGTCGGAGACCTTCGGGCTGGCGCTGCGGGTGCAGCGCGCCGACGGGCGCTGGACCGCCCGCCGGGCGGCCTGATGGAGGACCCCGTCCTCCCCACCCTCCGCAAGGGGCCCAGGACGGGGCCGTCAGGCACCCCGGTCCGCCGGCTCCGCCGCCCGTCGGTGCCCGCGGTCGTGGCCGGCGTCGCGCTGGCCCTCGGGGTCGCCGTCCAGCTGCTGCCGCTGGTGCTGTTCCCCACGGTGCTCAGCCAGGACGGCCCGGCGCACGTGGCCGGCGCCTGGGTGCTGCTGCACTCCGGGGACGACGGCCCGACCGGCGCGGTGCTGGCCGAGCACTACCGCGCCGACCTGTCGCCGGTGCCCAACATGCTGGCCACGCTGCTGCTGACCGCCCTGCTGCCCCTGGCCGGTCCGGACGGCGCGGAGGCGCTGCTGGTCGCCGGGCTCGTGCTCGGGCTGGTCGGCGCGCTGGCCTGCGCGGTCCAGGCGCTCGACCGGCGGGCGTGGTGGCTGGCCGCGGCGGCGCTGCCCCTCGCCGGGAGCCACCTCGTGACCTACGGCTTCTACAACTTCGTGCTCGGGGTGATCGGGGCGCTGCTGGTCCTCGCGCTGGCGCTGCGCCGCCGGGACGGGTGGCCGGTCCCCGCGGCAGCGGGCCTGGCCGGGCTGCTCGTGCTGACCTGGACCGCGCACCTGCTGCCGTGGGTGTTCGCGGCCGGCAGCGCCCTGACGCTGGCCGGGGTGCGCGCCGCCGGTGCCGTCCGCGGCGGGCAGCCGGTGCCCGCCGCGCTCGGTCGGCACGCCGTCCCGGTGCTGCTGGCCGTCCTGCCGTCGGCAGCGCTGACCGCCCTCTACCTCGCCACGGGGGAGGGGCCGCCGGCCGAGGGCGAGGTCGGGCCGTCGTGGGCGCGGCTCGGGGCGCTGCTGATCGGGCTGCGGCCGTTCGTCACCGGCTGGGGCGCGGAGCTGCTGCCGGCGCTGCTCACCGTCGTCGTGCTCGCCGTCCTCGCCGCCGCGGCGCTGCGGCGGGCGTGGCCGGGGGGTCCCGGGCTGGGACCGGAGCGGATCGCGCTCGGGCTGCTGCTGGCCGGCGTCACGGCGGTCTACTGGCTGACGCCGGACCGGCTGGGCGAGGACTTCGGCTTCCTCGCCGCCCGGCTGGCCTGGTTCCCGCCGCTGCTGCTGGTGCTGTGGGCCGCCACCCGCGCCCCGGGCCCGCGCGCCGGCGCCGCCGCGGCCGTGCTCCTGGTCGCCGCCGCCTCGGCCGCCGCGTTCACGCGGCTGCCCGCGCAGTCCACCGCGGCCGGCGAGGTGGCTGAGCTGCTGGCGCTGGCCGAGCACATCCCGCCGGGCTCGACGATCGCCGTCCTGCAGTACGACCGCTCGGTGATCTCGCCCGGCACCGGCTTCCCCGACCCGCTGCGCCACGAGTCCAGCCGGCTGGCCATCCGCGCCGGCGGTGTCGACCTCGGCCACTACGAGGCGGTGCACGACTACTTCCAGGTGCGCTTCGACGGGCCGCCGTACCTGCGGCAGCGGCTGGACGTCGACCCGCAGCTGCGCGGGCTCGAGCGCATCCCGCCGGTGGTCGACCTGCCCGCGGTGCGCGGTGACCTCGACGCGGTCGTGGTGCTCGGCCTGGACCGCGCCCACCCCGGCGTGCGGCGGGCCGCGGGCACCCGCGCGGTCACCGCAGAGCTGTCGGCCCACTACACACAGGTGGCGACCTCGCCGTCCGGCCTGGGGGTGCTGTGGCGCGCCGACCCGGCGTCCGGTCAGACTGCGGGGGGCGGCAGCGCGGCCGCCCCGACGGGCTGACCCCGGGTTCCGATCCAGGAGCGCCGGGGTATCGACGTCCCGCCGTGCCGGAACCACGGGCGCGGCGGCCCAGGACCCGGGAGACCGGGAGAGCTTCGGAGGACGCGTGCGCAGGCCACTGCCGGGGACCGGCTCCACCGTCGACGTCGGAGCGGGGCCCGCCGGGTCCGCCGTCTCCGGGGCCCCCAGGTGGCTGCCCCGCCGTTCCACGCGTGCTGCCTAGGCTCGGCGGCGCGCAGGCCGCTCCCACCTCCCCGGCACCGCTCCGCCCGGCTCGCCGGCCCGGCCTGTGGACCCGCCTCGGTGAGCGGGCCGGCCAGCCGTGGCCGGTCGCCGTCCTGTCGGTCCTCCTCGGCGGCCTGGTCGCCGTCGGAGTGGTCGCCCGCTTCGTCGCGCCGCCGGAGCTCTGGCTCGACGAGGCGCAGAGCGTCGCGATCGCCCGCCTGCCGCTGCCCGAGCTGTTCGCCGCGCTGGAGGAGGACGGCTCGCCGCCGCTGTACTACCTGCTCCTCCACGCCTGGACGGCGCTGTTCGGCACCAGCGCCACCGCGGTGCGCGCGCTGTCGGGGGTCATCAGCGTCCTGACGCTGCCGCTGGCCTGGGACGTCGCCCGCCGGCTGGCCGGCCGCCGCACGGCGGTCGCGCTGGTCGTGCTCCTGGCGACCTCGCCCTTCCTGATCCGCTACGCCAGTGAGACGCGGATGTACGCGCTGCTGGTGCTGCTGACGGTGCTCGGCATCGGCGCGGGCGCCGCCGTGGTGCGCCGCCCCGGCGCCGGGCCGGTCCTCGCGTTCGGCACCGTCACCGGCGCGCTCCTGCTGACGCACGTGTGGGCCTTTCACGTCGTCGCGGTGAGCGGGGTGCTCGCGCTCGCGGCGCTGCCGTTCAGCCGCGGGGTAGCACTGCGAGTGCTCGCCGGGCTGGCTCTCGGCGGGCTGCTCTTCAGCCCCTGGGTGCTCTCGTTCCTCGTGCAGCTGGCGCACACCGGGACGCCGTGGGCCGCCTCGCCCGGCTTCGCCGTGCTGCCCGTGGCGCTGGAGGCATGGCAGGGCGGCGGCCAGGTGCGCGCCCACGTCCTCGGGACGGCGCTGCTGCTGGTGGCCGCCGTCGGCCTGCTCGCCGCGGCCGCCCCGCGCCGCCCGGGCGAGCGGACGGTGGTGCTGTCCCTGCGGCCGCGCCGCTCGCGCCTGGTGCTGCTGGCCCTGTCGCTGGGCACGCTGCTGGTGGCCGGCGAGGTCAGCCGGCTGACCGGCACCGCGGTCCACGACCGCTACACCAGCGTCGCGGTGTCCGCCTTCCTGGCGCTGGCCGCCCTGGGCGTGGCGGCCCTGCCGGGCACCACCGTCCGCGCCGCCGTGCTGGTGGGGCTCGCCGGCCTCGGGCTGGTCACGGCGCTGCCCCAGCTCGCCACGCCCCGCACGCAGGCGGGGGAGATCGCGCGGGCGCTGGACGACGCGGCCCCCGGCGACGTCGTCGTCTTCTGCCCCGACCAGCTGGGGCCCGCGGTGGAGCGGCTGATCCCGCCGGAGCGGGGGCTGTACCTGGTCGTCTACCCCGACCTGCGCCCGGCCGACCGGGTCGACTGGACCGACTACGAGGCCCGCATGACGGGCACGCCGTCGACCGCCGTCGCCGCCGACGTGCTGCAGCGCGCCGGCGACGGGTCGGCCGTCTGGGTGGTCACCGGGCCGGGGTACCGCGTGCCCTCGACGCAGCGCTGCGGCGACCTGGTCGACGCGCTCGAAACCGCCCGCGGGCCGGCCGAGCTCGTCGTGGCGCCCGACCGCGGCATCCCGGAGGACAGCCGGCTGCAGTACCTGCCGCCGGTCGGCGTCCCCTGAAAGAGGACCCCTCTGCCCCCCACCACTCGCAGGCTCGCGGCGGGGCCCTGCAGAGGGGCCGCGGTCCCCCCGCCACTCGCAGGCTCGCGGCGGGCCGCTGACTAGGGTGCGGACGACGACGTCGTCCACCGCCAGGAGGTCTCCGTGGCACAGCCCGAGTTCGTGACGCTGCAGGTCGAGGACGGGGTGGGGACCATCCGCCTCGACCGGCCGAAGATGAACGCGATCAACGAGCAGCTGCACCTGGAGGTGCGCGCCGCGGCGCTGGATGCCAGCACGCGTGAGGACGTGCGCGCCGTCGTCGTCTACGGCGGGGAGCGGGTCTTCGCCGCCGGCGCGGACATCAAGGCCATGTCGCAGCTCGACGGCCGCAGCATGGTGGCCTGGGGCCGGGAGCTCACGAACTCCTTCACCGCCGTCCAGGAGATCCCCAAGCCGGTCATCGCCGCCATCACCGGCTACGCGCTCGGCGGCGGCTACGAGCTGGCCCTGTGCGCAGACTTCCGGATCATGGGCGCGGGCGCGAAGGTCGGCCAGCCGGAGATCCTGCTCGGCATCATCCCCGGTGCCGGGGGCACCCAGCGGCTGGCCCGCCTGGTCGGCCCGGCCAAGGCCAAGGACCTGGTCTTCACCGGCCGGCACGTCGGCGCGGAGGAGGCCCTGGAGCTCGGGCTGGCCGACGCCGTCGTCCCCGACGCGGAGGTGTACGACACCGCCGTCGCCATGGCGCGCAAGTTCGCCGCCGGGCCGCCGCTGGCGCTGGCCGCCGCCAAGAAGGCGATCGACGAGGGCCTGGACCGGCCGCTGCGCGAGGGTCTGGTCCTGGAGAGCCAGCTGTTCGCCGAGCTGTTCGACACCGAGGACCAGCAGACCGGCATGCGCTCGTTCCTGGAGCACGGGCCCGGCAAGGCCACCTTCTCCGGGCGCTGAACCCCTCCCGGGTGGGGTGACCCAGGTCACCCAGACCCCCGGCGGGTGGGCCGTTACCCGGCGGTAACCTCCACTATCGGAGCAGGCGGGCGCTGGCCCGCGCCCCTGATCGCGAAGAGGTGGGTTGACGATGGACATCGTCGTTCTGGTCAAGCAGGTCCCCGATTCGGGGAGCGAGCGCAACCTGGACCCGGCGGACAACACCGTCGCCCGGGGGAGCGCGGACA
>NZ_NVPT01000045.1 GCF_002802985.1 Geodermatophilus chilensis | reverse complement strand
ACTACTAGATGCAGTAGGATGCGATGCGAGGGTTGATGCACAGTACTATAGTTGTTGGTAGACAGGCGGGCACCACCGAAATGAATAAGTAAGGATTCGGGGCCAGGTCCGACTGTGTATAGGAGACGGGTGGGGGGGCGGGGCCGGCGGACGCCGGCCCCGCCTCCGACCCCGCGCAGTGGGGCCGGGTGGACGACGACGGGACCGTCTACGTCCGCACCGCCGAGGGCGAGCGCGCCGTCGGCTCGTGGCAGGCCGGTGACCCGGCGGCCGGGCTGGCCCACTACGCCCGCCGCTACGACGACCTGGCCACGGAGGTGTCGCTGCTCGAGGCGCGGCTGCGGGCGCACACCGGCAACCCCCGCGAGATCAAGGCCAAGGCACAGGCGCTGGCCGAGTCGATCCCCACCGCCGCCGCCGTCGGCGACCTGGACGGGCTGGCCGCCCGCGCCCGCGCCATGGTCGGGACCGCCAACTCCGCGGCCGCCGAGTCGCGGGCGGAGAAGGCCGCCGCCCGGGCCGCGCAGGTCGCCCGCAAGGAGGGGCTGGCCGCCGAGGCCGAGCAGATCGCCGCCGAGTCCACCTCGTGGAAGGCCGCCGGCGACCGGCTCAAGGCCATCGTCGAGGAGTGGAAGACCATCCGCGGGATCGACCGCAAGACCGACGAGGCGCTGTGGAGCCGGTTCGCCGCCGCCCGTGACGCCTTCGGTCGCCGCCGGGGTGCGCACTTCGCCGCCCTCGACGCCCAGCGCGGCGAGGCCCGGGCGGCCAAGCAGGAGCTGATCGCCGAGGCGCAGCGGCTCTCGACGTCCACCGAGTGGGGCCCGACGAGTGCCGCGATGCGCAGCCTGATGGACCGGTGGAAGGCCGTCCCGCGCATCGGCCGCGACGGCGACGACGACCTGTGGAAGCAGTTCCGCGCGGCGCAGGACGTCTTCTTCACCGCGCGCGCCGAGTCGGACAAGGCCCGCAACGCCGAGCAGCTCGCCAACCAGCAGGCCAAGGAGGAGATCCTCGCCGAGGCCGAGAAGCTCGACCCGTCGAGCGACCTGCGCGGAGCCCAGAACCTGCTGCGCAAGCTGCAGGAGCGCTACGACGCCATCGGCCACGTGCCGCGCGGCGCGATACGCCAGCTGGAGGACCGGATGCAGGCCGTCGAGCAGCGCATCCGCGGCGCCGTCGACACCTCCCGCCCGCGGGTGGCCCCGGAGAACCCGATGGTCACCTCGATGCGGCAGGCGGTCACCAAGGCCGAGGAGCAGCTGGCCAAGGCCGAGGCCGCCGGTGACGCCCGGCGGATCGAGGAGGCCAGGGCCAACCTCGCCACCCGCCGCGAGTGGCTGGCCGAGGCGGAGAAGAGCGCCAACCGCCGCTGACGGCCCCCTTCAGGGCACCGCCCCGAGCTTGCGAGGGGTGGGGAGAAGGGGGTCCTCTTTCAGCAGCCCCCGGCCGGGGCCAGCGGGGCCGGGACGCCGACCTGCGGCATCCCGAGCAGCACGCCGGGGGTGGTGGGGCGGGTGCCGGCCTCGTGCGCGTCGCCGGCGCGGGTGCGCCGGTGCGACAGCAGTGGCCCGTCGGCGACCAGGTGGTGCGGCGCGGCCTGGGTCACGACGGTCTCGACCACGTCGCCGGGCCGCACGCCGTCCGCTCCGTCATCCCCGCCCGCCCGGAAGTGCACCAGCCGGCCGTCGCGGGCGCGGCCGGACAGCCGCCCGGTGCGGGCGTCCTTGCTGCCCTCCCCCGCGGCGACCAGCAGCTCGACCCTCCGCCCGACCTGCGCCCGGTTCTCCGCCCAGCTGATCTCCTCCTGCAGCGCGGTCAGCCGCAGGTAGCGCTCCTGCACGACCTCCTTGGGCAGCTGCCCCTCCATCTCGGCGGCCGGCGTCCCGGGCCGCTTGGAGTACTGGAAGGTGAAGGCGCTGGCGAAGCGCGCCTGCCGGACCACCTCGAGGGTCTGCCGGAAGTCCTCCTCGGTCTCGCCGGGGAAGCCCACGATGATGTCGGTGGTGATCGCCGCATCGGGCATCGCCGCCCGCACGCGGTCGATGATGCCGAGGTAGCGCTCCTGCCGGTAGCCGCGACGCATCCTGCGCAGCACGTCGACCGACCCGCTCTGCAGCGGCATGTGCAGCTGGTGGCAGACCGCCGGCGTCTCGGCCATGGCCTCGATGACGTCGTCGGTGAACTCGCGCGGGTGCGGGCTGGTGAAGCGCACCCGCTCCAGCCCCTCGATCCGGCCGGTCGCGCGCAGCAGGTCGGCGAAGGCGCCGCGGTCGCGGAACTCCACACCGTAGGCGTTGACGTTCTGCCCGAGCAGGGTCACCTCGAGCACGCCCTGGTCGACCAGCGCCTGCACCTCGGCCAGGATCTCGCCGGGACGGCGGTCCTTCTCCCTGCCCCGCAGCGCCGGGACGATGCAGAACGTGCAGGTGTTGTTGCACCCGACGCTGATCGACACCCAGCCGGAGTAGGCGGAGTCCCGCTTGGCCGGCAGCGTCGACGGGAAGACCTCGAGGGCCTCGGCGATCTCGACCTGGGCCTCGGCGTTGTGCCGCGCCCGCTCCAGCAGGGCCGGCAGCGAGCCGACGTTGTGGGTGCCGAAGACGACGTCGACCCACGGCGCGCGCCGCACGATCTCGCCGCGGTCCTTCTGCGCCAGGCAGCCGCCGACGGCGATCTGCATGCCGGGGTGGGCGTCCTTGACCGGGCGGAGGTGGCCGAGGTTGCCGTAGAGCCGGTTGTCGGCGTTCTCCCGCACCGCGCAGGTGTTGAGGACGACGACGTCGGCGTCGGCCCCCTCGGGCGCGGCGGTGTAACCGGCGGCCTCCAGCAGCCCCGAGAGGCGCTCGGAGTCGTGCACGTTCATCTGGCAGCCGTAGGTGCGGACCCGGTAGGTCCGCCCCGGGGCGGGCTGGGCGCTGCGGTCGAGGTCGCTCGTCATGACGGGTCGAGGGTACGGCGGGGACGGCGTCCCCCGGCCGGGCTCCGCGACCTGCGGCTTCGTTACGGCTTCGTGATCGGCGGGTTCGTCCGGCGCCGTCGGCCGCCTCTAGGGTCTGCCGGGTGACCAGCCGTACCGCCGGAGAGCCTCTCGTCCGCCTGTCCGGGGTCGACAAGTGGTTCGGCCAGCTGCACGTCCTGCAGGACATCGACCTGTCGATCGACCGCGGCGAGGTCGTCGTCGTCATCGGGCCGTCCGGCTCCGGGAAGTCGACGCTGTGCCGAACGATCAACCGGCTCGAGCCCATCGACTCCGGCGAGATCACCATCGACGGCCAGCGGCTGCCCGAGGAGGGCAAGGAGCTGGCCCGGCTGCGCGCCGACGTCGGGATGGTCTTCCAGAGCTTCAACCTCTTCGCGCACAAGACCGTGCTCGAGAACGTCACCCTGGGCCCGGTCAAGGTGCGCAAACTGTCGAAGGGCGACGCCGAGCGGCGCGCCCGCGAACTGCTCGACCGGGTCGGCGTCGGCAGCCAGGCCGACAAGTACCCGGCGCAGCTGTCCGGCGGCCAGCAGCAGCGCGTCGCGATCGCCAGGGCGCTGGCGATGGACCCCAAGGTCATGCTCTTCGACGAGCCCACGTCCGCACTCGACCCCGAGATGATCAACGAGGTCCTCGACGTCATGACCTCGCTGGCCCGCGACGGCATGACGATGGTCGTCGTCACCCACGAGATGGGCTTCGCCCGCCGGGCGGCCAACCGGGTCGTGTTCATGGACGGCGGCCGGATCGTCGAGTCCGCCGACCCCGAGACCTTCTTCACCCGCCCGACGTCCGACCGGGCCAAGGACTTTCTGTCCAAGATCCTCACCCACTGACCGCGTTCCCCGATCGAGAGGACCCGCACATGAGGACCCGCCGCACGACCCTGGCCGCCACCGTCGCCGTCGCGACCCTCGCCCTCGCCGCCTGTGGCGGCGGTGACGAGGGCGAGGAGACGGCCGCCGAGCCGTCGGTCGCCGAGGCCCCCGAGTTCGAGGCCGGGACGACGATGGCCGAGCTCGCCGAGCAGGGCTCGATCCGGGTCGGCACCAAGTTCGACCAGCCCGGCTTCGGTCTGGAGAACCTCTCCGGCGACGTCGAGGGCTTCGACGTCGAGATCGCCGAGATCATCGCCGGGGGGCTGGGCATCGAGCCCGAGCAGATCGAGTTCGTCGAGTCCCCCTCGGCGGTGCGCGAGGAGGTGCTCGAGGGCGGCGAGGTCGACATGGTCGTGGCGACCTACACGATCAACGACAAGCGCAAGGAGCGGGTCTCCTTCGCCGGGCCGTACTACGTGGCCGGGCAGCAGATCATGGTCGCGTCGGACAACACGGCGATCACCGGTCCGGAGTCGCTCCGGGAGAACGCCGACGCGAAGGTCTGCTCGGTGACCGGCTCGACGCCGTCGGAGAACATCCGCCAGTACCTGGCCGACCCCGGGCAGCTGGTGCTCTTCGACGAGTACTCGCAGTGCGCCGACGCCCTCGGCAACGGCCAGGTCGACGCGGTCACCACCGACAACGTGATCCTGCTGGGCTTCGTCGCGGAGTCCGACGGCCAGTTCAAGCTCGTCGGCGAGCAGTTCACCGAGGAGCCCTACGGCATCGGCATCCCCAAGGGTGACGTCGCGTTCTGCGAGTTCATCAACGAGACGCTGGCGGCCAACGAGGAGGCCTACGCCCAGGCCTGGGAGTCGACCGCCGGCCAGGTCGAGGGCGCCGAGACCCCCACGCTGCCCGAGCCCGCGCCCTGCTCCTGACCCTTCCCGAGACCGCGGCCGGCCGGCGACGTCCGGCCGGCCGCGCTCCTGACACCCTGACCCCCGACGATCCGACCGAGAGGGAGCGCGCGTGGACGCGGTGACCGACAACCTCGCCCTGTTCGTCGAGGGGTACCTGACGTCCCTGCGGATCATCCTGGTGGCGCTGGTCGGTTCCCTGGCGCTCGGCCTGGTGATCGCGATGTGCCGCGTCTCCCCGGTGCCACCGCTGCAGAAGTTCGGGACCTTCTGGGTGACGACCTTCCGCAACACCCCGCTGTCGGTCGTGCTGTTCGCCTGCGCGTTCGGCCTGCCCGAGCTCGGCATCAACCGCACGTTCTTCTTCTTCGGCGTGCTGGGCCTGGTGCTCTACACGTCGGCGTTCGTCTGCGAGGCCATCCGCGCGGGCATCAACTCGGTGCCGGCCGGCCAGGCCGAGGCCGCGCGGTCGATCGGGCTGAACTTCACCCAGGGGCTGCGCTTCGTGGTGCTCCCCCAGGCGCTGCGCACCGTCGTCCCGCCGCTGGGCAGCGTCGTCATCGCCATGATGAAGAACTCCGCGGTCGTCGGCGCCTTCGGCGTCGGCGGCGACCTGTGGAGCACCGGCGCGACCCTCACCAGCGCGCGGGGCTACGAGACGCTGCCAGTCTTCGTCGGCGTCGCCATCGGCTACCTGTGCATCACGCTGCCGGCCGGGGCCCTGTTGCAGGTCATCGAGCGGAGGGTGGCGATCGCCCGATGAGCCCGACGTCCGTCCTCTACGACGCCCAGGGTCCGCGGGCCCGGCGCCGCACCCGCATCGCCACCGCGGTGGCGCTGCTGGCGCTGGCCGGGCTGGCCTTCGTCGTCGTCCGGCGCCTGGCCGCGCAGGGCGAGTTCTCGATGGAGAAGTGGGGCCCGCTCATCGACCCCTCCAACGAGGCCTTCGAACCGGTGTGGCAGCTGCTCGCCGAGGGTGTGGTCAACACGCTCAAGGCCGCAGCGGTGGCCATGACGCTGTCCGTCGTGCTCGGCACGCTCATCGCGGTGGCCCGGCTCTCGCTGGGCCGCGCCGGGCGCATCCCCCTGATCGGCCTGGTCGAGCTCTTCCGCGGGCTGCCGGTCGTGGTGCTCGTCTACTTCGGCGCCCGTGTGCTGGACGACGTCGGCGTCCCGCTCGACCAGCTGCCCGGCGGACAGACGTTCTGGGGCCTGGTCATCGGTCTCACCGCCTACAACATGGTGATCTTCGCCGAGGTGGTCCGGGCCGGCGTGGCGTCGCTGCCCCGCGGCCAGCGGGAGGCGGCCCTGGCGACGGGGCTGACCAACGGCCAGGCGATGCGGCTGGTGCTGCTGCCGCAGGCCTTCCGCGTCATGCTGCCGGCGATCATCAGCCAGCTCGTCGTCGTCCTGAAGGACACCTCGCTGATCACCTTCGTCGCCAACTACGACGAGCTGCTCAGCCAGGGCGAGAGCATCCGCCGCAACCTGGACAACCCGATCCAGACGTTCGTCGTCATCGCGCTGATGTACATCGCCATCAACTACGCGCTGGGCCGGCTGGCGCAGTACCTCGAGCGTCGGCAGCCCCGGACCGCCGGGCGCGCCGGGGCCACCGTCGACGAGGACAGCCGGGTCCCGGTGGGCGGCGGCGCCTGACGGCTCTCGTACGGAACGAGCCGGTCACGGTGGTGTCCACGCCTGCCGATACGGCAGGCGTGGACACCGCCCTCCGCCCCGCCGTGCCCCCGCTCCCGACGCCGGTGCCTCGCCCGGCGGCGCCCATGGACGCCGCGCAGGAGTTCGTGACCCGGCTGCGCGCCTCCGCGTCCTCGCTGGCCGCCGCCGCGGGCGCCGACACCGCCGTGGTGCGGGAGGTCGTGCCGCCGGCCCGGCACCGGCGCTCGCGGTGCCGGGTGGTGCTCCGTTTCGCGGGCGGCGCAGAGACCGACCTGACCTTCCTGGGACCGGTCAGCTCGGCGGCGGCCGGCCCCGAGCGCGCCTTCGACCTGCAGATACGGGCGTGGCTGTCCTCCGAGCTGGGCCGTGAGGGCAGCTGGCTGGTGGCCGACGACGATGCACCCAACGGAGTCGCCATCGACGTGACCGCCTGGTCGGCGACCACGCGCCCCGCCGGCTGACGCACACTTCCCACGGCCACGGCCCCGTCCGGGCCGGTACGGCTTCCCTGACCTGCATCCTGGGGTCACCATGGGAGCGGCTCCCGAGCCGTGGGAGCGCGGTCGGCCCCTGGGAGGCCCGCATGACTGCTCTGGCCCCGCATCCGATCGTCACACGGCCGGCCCCGGCTCCCGAGGCAGCGAAGGGCTCGCGGCTGTCGAACCTGCTGCGGACCACCGACCACAAGACCATCGGCCTGATGTACCTGGCCACGTCCTTCGTGTGGTTCGTGGGCGCCGGCCTGATGGCGATGCTGATGCGCGGGGAGCTGGCCCGCCCGGGGCTGCAGTTCCTGTCGCCGGAGCAGTACAACCAGCTGGTCACCATGCACGGCACGGCGATGCTGCTGTTCTTCGCGACGCCGCTGTTCTTCGCCTTCGGCAACCTCATCATGCCGCTGCAGATCGGCGCTCCGGACGTCGCCTTCCCGCGGCTGAACGCCTTCTCCTACTGGCTGTTCCTCTTCGGGTCGATGCTCGCGATGGGCGGCTTCCTCACCCCCGGCGGCCCGGCGGACTTCGGCTGGTACGCCTACACGCCACTCTCGACCGCGGCGCACTCGGCCGGCGTCGGTGCCGACCTGTGGATCGCCGGGCTGGCGGTCAGCGGTCTGGGCACCATCCTCGGCGCGGTCAACTTCGCCACCACGATCGTCTGCCTCCGGGCGCCGGGGATGACGATGTTCCGGATGCCGATCTTCACCTGGAACACGCTGGTCACCAGCCTGCTGGTGCTCTTCGCGTTCCCGATCCTCACCGCCGCGCTCATGGCGCTGCTCGCCGACCGGCAGGTGGGCGCGCTGGTGTACACGGAGGAGAACGGTGGGCCGATGCTGTGGCAGCACCTGTTCTGGTTCTTCGGGCACCCCGAGGTCTACATCATCGCGCTGCCGTTCTTCGGCATCATCACCGAGGTCATCCCGGTCTTCAGCCGCAAGCCGCTGTTCGGCTACAAGGGCATGATCTTCGCGACCCTCGCCATCGGCGGCCTCTCGGTCGTCGTGTGGGCGCACCACATGTATGCGACCGGCGCGGTGCTGCTGCCGTTCTTCGCGTTCCTGACCTACCTGATCGCCGTGCCGACCGGCATCAAGTTCTTCAACTGGATCGGCACCATGTGGCGCGGTCAGCTGACCTTCGAGTCGCCGATGCTCTTCTCGATCGGCTTCCTCGTGACGTTCCTGCTGGGCGGGCTCACCGGCGTCCTGCTGGCCAGCCCGCCGCTGGACTGGCACGTCAACGACAGCTACTTCGTCGTGGCGCACTTCCACTACGTGGTATTCGGCACCGTCGTGTTCGCCGCCTACGCCGGCGTCTACTTCTGGTTCCCGAAGATGTGCGGCCGGATGATGGACGAGCGCCTGGGCAAGCTGCAGTTCTGGATGACCTTCATCGGCTTCCACGGCACGTTCCTGGTGCAGCACTGGCTCGGCGGTGAGGGCTTCCCGCGCCGGTACGCCAACTACCTGCCCACCGACGGCTTCACCACCCTGAACACCGTCTCGACGATCTTCTCGTTCATCCTCGGGGCGTCGGTGCTGCCGTTCCTGTTCAACGTCGTGCGGTCGTGGCGCTACGGGCCCCTGGCGCTGCGGGACGACCCCTGGGGCCACGGGAACTCGCTGGAGTGGGCGACGTCGTCGCCGCCGCCGCGGCACAACTTCACCGAGATCCCGAAGATCCGCTCCGAGCGCCCGGCGTTCGAGGCGCACTACCCGCACCTGCTGGACCGCCTCGAGCTGGAGAAGCACGTCGGGCGACGCCACGAGCCCTACGCCGACGTCAGCAATGTCGGCCTCAGCGAGGGCGCCCGGCAGGGCAGCCGGGACCCCGACCCGACCTGAGCCGGGCGCCGGCCCGGCCCACCCGCGCTCGTCCGTCTGCCGGCGGCGGGCACGGCGGGGCTGGGCGCGCTCCGGCGGCCATCGGGGTCCGGCTTCGGGAGCCGAGTGCCGTGGACGGCCAGGAGCCGGTCCGGCGCGCCGGGTCCGCGCTGGCAGGGGGCCTCCGGCTCGGAGCCGAGGCTGCTCGGTCGAGGCGGCTCCGTCAGGGCAGCCAGGCGTCGAGGCCCTGCTCCTGGTGCACCGCGGGCTCCTCGGCGTCCTCGCCGGACCGGTCCTCGTCGAGGGCCTCGCGGACCACCCAGCCGGCCAACCCGGCGCCGTAGCCCTTGCGGGCGAGCATCCCCACCAGCCGCCGCTCGGCGGTGATCCGGTCGACCCGCCGCAGGCCCGGCAGTCGACGCTGGACCAGCCGCCGGGCCGCATCCCACTCGTCCTGGTCGTCGACGAGCGCGACCGCCTCCTCGGCGACCTCGCCGTCGACACCCTTGGCACGCAGCTCCGCCTTGAGCGCGCGCCGTGCCAGCCCTCGCCCGGCCTGACGGGAGGTCACCCAGGCCCGGGCGAAGGCGGCGTCGTCGATCAGGCCGACCTCGTCGAACCGGTCGAGAACGGCCTCGGCGGCGTCGTCGGGGATCCCGCGCCTGGTCAGCAGGTCGGCCAGTTGCTGGCGGGTCTTGGGGGCACCGGTCAGCGCCCGCAGGCAGATCGACCGGGCGACCTGCTCGGGGTCGCCCGGGTCGTCCTCGGGAGGCGGGCCGCCGGCCGGCGGGGCGGCGTCCGGACCGTCCGGGTCAGGGGACGGACCGGAGCGCCGCCCGCGTCGGCGTCCGGGGGCGGAGCGCTCCCGGGCGTCGGGCCAGCCGCCCACCGTCAGAAGTCGGGCTGGTCGACCGTGGCGGGCGCGTCGAGCTGCGGGCCGATCCCGAGCTTCTCCTTGACCTTCTTCTCGATCTCGTCGGCGAGGTCGGGGTTGTCGCGCAGGAAGGTGCGGACGTTCTCCTTGCCCTGGCCGAGCTGGTCGCCCTCGTACGTGTACCAGGCGCCGGACTTGCGGATGAAGCCCTGCTCGACGCCGGCGTCGATGAGCCCGCCCTCGCGGCTGAAGCCGGTGCCCCAGATCAGATCCAGCTCGGCCTGCTTGAAGGGGGCTGCGACCTTGTTCTTG
The DNA here is from genome assembly GCF_002802985.1 of Geodermatophilus chilensis. Classification (GTDB taxonomy): domain Bacteria; phylum Actinomycetota; class Actinomycetes; order Mycobacteriales; family Geodermatophilaceae; genus Geodermatophilus; species Geodermatophilus chilensis. The sequence goes on along the minus strand of NZ_NVPT01000045.1, from coordinate 22,378 downwards.
ACGACCTTGACGCGGACCCGGCTGCCGACCGCGTCGGTGCCCTGCTTGAGGGTCTCGATGCGGCGGACGTCGAGCCGGACCGACGAGTAGAACTTCAGCGCGCGGCCACCGGTGGTGACCTCCGGCGAGCCGTAGACGACGCCGACCTTCTCGCGCAGCTGGTTGATGAAGATCGCGGTGGTGCCGGAGTTGTTCAGCGCACCGGTGATCTTGCGGAGCGCCTGGCTCATCAGCCGGGCCTGCAGACCGACGTGGCTGTCGCCCATCTCGCCCTCGATCTCGGCGCGGGGCACCAGCGCGGCGACCGAGTCGATGACGATGACGTCGAGCGCGCCGGAGCGGATGAGCATGTCGGCGATCTCCAGTGCCTGCTCACCGGTGTCGGGCTGGCTGACCAGCAGGGCGTCGGTGTCGACGCCGATCGCCCGGGCGTACTCGGGGTCGAGCGCGTGCTCGGCGTCGATGAACGCCGCGATGCCGCCGGCGGCCTGGGCGTTGGCCACCGCGTGCAGGGCGACCGTCGTCTTGCCGGAGGCCTCGGGGCCGTACACCTCGATGACGCGGCCCCGCGGGAGGCCGCCGATGCCGAGAGCGATGTCGAGGGCGATCGAGCCGGTCGGGATGACCTTCATCGCCACCTCGGGGCTGTCGCCCAGGCGCATGACCGAGCCCTTGCCGAACTGCTTGTCGATCTGGGCGAGGGCCATGTCGAGGGCCTTGTCGCGGTCGAGCGTTGCCATGGTGCTCACCTTCGGGAAGTCGCGGTGCAGTGTGTGTTCGAGCGGGTCGGTGTCGACGCTAGAGCGGGGGTCCGACACTTCCGGGGATCCGGCCGACCTGTGGAGGAACGCCCGGCCTGTGGACTGCGCCACCAATCTAGCCCGAACGTGTGTTCGACTGCCAGCGTGACACGCCGCGACCGCGCCTCAGCGTTCCTTGTGCGGCACGTCGAACTCCTCGCAGATCGCCAGCCACACGCGGCGCACGGGCAGGCCGGCATCGATGGCCTCGACGGCGCTGCGCCCGCCCAGCGAGGAGAAGACGTGGTCGCGGGCCACGCTCTCGGCCCGCATGGGGCCGAACTGGTCGCGGAGCCTGGCCCAGAAGTCCTGCAGTCGCACGACCCCGACGCTAGCGCGCAGGCGGAGCGGTCGGCCGGGCCCTCCGAGCTCCTACGCTGGAGCGGTGATCGGCACCGGCTCGGCCACCCTGGACCTCGTCCTCGAGATCGGGATCGCGCTGGCCCTCCTGGCCTCCCTGGTCCTGCTCTGGCGGAACTACCGGGGCCGCTGAGCCGGCACCGCCGCCCCGCGCTCCCTGGTGCGCACCCACACGACCAGCAGCGGGACCACGAGCGCGGCCGAGACCGTCGCGACCAGCCCGTAGCTGCCGAGGGCGAGCAGCGGCCCCCCGGCGATCCCGGCCAGGGCGGCGCCCAGCCCCATGAGCAGGTCGGTGCCGCCCTGCGCGGCAGGCCGCCGTCCCTCGCCGACCGACTCGGTGACCAGCGTGGACCCGGCGATGAGCCCGCAGGACCAGCCCAGGCCCAGCAGCAGGAGCCCGGCGCCCAGCTGCAGGGCCGCCCCGGACGGCGCCGTCCCCGCCAGCGCGGCCGCCGTCAGCAGCAGGCCCGCGCCGACCGCGACCGTCGTCCGGCGGCCGGCCCGGTCGGCCAGCAGCCCGACCAGCGGGGAGAACAGGTACATGCCGGCGACGTGCACGCTGATCACCAGACCGATGACGCGCAGCGTCGTCCCCCCGGCGTGGCCCATGTGCACCGGCGTCATCACCATCACGCCGACCATCACCGCGTGGGAGACCACGACCGCGGTGAGCCCGAGCCGACCGCGGGGGTCGGCCCACACGGCGCGGACGGCCTCCGTGGTGGCCCGTCGTGGTCGTGCGGCGTCCGCCCCCGCGCCGCGCAGCTGCCGCGCGAGCAGCAGGGGGTCCGGTCGCAGGAGGGCCAGCAGGCCGAGTGCCACCACGGCGAAGACGGCCACCGAGACGGCGAAGGCGCCGGTCAGGGGCGGCAGCCCGAGGGCGTCGCCGAGCGCCTCCCCGGGGCCGGCGAGGTTCGGGCCGAGCACCGAGCCGACCGTGGTCGCCCACACCACCAGGGACAACGCCCTCCCGCGGCGCTCCGGGACGGCCAGGTCCGCGGCGGCGTAGCGCGCCTGCAGCCCGCACGCGGTGGCGGCGCCGAAGGCGAACAGGCCCACGAGCAGCAGTGGCAGCGAGGAGACGACCGCGGCGACGACCGTCACCAGGGAACCGAGGACGGCGACCGCGTACCCCGCCGCCAGGCCCGCCCGCCGGCCCGCGCGGTCGCTGACCCGGGCCAGCGGGACGGCGACGACCGCGGCGCCGAGCACGCCGGCGGTCGTGCCGAGCCCGGCCGCGGTGTCGGAGCCGGCCACGTCGCGGGCCAGCAGCCCGCCGACGGTGATGCCGACGGTCACCCCCAGACCGCTGAGCGCCACGGCCCCGCCGAGCACGCCGAGGGTGCGCCGCTGGACGGCGGCCGGGTCCAGCACCGAGGTCTGCGGGGTCACGGCCGGGCCGCTCTAGAGACCCATGGAACGGCCGACGATCTCGCGCATGATCTCGTTCGTGCCGCCGTAGATGGGCTGGATGCGCGCGTCGCGCCAGGCCTTGGAGACGGGGTACTCGTCCATGTAGCCGTAGCCGCCGTGCAGCTGCAGGCAGCGGTCGGCCACCTTGTTCTGCAGCTCCGTGGTCCAGTACTTGGCCATCGCCGCGTCGACCGGGGTGAGCTCGCCGCGGGCGAGCTGCCGCACGCACTCGTCGACGAAGGTGCGGGCGATGGTGACCTCGGTCTGCAGCTCGGCCAGGACGAAGCGGCTGTTCTGGAAGCTGCCCACCGGCCGGCCGAAGGCGGTGCGCCCGGTGACGTACTCGACGGTCTGCGCCAGGACCGTCTCGGCCGCGGCCACCGCGCCGACGGCGATCGACAGCCGTTCCTGCGGCAGATTCTCCATCAGGTGCGCGAAGCCGCGGTTCTCGGTGCCGAGCAGGTTCTCCGCCGGCACGCGCACCTCGTCGAAGAACAGCTCGGCGGTGTCCTGGGCCTTGAGGCCGACCTTGGCCAGGTTCCGCCCGCGGGTGAACCCGGGCATGTCGCGCTCGACCACCAGGAGGCTCAGACCGCGCGAACCCGGGGCGTCGGGATCGGTGCGGGCCACGACGATGACCAGGTCGGCGTTGATCCCGTTGGTGATGAAGGTCTTCGAACCGGTCAGCAGCCAGCCGTCGCCGTCCCGCCGGGCCGTCGTGCGGAGACCCTGCAGGTCGCTGCCGGCGGCCGGCTCGGTCATCGCGATGGCGGTGATCAGCTCGCCGCTGCAGAAGCCGGGCAGCCAGCGCTGCTTCTGCTCCTCGGTGGCCAGGTCGCGCAGGTAGGGCCCGGCGACGTCGTTGTGCAGGCCGAAGCCCAGGCCGGTGGCGCCGATCCGCATGACCTCCTCGTCGAGGACCGCCTGGAAGCGGAAGTCGCGCACGCCCCCGCCGCCGAAGCGCTCCTCCATGTCGGTGCCGAGCAGGCCCTGCGCGCCCGCCGAGGTCCAGACCTCGCGCGGCACGATGCCGTCGCGCTCCCACTGGTCGTGGAAGGGGACGACGTTCTTCCCGGCCCACGCGCGGACCGTCTCCCGGAAGTCCTCGTGCTCGGCTTCGTACAGGGAACGGCGCATGGCGGTCAGTCTGCCCGAGGTGCCGACGTCGCCGGGCGTTCAGAACCCGTACCCACCGCGCCTCCCCTGCACGAGGCCGTCGACGGTGGACAAGGACGGGCTCAACCGTCGACCAGGAGTATGACGGAGACGACGACGCCGTATGCCACCACCGCGGCACGCAGCAGCGACGAGGGAATGCGCCGCGCTGTCCGAGCGCCGAGGTAGCCGCCGGCGAGCGAGGCTGCGGCGACGACGAGGACGGCTTCCCATGCGACCGGGCCGAAGACGCCGAAGGCGACGAGCGCAACGGCGTTGATGAGCAGGGACAGGAAGTTCTTCAGCGCATTGATGTGGCGGAGCTGTTCGGCCAGGAAGATCCCGAGGACGCCGAGCAGCAGCACGCCGAGGCCCGCCCCGAAGTAGGCGCCGTAGACAGCGGCGAGCAGAACACTCAACTGCAAGTTCGGTGAGCGATGTGCGGTCCGCGAGCCGGTCCCGCGCTGGACGAGGCGGGCCAGCCGGGGCTGGAGCATCAACAGCGCGCAGGCCAGCAGGATGAGGAACGGCACGACGGCGCGGAACACCTCGCTCGAGGTCGTCAGCAGGAGGACGGACCCGGCGACGGCACCGACAATGCTGGTCACGCCGACCGCCCGCACCCGCGCGCCCTGCCCCTCGAGCTCGGGCCGGCCCCCCGCCACACTCCCGGCGTAGCCGGGGAACAGTGCGACGGTGTTCGTCACATTTGCCGTGACGGCCGGGTAGCCAGCCGCGAGCAGCGCCGGGAACGAGATCAGCGAGCCCCCGCCCGCGACCGCGTTCACGCCACCGGCGAGCAGTCCCGCGCCGGCGAGCAGCCCCGCCGTCTCGGCGTCACCTCCCGACCGCGTAGCCCTGCATGCCGCGCGGGTTGGCGGCGGCCTTCAGGAACCCCGTCTCCGGGTCGCGGCCGGCGGCCGACAAGCGGCCCTGCGACCAGTCCCCGACGACGTCCACGTCGTGTCCGCGGGCCCGCAGGCCGGCGACGACGTCGGCGGGGAGGCGCCCCTCGGTGAGGAGCTGTCCCGGCGACGCCTGGCGCGGGTAGAAGGAACTCGGGAAGTGGTTGGTGTGGAACATCGGCGCGTCGATGGCCGCCTGCAGGTCCAGACGGCCGTGCACGTGCGCCAGCAGGAACGTCGGCGACCACTGGTCCTGCTGGTCACCGCCCGGTGTTCCGAAGGCGAGGTAGGGGACGCCGTCCCGGGTCGCCAGCGAGGGGCTCAGCGTGGTGCGGGGGCGCTTGTTCCCCGCCATCGACGACGGCAGGCCGGGCTCGAGCCACAGCATCTGTGCCCGTGAACCGAGGCAGAAGCCGAGCTCCGGGATCACGGGCGAACTCTGCAGCCAGCCGCCGCTGGGCGTGGCCGAGACCATCATCCCGTTGCGGTCGACGACATCGACGTGGCAGGTGTCGCCCCGGGTGGTCCCGTCGCCGAGAACCGTGGGCTCGCCCGCACCGTCAGCGGTCACCGCCGGACGGGCGCCGCCACCCTCGATGCCGCCCGGCATCCGTGGGGGGCGCCCGTGCGGGCTTCCCGGGCGCAAGTCGTAGGACGCTTCCTCGTCCACCAGCGCCCGCCGCTCGTCGGCATACGACGCGGACAGCAACCCGTCGAGCGGGACATCGACGTGTTCGGGGTCGCCGTACCAGGCTTCCCGGTCGGCGAAGGCGAGCTTCGCGCACTCCACGACGGTGTGGATCCAGTCGACCGACAGGTGACCCATGGCCTGCAGGTCGAAGCCGGACAGCAACTGCAGTTGCTGCAGCATCACCGGCCCCTGACCCCAGGGACCGGTCTTGTAGATGGTCAGGCCGGCGTAGTCGATCGACACCGGCTCCTCGACGGTCGGCTCCCAGCGCGCGAGATCGTCGCCCTCGAGCAGCCCCCGGTGGCGTCGTCCCGACGTGTCCATCACCTCCTGCGTCGCGCACCACCGCGCCATCGCCTCGGCGACGAAGCCGCGGTAGAAGGCCTCGCGCGCGGCCACCAGCTGGCCTTCGCGGCCAGGAGCCGCTGCCTCCGCCTCCGCCAGGACGCGGCGGTACGTGTCGGCCAACGCAGGGTTGCGGAAGCGGGACCCGGCCATCGGCGGGCCGCCGGACGTCAGGTACGTGGCAGCCGACGTCGGCCAGTGGTCCCGGAAGAGCGTCTCCACCGTCCGGATCGTGGCCACGGTGCTCGGTAGCAGCGGGAACCCCGTGTCGGCATAGCCGATGGCGGGCTGGAGGACGTCGCGGAGCCGCCATGTTCCGTGCTGCTCGAGCAGGAGGGTCCAGGCACCGAAGGCGCCGGGAACGACCGCGGCCAGCAGACCACTGCCGGGGACGAGATCGAGGCCGAGATCGTGGTAACGCTCGATGCTGGCCGCGGACGGAGTGGGGCCCTGCCCGCAGTAGACCTGCACCGGCCCGGCCGGGTCCGCGACCAGGATGGGAACATCACCGCCGGGACCGTTCAGATGGGGCTCGACGACCTGCAGCAGGAAGCCTGCGGCGACCGCGGCGTCGACCGCGTTCCCGCCGCGCTCGAGAACGGCCATCCCGGCCGCGCTGGCGAGCCAGTGCGTCGAGGCCACCATGCCGTGGGTGCCCGACAGCTCGGGGCGGGTCGTGAACATCATGAGGATTCCTTCCCCGTCGGGGTACGCGGCCAGGCGGCGACGTGGCCAGGCCGATCTGGTGGGACTGCCGGTTCAGACGGCGCCGTGCGGCAAGGCGGTCTCCACCGATCCCTGCGCGGCGGCCGCGGCAGGGACATCCGGTGCACCGGTGTCGCGGTCGACGAGGTGACACGCGACAAGGTGGTCGGGGGAGGTCACGCCCACCAGCGGCGGGACCTCGACGGTGCAGCGGTCGACCGCGACGGGGCAGCGGGTGTGGAACGGACAACCCGACGGCGGATCCAGCGGGCTGGGGATGTCGCCGCGGAGCACGACACGGGTCCGGGCGCGCTGCACCACCGGGTCGGGGACGGGGGCGGCCGTGAGCAGTGACTGCGTGTACGGCATCTGCGGGTCCCGGAACAGCCGCTCCCGTGAGGTCTTCTCCACGATCTTGCCGAGGTACATCACGGCGATCTCGTCGCTGATGTACTCGACCACCGACAGGTCGTGCGTGATGAAAAGGCACGAGAAGCCCATGTCACGCTGCAGGTCGGTGATGAGGTTGAGGATGGAGGCCTGGACACTCACGTCGAGTGCGGACACCGGCTCGTCGGCGATGACCAGGCTCGGCTCGAGAGCCAGCGCACGCGCCAGCCCGACGCGCTGGCGCTGCCCGCCGGACAGCTCGTGCGGGTAGCGATCACGCAGCTCGGACCGCAACCCGCACTTCTCGAGCATCTCCGCCACCCGGCGGTCCAGCTCCTTGCCGGATGCGGTCCGGTGCAGCCGCATCGGCTCGCCGACGATCTGCCCGATGGTCAGTCGCGGGTTCAGCGAGGAGTACGGGTCCTGGAAGACGATGTGCACCTGCCGGCGCAACGGCCGCATCGCCCGCCGGGACAGGTGCGAGATCTCCGTACCGAGCAACTTGATGCTGCCCGACGTCGGCTCGACCAGGCGGGTGACGCAGCGGCCGACCGTCGACTTGCCACTGCCCGACTCGCCGACGAGACCGAGGATCTCGCCCGGGCCGATGGTGAACGAGACGCCGTCCACGGCGCGCACGACACCCGAGCCGCTGCGGACCCCCGATCCGGTCGAGAAGTGCTTGACGAGGTCGGTGACCTCCAGCACGGGGCCGTCATACCGCGCGGCTGCGCCCGTCACGAGTCCTCCCCGGGGTGATAGCAGGCCGTGGGGTGGTGCGGTCTCGTGGGCTCCAGCGGCGGGCGTAGCGACACGCAGATCTCCGTGGAGCGCGGGCAGCGCGGTGCGAACGGGCACAGGTCGGGCTCGGACCGCAGCGACGGCACGAGCCCCGGGATCTCGGCGAGCCGGCTGCGGGCCACCTCCTCGACGCCCTTCTCCCGGTGCGGGATCGCCCGGAGCAGGCCGTTGGTGTAGGGATGCTGCGGATGCGCGAACAGCTCGTGGATCTCGGCCTCTTCCACCGGCATGCCGGCGTACATCACGACGACGCGGTCGGCCAGGTCGGCGACGACGCCGAGGTCGTGGGTGATGAGGATGATCGCGGTGCTGAGCTCGGTGCGCAGGTCGCGCATGATGTCGAGGACACCGGCCTGGATCGTGACATCGAGGGCAGTGGTGGGCTCGTCCGCGATGAGGACCTTCGGTCCGCATGCCACGCCCATCGCGATCATGACGCGTTGCCGCATCCCCCCGGACAGCTGGTGCGGGTACTCGTCCACCCGGCGCTGCGGTGCGGGGATGCGCACGAGTTCGAGCAGCTCGACCGCGCGCTGCTGAGCGGCTCGCTTCGACAGGCCCTCGTGCCGCTGGAGGACCTCACGGATCTGCCGCCCGACGGTGAAGGCAGGGTTGAGGCTGGTCATCGGTTCCTGGAACACGAAGCTGATGTCCTTGCCCCGGACCTCGCGCAGCTCCTTGGGGCTGAGCGACAGCAGGTCGACGCCGGCGAGGCGGATGCTGCCTTCGACCGTCGCGGTGGGAGGCAGCAGGCCGGGGATCGCCATGGCCGTCACCGACTTGCCGCAGCCTGACTCGCCCACGATGGCGAGGACCTCGCTGGCACCGAGCTCGAAGGACACGCCGTTGACGGCGTACACAGGGCCGTCCTCGCTGGCGAACCGGACCCTCAGGTCATCGACGCTCAGCAGGGGGTCGTTCGCCGGTCCTACCTGCACGGGCAGGTCGAGAGAGCTCGTCATCGCGTCGCCTTCGGGTCGAGGGTGTCGCGCAGTCCGTCACCGACGAGGTTGAACGACAGGGCGGCAAGGGCGATGGCGACGCCGGGGAACACCGCGAGCAGCGGCGCCTGGCTGAGGAAGCTCTGCGCGGCCGAGAGCATGGTTCCCCAGGACGGCGTCGGCGGCTGCACGCCCAGGCCGAGGAAGGAGAGCACCGACTCGCCGATGATGGCCTCCGGGATGGTGACGGTCGCTTGCACGAGCAGGGGGCTGATGGCGTTGGGCAGGATGTAACGCCGCAGGATCCGCACGTCTCGTGCGCCGTCGGCGATCGCCCCGGCGACGTAGTCCTGTTCGCGAAGGCCGAGCACCTCGCCGCGGGTGACGCGGATGAAACTGGGCAGCGCGCTGATGCCGAGCGCGATGACGACGTTGCGCAGGGACGGCCCCAGGATGGCCGCCAGTCCGACCGCGAGGATCAGGAACGGGAAGGCGAGCAGCAGGTCGGTGGTCCGGCTGATCACCAGGTCGGCCCAGCCCCGGTAGTAGCCGGCGATCAGTCCAAGCGGCACGCCGACCGCCATGGCGAGCAGCGTGGCCAGGACGCCGGCCTGCATCGACACCCGGGCGCCGTGCGCGATGCGGGCGAGGGTGTCGCGCCCCAGGTCGTCGGTGCCGAGCGGGTGCTGCGCCGACGGGGGCTGCAGGACCGCGGCGAAGTCGTTGGCGCCCGGATCGCCGAACACCGGAGCGAACAACGCGAGAGCGACGATGAGCACGAGGACGGCGAGCCCGAAGACCGACAGCCGCCGGCGGAGGAACCGTCTCACCAGGCGCCGGCCTCGGCGCTGCGGCGGTGGTGGTACGGGCAGGGCGGGACCCGGCTGGGCCATGGGGGCCGAGGCGACGGTCACGAGGCGGCTCCGCTGACACGGATCCGGGGGTTGAGGAAGGAGTACGTCAGGTCGACGAGCAGGTTCACCAGGACGTACCCGAAGACGGTCACCAGAGCGACACCCTGGATGACCGGATAGTCGCGGGTGAACACGCCGTCGACGATGAGCTTGCCGAACCCGGGGATGACGAAGATCTGCTCGGTGATCACCGCCCCGGAGATGAGGGCACCGAGCTGCAGCCCGAGGACCGTCACCACGGTGATCAGGCTGTTGCGCAGCGCGTGCACCAGCACCACCTGCCTCTCGGACAGGCCTTTGGACCGGGCGGTGCGCACATAGTCTGCCGACATCGTCTCCAGCATCGCCGAGCGCATCTGCCGCATCAGCACCGCTGAGAGCCCCGTCCCGAGAACGATGGCGGGCAGGACCATCCGCTGCAGGTTCTGGACCGGGTTCTCGAGCAGCGGGACGTACCCCGACGCCGGCAACAGTCTCAGCTGCACGGAGACCACGAGGATCAGCACCAGTCCGAGCCAGAAGTTCGGGATGGACAGTCCGAGCAGGCCGAAACCGTTGCTCACGTTGTCGGGCCAGCTCCCCCGCCTGAGCGCCGCGACGATGCCCGCCGGAATCCCGATGAGCAGTCCGACCAGCAGCGACAGGAGCGCGAGCTCCAGCGTGACGGGCAGCCGGTCGACGATGATCTGACTGACGTCCAGACCCGTACGCGTGGAGAAGCCCAGGTCGCCCTGCAGCGAGTTGCCGAGATAGCGGAGGTACTGCACCACGATCGGGTCGTTGAGCCCGTACTTCTCGCGGATCTCCGCCAGCGCTGCCGGGTCGCGTTCCTCACCGGCGAGGGCGAGGGCGGCATCACCCGGCAGCGCCCGCACGCCGACGAAGACCACGATGCTGGCCAGGAGCAGCACCAGCGCCGACGTGCCGACCCGCCGGACCAGGTAGGACCCCATGAGGGCCAGCGCCCCTCTCGTTACCGCTGCGCGTCAGTTGGCGTAGCCGGCGGTCTTCATCCTCGGGAGCCCGTCGGCGTAGTAGGCGACGCCGGTGACATCCGGGGCGGTCGCCAGGTAGTTGACCGGGTGGTAGAGGTAGATGATCGGGCGATCCTCGTTGACGATCTCGATGGCCTGGGTGTAGAGCGTCTTCCGCTCACCCTCGTCACTGGTCAGCCGCGCCGCGTCCAGCGCCTCGTCCAGCTCGGGGTTGGACTCGCCACTGGTGTTGAGCGGCGCACCGCTGTGCAGGTGGTTGTACATGTTGCCGTCGGGGTCGATTCGGCCCGACCAGCCGACCTGGAGCGTGTCGAACTGCCCCGCGTCGGCAGCGTCCAGGGCGGAGGCGAACTCGCTCGACTCGACCTTGACGTCGAAGCCGGCCTCCTTGGCCTGCCCCTGGATGACCTGGCCCAGACGGAGGTTGTCCGGGCTGGTGCTGACGCTCAACCTGACCGGGATGGGAGTGGGGATCCCCGACGCGGCGACGAGCCTCTTGGCCTCCTCGAGGTCCCGCGACGAACAGGTGATGGACTCGTCGAAGTACGGGCTCGCGGGGGGCAGCGGCGTGCAGCCTGTCTTGTTCTTGCCCGCGAAGACCACCTGGTTGATGACCTCGCGGTCGAGGGAGAGCTCGAACGCCTTGCGGAGGTCCGGCGACCCGCCGAGCGGGGTGTCGACCTTGCCGGCCGGCTCGCCGACCCCGGCGACGTTGCCGACGTTGATCGTCACCCCCTGGTAGCCGAGGGAGTCCTGGCCGATCAGGCGAACCGCGGGATCGCTCTCGAGCGCTGCGACGTCGGTCGCGGCGATGCGCTCGGCCACCTGCACGTCGCCCGACTTGACGTTCGCCTGCCGGACGTTGGCGTCGGTGATGATCGTGAAGGAGAGGCCGTCGAGCTTGACCTTGTCGGCGTCGTAGTAGTCGGTCGACTTCTTCAGCACGATCTCGCTGCCCGGTGTGCGACTGACGAACTCGAAGGGGCCGGCGCAGACCGGATCGGTGGCGAACTGGTCGCCCAGCTTCTCCAGCTGCACCGGGGACATGATCATGCCGGCCCGGTCGGCGAGCTGAGCGGTGAGCGGAGCGAACGGCGCGCTGAGCGTGAGTGTGACGGTGGAGGGGTCTACCACGTCGACCGCCGTCACCGCCGAGAGCTCGCTCTTGCGGGCCGATCCCTCCAGGGTGCGGTGACGGTCGAGCGAGGTCTTGACCGCCTGCGCATCCATCTTGGTGCCGTCGTTGAAGGTCACGTCGTCGCGGATCTTGATCGTGACGGTCGTGCCGTCCCCTGAGACCTCGGGCAGCTCCGCGGCGAGCTGCGGAACGAGCTCGAGGCTCTCGTCGACGTCGTAGAGCTTCTCGCACATGTTGACGAAGACCTCGCGGCTGACCAGCGTGCGTGCGAGCGTGGGGTCGAGCGCGTCAGGATCCTCAGCGAGTGCGAGGGTGAGGTCTCCGCCCGCCCTCGCCTCCCCGGTGGCCAGCGCCGAACCGCCTGTGGCGCCGGGCGCGTTGGCACCCCCCGAGCAAGCGCCGACAAGGGTGACGCTCGCGAGAGCGACGGGCATGAGCGCGGCACGGCGCCGACGGGACATCAGGCCTCCTCTGACCGAACGAGGTGACCATCGTCACACGAGTCGTCGACAGTATACAAGCGCTCTCAGTCATCCGTATCGGCGTGGAGTGACCCCGGGACCGACCGCTCGCCGGTCAACTGGCGGTACGAGGCACGAGCGGCCGCCACGTGGGCCCGGGCCACTGACTCGGCGTACTCCTCGTCGCCGCCGGCGATCGCGTGCAGCAACTCCTCATGCTCGGTCCAGGAGTGCGGCGCTCGGGTCGGAGCGCTCAGGCGGAAGACCCACTGCACCCGGCCGGCCATCGGCGCGACCAGCAGGCTGAGGTAGTCGTTGCCGCTGATGTCGACGACGAGCTGGTGGAACTCGGTGTTGCACGCAGCGAGGGCGTCGAAGTCCCCGGCGTCGGTCGCCTGACCGGCCTTGACCAGCACGCTGCGTAGCCGACCCACTGCTGTGGCGTCCGCGCGCCGGGCCGCGAGACGGGCTGCGAGCGACTCGAGAGCCATCCGTACGTCGAAGAGGTCCTCGGCCTGCTCGGCCGTTATCTCGGCGACGACAGCCCCGCGTCGCGGGAGGATCTCCACGAAGCCCTCGCTTGCCAGCGTCTGCAGCGCCTCCCGGACCGGGTTGCGCGAGACCCCGAGACGAGCGGCGAGTCGGTCTTCGACCAGGCGCGTCCCCGGAGCGAGCTCGCCGGAGATCACCAGCCGACGAAGTTCCTCGCACACCAGAGAGCGCAGGAGTTGATGCGCCGTTCCGATCGTCACAGTTCACCCTTCCTTTGGCGCCGCTGAAATGTATACAAAATGCGGGCATGCCGGAAGGTGTGACGTGGATCCCGGAGTTCCCCTCGACAGCACCACCAGGACTGGTCTTCGGGGCGCCTTGGTATCAGCGACAGCCGTGCGGCCGCCGGGTGGGAGGCGCCCACGGTGACGTGGGGGCAGTGGCCGCATGCGCCGGCGATCCACGATTCCGGCAGGTCCGGCGTGACCAGGCACTGTCGCCGGCGTTCTGCGGGGACGGCCTGGCCCACATCGCCCTGCTGCCCGCCGAACCGGCCTGTTCGGCCGCGTGGTTCCGGATCGCGGTCTCGCGCGGGGTAGACCCCCTGGCGGCCGGACAACGGTGACGTGGGTGACCGCGGTGACAACGCATCGCGCAGCCGTCGGCCGGGCGGCGCCAGCCGGGCGCCTGCAGGAGCTCGGCGGAGTCCCTTCCTGCCCGTGGTCGCAACCCAGCGCACTGTCGTCCCCCGCGGACGACACTGAACGGCGTGCCCGCCCTCGACCGGTTCTCCGAGCCCACCCGGGCGTGGTTCACCGGTGCTTTCGCCGAGCCCACCGCCGCGCAGGAGGGTGCCTGGCAGGCCATCAGCAGCGGCGGGCACGCCCTCGTCGTGGCCCCCACCGGCTCGGGCAAGACGCTGGCCGCCTTCCTGTGGTCGCTCGACCGGCTGGCCAGCACCCCGCCGCCGGCCGACGAGCAGGCGCGCTGCCGGGTCCTCTACGTCTCGCCGCTGAAGGCGCTGGCCGTCGACGTCGAGCGCAACCTGCGCGCCCCGCTGGCCGGCATCGGGCAGGCCGCGGCCCGGCTCGGCCTGCCGCGGCCCGAGATCCAGGTGGGCACCCGCTCCGGCGACACCCCGGCCGAGGAGCGGCGGGCCTTCGCCCGGCGGCCCACCGACATCCTCATCACCACGCCAGAGTCGCTGTTCCTCCTGCTCACCAGCGCCGCCCGCGAGGCGCTGCGCGGCGTCGAGACGGTGATCGTCGACGAGGTGCACGCGGTCGCCGACACCAAGCGGGGCGCGCACCTGGCCGTCTCCCTCGACCGGCTCGACGAGCTGCTGGAGCGCCCGGCCCAGCGGATCGGCCTGTCCGCGACGGTGCGCCCCGTCGAGGAGGTGGCCACCTTCCTCGCTGGCGGCCGCCCGGTGGAGGTGGTCGCGCCCGGGTCGGCCAAGGAGTGGGACCTCTCGGTCGTCGTCCCGGTCGAGGACATGAGCTCGCTGGGCCAGCCCACCGGTGAGCTCGACGGCTCGGCGGCGGGCGACCAGCCACGGACGTCGATCTGGCCGGCGGTCGAGGAACGGGTGCTCGACCTCGTGGAGGCCCACCGCAGCACGATCGTCTTCGCCAACTCGCGGCGGCTGGCCGAGCGGCTGACCAGCCGGCTCAACGAGCTGGCCTACGAGCGGGCGACCGGGGAGCCCGTCCCGCCCGGCACCAACGCGGCGGCGCTCATGGCGCAGGCCGGGTCCGGGGGCCGGGTGCCCGAGGGCGTGCAGCCGGTCGCCGCCGCCCACCACGGCTCGGTCTCCCGCGAGCAGCGGGCGGTCGTGGAGGAGGCGCTGAAGTCCGGCCGGCTGCCGGCCGTGGTGGCCACCTCCAGCCTCGAGCTGGGCATCGACATGGGCGCGGTCGACCTGGTGGTGCAGGTCGAGGCGCCGCCCACGGTCGCCTCCGGTCTGCAGCGGGTCGGGCGCGCCGGCCACCAGGTGGGTGCGGTCAGCCGCGGCGTCCTGTTCCCCAAGTACCGCGGCGACCTGGTGCAGTGCGCGCTGGTCGCCGAGCGGATGAAGTCCGGCGCCATCGAGTCGATCCGCTACCTGCGCAACCCACTCGACGTGCTGGCCCAGCAGGTGGTCGCGATCGTCTCCGAGCGGCCGCGCACGGTCGACGAGGTGGCGGCGCTGGTCCGCCGGTCGGCGCCGTTCGCCTCGCTGCCGGACTCCGCGCTGCACGCGGTGCTCGACATGCTGGCCGGCCGCTACCCCTCCGACGCCTTCGCCGAGCTGCGGCCCCGGCTGACCTGGGACCGGGTCACCGACACCCTCACCCCTCGGGGTGGCGCGCAGCGGCTGGCGGTCACCAGCGGCGGCACCATCCCCGACCGCGGCCTGTTCGGGGTCTTCCTCGTCGGCGGCGAGGACAGCCGCGGCGGCCGGCGCGTGGGCGAGCTGGACGAGGAGATGGTCTACGAGTCGCGGGTGGGCGACGTCTTCCTGCTCGGGTCCTCCTCCTGGCGGATCGAGGAGATCACCCACGACCGCGTGCTGGTCAGCCCGGCTCCCGGCCAGCCCGGGAAGATGCCGTTCTGGCACGGCGACGCCCCCGGCCGCCCACTGGAGCTCGGCCGCGCGCTGGGCGCCTTCCTCCGCGAGGTCGGCACCGCGACACCCCAGGCCGGGCTCGACCGCGCCCGCGCCGCCGGCCTCGACGAGTGGGGCGCGGCCAACCTGCTGTCCTACCTCGCCGAGCAGAAGGCGGCCACCGGTCACCTACCCGACGACCGCACGCTGCTGGTCGAGCGCTTCCGCGACGAGCTCGGCGACTGGCGGCTGGTCGTGCACTCTCCCTTCGGCGCGCAGGTCAACGCGCCGTGGGCGCTGGTCCTCGCGGCGCGGCTGCGCGAGCGCTACGGCGTCGACGTCGCCTCGATGCACTCCGACGACGGCATCGTGCTGCGGCTGCCCGACACGACCGGGGAGCCGCCGGAGGCCGACCTCGCCGTCCTGGACCCGGACGACGTCGAGCGGGAGGTGACCGCCGAGGTCGGCAGCTCGGCGCTGTTCGCCAGCCGGTTCCGGGAGTGCGCGGCGCGGGCGCTGCTGCTCCCCCGCCGCGACCCGCGCCGGCGCACGCCGCTGTGGCAGCAGCGGCAGCGGGCCGCCCAGCTGCTCTCGGTGGCCAGCGAGTTCTCCAGCTTCCCGATCACGCTCGAGGCCGCCCGCGAGGTGCTGCAGGACGTCTACGACGTGCCCGGTCTGGTCGAGCTGATGCGCGACGTCCGCTCCCGGCGGGTGCGGGTGGTCGACGTGCAGACCCAGGCGGCCTCCCCCTTCGCCCAGTCACTGCTGTTCGGCTACGTCGGGCAGTTCCTCTACGAGGGCGACGCCCCGCTGGCCGAGCGCCGGGCGCAGGCGCTGGCCCTCGACACCGGGCTGCTCGCCGAGCTGCTCGGCCGCTCCGAGCTGCGCGAACTGCTCGACGCCGAGGCGCTGACCGAGATCGAGGCCGAGCTGCAGCGCCTGCCCGTCGTCCGCCACCCCCGCGACCCCGACGGCGCGGCGGACCTGCTGCGCATCGTCGGCGACCTCACCGTCGCCCAGGCCGCCGCCCGCGGTGTGGGCCAGGAGTGGCTCGACGAGCTGGTGGCCGCCCGCCGTGCGCTGGTGGTGCGCATCGCCGGCGAGGAGCGGTACGTGGCCATCGAGGACGCCGGCCGGCTGCGCGACGCGCTGGGCACCGCGCTGCCGGTCGGGGTGCCCGAGGTGTTCACCGAGCCGGTCCCCGACCCGCTGGGCGACCTGGTCGGCCGCTACGCCCGCACCCACGGCCCGTTCCAGCCCGGGGAGGTGGCCGAGCGGCTGGGACTGGGCGTCGCGGTGGTGACCGCGACGGTGCAGCGGCTCGTCGGCACCGGCCGGCTGGTCACCGGGGAGTTCCGGCCCGGCGGCACCGGCCAGGAGTGGTGCGACGCCGACGTGCTGCGGTCGGTCCGCCGGCGCAGCCTGGCCCGACTGCGCCAGGAGGTGGAACCGGTGCCGGTCGACACGCTGGCGCGGTTCACCCCCTCCTGGCAGTCGGTGGGCAGCCGGATGCGCGGGCCGGACGGCGTGCTGGCGGTCGTCGAGCAGCTGGCCGGGGCGCTCGTCCCGGCGAGTGCGCTGGAGTCGCTGGTGCTGCCGGCCCGGGTGCGGGACTACTCCCCCGCGATGCTCGACGAGCTGACCAGCGCCGGTGAGGTGCTGTGGGCCGGTGCCGGCGGGCTGCCCGGCGGCGACGGCTGGGTCAGCCTGGTCCCGGCCGACCTCGCCCCGCTGCTGCTGCCCGAGCCGCTGGAGCTGCCCGAGGCAGCCGCCACGGTGCTCGACCACCTGGCCGGCGGGCAGGCGCTGTTCTTCCGGGGGCTGTCCGACCTCGCCGGCTCCACCGACGACGCCGCGTTCGCTGATCTCGTGTGGGACCTGGTCTGGGCCGGCGTGCTGACCAACGACACCCTGGCGCCGCTGCGCACCCGGTTGCCCGGTGGCGGCACGCACAAGCGCCAGCCCGCCCCACCCCGGGCACGGCTGGACCGCAGCCGCTACGGCCGCACCCGGCTGGGCCGGCCGGCGATGCCGACGCGCAGCGGACCGCCCACGATGGCCGGCCGGTGGTCCCGGCTGCCCGACCGGGAGGCCAACCCCACCAAGCGGACGACGGCCCGCGCCGAGGCGCTGCTCGAGCGGCACGGCGTGCTCACCCGCGGCGCGGTGGTGGCCGAGCAGGTCAGCGGCGGCTTCTCGGCGGTGTACCCGGTCCTGCGGGCCTTCGAGGAGAACGGCCGGGCCCGGCGCGGCTACTTCGTGGAGACCCTCGGCGCCGCCCAGTTCGGCACGCCGGGGTCGGTCGACCGGCTGCGCAGCTTCGCCTCGCCCGACCGGGTGCCCGGCGGCGCGGTGGTGCTGGCGGCGACCGACCCGGCCAACGTCTACGGTGCGGCCCTGCCCTGGCCCAACCGCCCCGGTGCGACCGGCGAGGGGGACGGCGACCCGGGTGGCGCCGTCGACGTCGGTGAGGGCACCGGCGGCGGACGGCGCAGCGCCGGGCACCGGGCCGGGCGCAAGGCGGGTGCGCTGGTCGTGCTGGTCGACGGCGAGCTGGTGCTCTACGTCGAGCGGGGTGGCAAGACGCTGCTGTCCTGGACCGAGGACGAGACCACCCTCAAGGAGGCCGCGACGGCGCTGTCCGGGGCGGTCGCAGCGGGCGCGCTCGGCCGGATGGTGGTGCAGAAGGCCGACGGCGCCTCGGTGCACGAGTCGACGCCGCTGTCGGCCGCACTGCAGTCGGCGGGCTTCGCCGCCACGCCGCGGGGTCTGCGCGTGCGCGCCTGAGCAGGGCGCGGCCCCCTCCAGGGCACCGCCGGCCCCGTCCCGGGCCCGCCCTGAGCCGGCGAGGGTGGGGCCGACGGGGTCCTTCTCCGAGTAGTGGGCAGGAGGGGCGCGGCCTCCCTGCAGGGTCCCGCCGCGAGCCTGCGCGTGGCGGGGGCAGGGAGGTCATTCTTCAGTCGCGGGACGGGTGCAGCCAGCGGCGGAACAGCCGCGACAGCGCCGGCATGACGACGTAGCCGAGCAGCACGACCACGACGACCGCCGACAGCAGCAGCCGCACCGGCAGCGGCCACCAGGACACGTGCGGGGCGACCAGCAGCTGGAAGGCCAGCGTGATGGCGAAGACGGCAGCCACGGTGAGGACCGTCAGCCGCCAGCGGGGTCCCGGACGGGACGGCCTCAGGGCCGTGAAGAAGCTGTCCAGGCCGGCCACGTGCGCGTAGTCAACCCGGTCGGTCAGGTGCTCGGCGCGCTGCAGCGCGGCCTGCCGCTCGGTCGAGCGCTCCCAGCGCGCCAGCGACTCGCCGTCAGCGAACCGGTAGACCAGGTGGTACCGGGTCGAGCCCGGCCCCGGACGCAGGAGGCTGGTGCCCAGGTTGCCCGGGAACCGGGCGGCCAGGTCCAGCGCCTCGGCGGCCCACCGCTCGAAGGCCTCGCGCTGGTCGGCCCGCACGTCGCGGGCGACGGTGACCGTCACCGGCTCGGCGGCGGCGACCACCGCCTCCGGCGCCGTGATCCGGGCGCTCGTCGATCGATCGCGTCGCTGCACGCGAGGCTCAGCGACCGGACGGACCCGCGCCTTCCCGCTGCGGGCGTGACCTGTACCGCGTCCGAGCAGGGCGGATGCGACCGGGGGACACTGGAGCCCGTGCCCGAGGGAGACACCGTCTGGCTGGCGGCGAAGCGGATGCACACCGCCCTCGCCGGGGCCACCCTGTGCCGCGGCGAGCTGCGCGTGCCCCAACTGGCCGCCACCGACCTCGCCGGCCGCACCGTCTCCGAGGTCGTCCCGCGCGGCAAGCACATGCTCACCCGCTTCACCGACGGCTGGACGCTGCGCACCCACTACCGGCTGGACGGCAGCTGGCACATCTACCGGCACGGCACGCGGTGGCGCGGCGGTCCGGCCTTCGCCATCCGCGCCGTCCTCGCCACCGACCAGTGGGAGTGCGTGGGCTACCGGCTGCACGACGTCGCCATGGTGCGCACCGAGCACGAGGACCAACTGGTCGGCCACCTCGGCCCCGACGTGCTCGGCCCCGACTGGGACCTCGACGAGGCGCTGCGCCGGCTGCGGTCGCACCCCGACGAGCAGATCGGCGTCGCCATCCTCGACCAGCGCAACCTGTGCGGGCCCGGCAACCTCTACAAGGTCGAGGGCCTGTTCCTCAGCGGCGTGCACCCGTGGGCCCGGGTCGCCGACGTCGAGGACCTCCCCGGGCTGGTCGAGCGGACGCGCACGCTGATGCTGGCCAACCGCGACCGCCCGGAGCAGAGCACCACCGGCGACCTGCGCCGCGGCCGCGACCACTGGGTCTACGGCCGCAAGGACCGCCCCTGCCTGCGCTGCGGCACGCCGATCCTGCGCGGTGACCAGGGTCCGGACCTGCAGGAGCGGATCACCTACTGGTGCCCCACCTGCCAGGCCACCGACGCCCCCGTCGACCCGAACGCCCGTACCGGCGAGCCCGACCACCCGCCGCCGCTGCCCGGCGCCCACTGAGCGGCCCCCGCTCGTCGCGACGAGCGGGGGCCGAGGGCTCCCGAACAGTGACGGGTCCGGCCCAGCGCAGGCCGGGCCGGCTCCCGAGGGAGGACCCCCTCCTGGAAAGAGGACCCCGTCCTCCCCACCCCTCGCAGGCTCGGGACGGGCCCCGGGACGGGGCCGCCGAGGCTCGGGGACGCCGAGGAGGGGCCAGGTCAGGCCTGCTGGTCGCGGTCCACGGGCCGGGCCGCCGGCTGCTGCGTGGTGGACGTCGGCACCGAGGGGGCGCCCCCCTCCAGCGCCGGGGCGGCGTTCTGGCCGGTGACCGCCGGCTGCCCCATGGAGGCGCGGATCTGGTCCAGCCGCGAGGCACCGGCGACGTCGAGGGTCGCCTTCTGCACCTCGAGCATCCGCCCCTCGACCGACGTCTGCGCCAGCTCGGCCTGGCCGAGGGCGTTGGCGTACCGCGCTTCGATCTTGTCCCGCACCTCCGACAGGCTCGGCGTGTTGCCCGGCGCGGAGAGCTCGTTGACCTGCTTGAGCGAGGCGGCCACGTGTTCCTGCATCTTGGCCTGCTCGAGCTGGCTCATCAGCTTGGTGCGCTCGGCCAGCGTCGTCTGCAGCCGCATGCGGCTCTGCTCGACCGCGCCGCGCGCCTGCTCGGCGGCCTGCAGCGCCTCGTCGTGGCTGCGCTTGAGGTCCTCCATCGCCTGCTCGGCGGCGACCAGCTGGGTGGCGAAGGCCTGCGCGGCGTTCTCATACTCTGCCGCCTTGGCCGCGTCCCCGCCGGCGCGCGTCTGATCGGCGAGCACCAGCGCCTGCCGCGCGGAGGCCTGCAGCTTCTCCACCTCGCCGAGCTGCCGGTTGAGCCGCATCTCCAGCTGACGCTGGTTGCCCAGCACCGCGGCGGCCTGGTTGGCCAGCGCCTGGTGCCGCTGCTGCTCGGCCTCGATCGCCTGCTGGATCTGGATCTTCGGGTCGGCCTTCTCGTCGATCTTGGCGTTGGCGGAGGCCGTGAGGTACTTCCACAGCTTCACGAACGGGTTGGGCATCGGTCCTCCTGCTCGTGCGGTCGTCCGCCAGGGCCTACCCGTCCGGCGCACCGCAGCGATCGTCGTCCACGCCATCGTCCCAGGTACGCCCGCGCACGAGCCAGCGGCGAGGTGCGGTGGCGTCCGGATCGCTAGGGTCGCGGACGTGACCAGCGACCGCCCGGTGCTGAGCGTCCTCGGTGAACTCGTCGTCGACATGCTGCCCGACGCCGCGGCCGGCGCCGGCCCGCACGGCACCACCCCCCACTACGTCGCCCGCCCCGGCGGCAACGCCCTCAACGTCGCGGTCGCCGCCGGCCGCCTCGACGTCCCCGTGCGGCTGCTCGCCCGGCTGGGCACCGGGCCGCTGGCCGCGGGCCTGCGGCGGCACGTCGAGCTGTCCGGCGTCGACCTCGGCGGGTTCGTCCCGGCCACCGAGCCGGTCAGCCTGGCGGTCGTGGGACTGGGCCCCGACGGCTCCCCGGACTACGGCTTCCACGTGCAGGGCGCCGCCGACTGGCAGTGGACCGACGAGGAGCTCGCCGCCGTCCTGCCGGCCGGGACGGCGATCCTGCACGTCGGCTCCATCTCCAGCTGGACCCCGCCGGGCAGCGAGGCGATCGCCCGGCTGGTGGAGCAGGTCGCCGCCGACGGCCGGGCGCTGGTCAGCGTCGACCCCAACATCCGCCCGATGCTGGCCGACGGCCCGGTCGGGGCGGCGCTGGGCAACTCCCCGGAGTCGGTGCGCGCCCGCCTCGAGCGGCTGCTGTCCCGCGCCGACATCGTCAAGGTCAGCGCCGAGGACCTTGCCTGGCTCGAGCCCGACGCCGCCGACGACCTCGACGCGACGGCCCTGCGCTGGGCCGATCGGGGCATCGCTCTGGTCCTGCTCACCGACGGCGGGGCGCCGCTGCGCATCGCCCGGCCCGGCCGCGAGCTGGTGCACCGCGAGCCCCCGCGGGTGACCGTGGCCGACACCGTCGGCGCCGGTGACTCGCTGGCCGCGGGGCTGTTCGCCGGCCTGCTCGCGGCGGGGGTCACCACACGGGCGGCGCTCGAGCGGCTGCCCGACGAGGAGCTGCTGCCGATCGTCGACGACGCCGCGCTGGTCGCCGCGCTGAACTGCACTCGCGAGGGCGCCGACCCGCCGACCCGCGACGAGCTGGTGGCGGCCCGCCGGTGACCGACGACGTCGCGCTGGTCGGGTTCGCCGAGCTGTCGGCCACCGTCGTCCGCGCCCGCCTCCTGGTGGCACACGACCGGTTCTGGGACGTCGACACCCGGCCGCTGCACCACCCGGTCTGGTTCGACCAGTTCGGCGGCTTCGGCGCGCTGGCCCGCAGCGCCGGCGGGGAGGACGTCGGCTACCTGCTCGGTGTGGTGACCGCCGACCGGCTGGCCTACCTGCACCTGCTGGCCGTGCGCGACGACCGGCGCCGCACCGGGCTGGGCCGCCGGCTGGTGCGTTGGTTCGACGACCTGGCTCTCACCACCGGGGCGCGCGTGGTGCAGGCGGTCACCCGACCGGAGAACACCGCCGCGGTGGCCTTCCACACCGCGCTCGGCGCCAGCGCGCACCTCGCGCAGGACCGGAACGGACCCGGTGAGCACCGCCTCGTCCTCACCCGGTCCCTGACTCGCTAGCGGGTACCGGCCCCGTCCCGGGCGCCGCCCTGAGCTTGCGGGGGGGGTGGGGAGGACGGCGGCCCCCCTGCAGGGCCCCGCCGCGGCCCCGTCCCGGGCCTGTCCCTTATACAAATCT
>NZ_NVPT01000044.1 GCF_002802985.1 Geodermatophilus chilensis | reverse complement strand
AGATGTGTATAGGGGACAGTGCACACCCTCGCCGCCCGGGGCGCCCGGCTGGTGCTCGTCGCCCGGGGGCGTGAGGCCCTGGAGGAGACCGCCGCCGAGGCCCGCGGGAAGGGGGCGGCCGACGTCCTGGTCTGCCCGGCCGACGTCGCCGACGCCGACGCCGTGCAGCGGGCGGTGGAGACCGCCGTCGCGCGCCGCGGCCGGCTCGACGCCGTCGTCCACGCGGCGCAGACCATGGCCTACGGCCGGATCGAGGACGTGCCGCGCGAGGTGTTCGAGGCCGTCGTGGACACCGCCCTGCACGGCACCGCCAACGTCGCGCGCACCGCGCTGCCGGTGTTCCGCCGCCAGGGCGCCGGGCACCTCGTCGTCGTCAGCTCGCTGCTGGCCTCGGTGACCGCGCCGCTGATGGGCAGCTACGTGGCGGCCAAGTGGGGGCAGCTGGGGCTGGTCCGCACGCTGCAGCAGGAGACCCGGGACGCGCCGGACGTGCACGTCTCCGCCGTCGCCCCCGGCGGGGTGAACACCCCGATCTACTACCAGGGCGCGACGTGGGCCGGCAGCACCGGCCGGCCGCCGCCCCCGGTCTACTCGCCGGAGCGGGTGGCCCGCGCCGTGATGGTCCGGCTGGACCGGCCCCGGCGGCTGGTGCAGTCCGGGTTCGCCAACCCGGTCGTCATCGCCGGCTTCCGGCTGCTGCCGGCGGTCTACGACGCGCTGGTCGGGCCGCTGTTCAGGGTGTTCGCCCTGGCGGGGGACGGCGCACCGCCCAGCGAGGGCAACGTGTTCACCCCGCGGCAGGAGCGCAACGCCAAGGACGGTCGCTGGCACGGCCTCTGAGGCGGCGTCCGGTCACCAGCGCTCGCGCCGGTCGGCCAGGCACTCCTCGAACGCGCTGACGACGCCCGCGGCGACGTCGCGGAGCTTGACGTTGCGCCGCTGCGAGGCGATCCGCAGCAGGTCGAAGGCCTGGTCGGCGGTGCACCGTTCCTGTGCCATGAGGAGGCCCACCGCCTGGCCGATGGTGGCCCGGGTGTCCAGGCCGCCGAGCAGCGACTCGGCGCGGTGGTCGCTGTCGGCGAGCCGCAGCGCCACGGTGAGCGCACCGGTGGCCTGTCCGGCCCAGCGGGCACCGATCGCCTCGTCGTCGGCGCCGAACACCTCCGGCTCGGTGGCGTAGAGGTTCAGCGCACCGCTGTTGCGGCCCTCGACCACCAGCGGCAGCGACAGCGACGACCGGATGCCGAGCTCGACGGCCCGCGCCGGGTAGGGGGCCCAGCGGTCCTCGGCGGCCATGTCGTCGACGCGCACGACCGTGCCGGTGCGCATCGAGTACAGGCACGGGCCGGTCTCCACCTCGTACTGCCGCTCGTCGGCCCGCTCGGCCAGCGGCCCGGTGCTGGCCACGGTCATCCCCGTGGCGTCGCGGTTCAGGGTCAGCCCGCAGGCCTCGGCGTGGGGGATCTGCCGTGCGGCCAGGTGCACCAGCTCGTCGAGGAAGGCGCTGAGGTCCCTCCCCGATGCCAGCAGGGCGAGCAGCTCGCCGTCGTCCGACCGCGTGTCCCGTCCCGGCGTCACTGGTGCCCGTCCTCTGCGTCGCGCCCGATCCGGTGGTGTCCGGCCGGATGAGTATCCAGCACGCGCTGCCGGACGTGCGCACCGTTGCCCGGGACGACGCTGTGAACGGCGTGTTGCGTCCCGCGCTGCCCGTTGACCCGGCACCGGCGCGGGGCCACGCTGGCCCCTCCCGCCTCCGGCGGGCCGACCCCCGGAGGCGCCCGTGACCGCCGATCCCACCGCCCGCTCCACCCCTCCGAGGTCCGCGCACGCGGGCGTCGAGGCCGAGCGGGTCGACGCGGGCTACCTCGAGCGGCGCCGGCTGCGCACCGGGACGGCGGGCTGGCTGCTGCTGGCCGGCCTCGGCGTCTCGGCGGTCATCTCCGGCGACTACGCCGGGTGGAACTTCGGCCTGGCCGAGGGCGGCTTCGGCGGGCTGCTGATCGCCACCGTGCTCATGGCGGTCATGTACACCGCCATGGTGTTCGGCCTGGCCGAGCTCGGCTCCGCGCTGCCGACCGCCGGCGGCGGCTACACCTTCGCCCGCCGGGCGCTGGGTCCGTGGGGCGGCTACGCCACCGGCGTCGCGGTGCTCATCGAGTACGCCATCGCGCCGGCGGCGATCGCCACCTTCATCGGCGCCTACGTCGAGTCGCTCGGGCTGTTCGGCATCACCGACGGCTGGTGGGTCTACCTCGCCGTCTACGCGCTGTTCGTCGGCATCCACCTGCTGGGCGTCGGCGAGGCGCTCAAGGCGATGTTCGCCGTCACCGTCGTCGCGCTGGCCGGGCTGGTCGTCTTCCTCGTCGGCGCGATCCCGCGGTTCGACGGCGAGCTGCTGCTCGACATCGCGCCCACCGACGCCGTCGGCGCCTCGGCGTTCCTGCCGTACGGCCTGATCGGCATCTGGGCGGCGTTCCCCTTCGCCATCTGGTTCTTCCTCGCGGTCGAGAGCGTGCCGCTGGCCGCCGAGGAGGCCCGGGACCCGGCCCGGTCCATGCCGCGGGGGATCGTCGCGGCGATGGGCGTGCTCGTCGTCCTCGCCGTCCTCATGCTGGTGTTCACCCCGGGCGCCGCCGGGTCGGCGGCGATCGCGGGGTCGGGCAACCCGCCGGTCGACGCGCTGGCCGGCGCCGGCGCCCCCGGGGCGTTGACCACCGTCGTCAACTACGCCGGCCTGTTCGGGCTGGTGGCCAGCTTCTTCTCGATCATCTACGCGTACTCGCGGCAGACCTTCGCGCTCTCCCGCGCCGGCTACCTGCCGCGGGCGCTGTCGGTGACCAACTCCCGCAAGGCGCCGGTGCTGGCCCTGCTGGTGCCCGGGGCCATCGGCTTCGTGCTGTCGCTGACCGGCCAGGGCGCGATGCTGCTCAACATGGCCGTCTTCGGGGCGACGGTGTCCTACGTGCTCATGATGGTCAGCCACATCGTGCTGCGCCGCCGCGAGCCGGACCTGCCGCGCCCGTACCGGACCCCGGGCGGGACGGCGACCACCGGCGTCGCACTGGCGCTCGCCGCCGCCGCGGTCGTGGCCACCTTCCTGGTCGACGTGACCGCCGCGCTCTGGACCCTCGCCGCCTACGCGGCGTTCCTCGCCTACTTCGCCCTCTACAGCCGCCACCACCTGGTGGCCTCGGCGCCGGAGGAGGAGTTCGAGCTGCTGGCCGACGCGGAGGAGGACGTCCGGTGAGACGGGTGGGCACGGTCGGGGGGCACACCTACGAGTTCCCGACGCTGGTCGAGCTGTTGGCGAAGGCGACGCCGGCCCGCTCCGGCGACGTCCTCGCCGGCTGCGCCGCGGAGTCGGCCGCCGAGCGGGTCGCCGCGCAGACCGTGCTCGCCGACCTGCCGCTGGCCACGTTCCTCGACGAGCAGGTGGTCGGCTACGACGAGGACGACGTCACCCGGCTGGTGCTCGACACCCACGACGCGGTCGCCTTCGCGCCGGTCGCGTCGCTCACGGTGGGGGAGTTCCGCGACCGGCTGCTGGCCTGGGCCGCCGCGGGCGACGAGGCGTCGATCAGCGACCTGGCCCCCGGGCTGACCCCGGAGATGGTCGCGGCCACGTCGAAGCTGATGCGCAACGCCGACCTGGTCGCCGTCGGCCGGCGCACCCGGGTGGTCACCGGGCTGCGCAGCACCCTCGGCCTGCCCGGCCGGCTGGCCTCGCGGTTGCAGCCCAACCACCCGACCGACGACCCGCTGGGCGTGACGGCGTCCATCGTCGACGGGCTGCTGCAGGGCTGCGGGGACGCGGTCATCGGCATCAACCCGGCCACCGACTCACCGGCCCGCACGGTGGCGCTGCTGGAGCTGGTCGACGAGGTGATCGGCCGCTACGGCATCCCGACCCAGTCCTGCGTGCTGGCGCACGTGACCACCACGCTGCGGGCGCTCGAGCAGGGGGCACCGGTCGACCTGGTGTTCCAGTCGGTCGCCGGCACCCAGCCGGCCAACCGCGGCTTCGGCGTCACCCTCGACCTGCTCGCCGAGGCCCGCGCCGGGGCGCTCGCGCTGGGTCGCGGGACGGTCGGCTCGAACGTCACCTACTTCGAGACCGGACAGGGCTCGGCGCTGTCGGCCGACGCGCACCGCGGCATCGGCGGCCGGCCGGTCGACCAGCAGACCCTGGAGGCCCGCGCGTACGCCGTCGCCCGGCACTTCGAGCCGCTCATCGTCAACACCGTCGTCGGGTTCATCGGCCCGGAGTACCTCTACGACGGCAAGCAGGTGCTGCGCGCCGGGCTCGAGGACCACTTCTGCGGCAAGCTGCTCGGCCTGCCCATGGGCGTGGACGTCTGCTACACCAACCACGCCGAGGTCGACGAGGACGACATGGACTCGTTGATGCTGCTGCTCGGCGCGGCGGGGTGCACGTTCCTCATCGCCGTCCCCGGGATGGACGACGTGATGCTGCACTACCAGTCGTTGGCCTTCTCCGACGTCCTCACCACCCGCTCGGTGCTCGGGCTGCGGCCGGCGCCGGAGTTCGAGGCGTGGCTGGCCCGCATGGACCTGCTCGACGACGCCGGCCGGGTGCGCGAGCTGACCGCCGACGCGCCCGCCGCCCGGGCCCTCCTCGCGGCGGCCTCGGCATGACCGGCCCGGACCGCCTTCCGCGCGCGGAAGGCGACGTGGTGGACGCGACCGACCGGCTCTCGCGCGCGGG
This sequence comes from Geodermatophilus chilensis, assembly GCF_002802985.1. Classification (GTDB taxonomy): domain Bacteria; phylum Actinomycetota; class Actinomycetes; order Mycobacteriales; family Geodermatophilaceae; genus Geodermatophilus; species Geodermatophilus chilensis. The sequence goes on along the minus strand of NZ_NVPT01000044.1, from coordinate 28,263 downwards.
AGGCGGTGACCCGTGGGCGGTGCTGCGGTCGGCGACCCGGGCACGGGTCGCGCTGGGCCGGGCCGGTGACGCGCTGCCCACCGCGCGGGAGCTGGAGTTCCGCGCGGCGCACGCCGCCGCCCGCGACGCGGTGCACCAGCCGCTGGACGTCGACCGGCTGCGGACGGCGCTCGGCGAGCTGATCGAGGTGCACTCGGCCGCGCCCGACCGCGCCACCTACCTGCAGCGGCCCGACCTGGGCCGGCAGCTCGCGCAGGGCACGTCGCTGCCTCGCACGGACGCCGACCTGGCGGTCGTCATCGCCGACGGGCTCTCCCCGCGCGCGGTGCACGAGCACGCCGCCGACCTGGTGACGGCGCTGCTGGAGCGGCTGCCCGGCTGGTCGGTGGCGCCCCTGGTCGTCGCCATCCAGGCCCGCGTGGCGCTGGGCGACGCCGTCGGCGCGGCCCTGGGTGCCCGCGCGGTCGTGGTGCTGATCGGCGAGCGGCCGGGGCTGTCGTCGGCCGACTCGCTCGGCGTCTACCTGACCTGGGACCCGCGGCCGGGGCGGGCGGACTCCGAGCGCAACTGCGTCTCCAACGTCCGCCCGCCGCACGGGCTGTCCTACGCACAGGCCGCCGACACCGTGGCCGCGCTGCTCGGCGCGGCCCGCGAGCTCGGTGCCTCGGGCGTGGTGCTCAAGGACGAGGGCCCGGCGCTGCCCGCCGGCGCCGGCTGACGATCAGCCCCAGAACGCGTCCATAACCTGGGGCTCGGTCGGCGCCTCCCAGAACTTCACCACTCAGCCCTCGCGAAACCGGGAGATGTGGGCGTTCATCGTGTCCAGGTGCCGGTTCCCGCGGTGGCCGGTGAGGGCGACGAGGGCCACGCCGTGCGTGTCGTCGGCGAAGAGGGCGACCGGCTCGACCCGGAGGCTGCCCTCGGAGCGGTCCATCGCCGCGCCCAGGAAGCCCAGCACCCCCTCGTGCCCCTCGTACGTGCCGGCCAGGTCGGTCGTGCCCGGCACGTGCCAGCGGATGTCCTGGGCCCACAACCGGGTCAGTGCGGCGAGGTCACCCTTGCCGAACGCGGTGTAGGCCTCGCGCAGGCGGGCGACGTTGGGGTGCTCGGACAGGGCCTGCCTCTCGCAGTCGGTTCCCCCGTGGGGACACGGACCGCGTCGGCGTCACCGGGCGGACGACCCAGTACGACACCCGGCGACGCCGGCGGGCGCGAGCAGTGTCGACCCCGCCGCCGGTCCGGGGAAGGACGCGGGCGGCGCCCGGGTGTGGCGGTCGCCCTCCGTCCCGGGACCGGTCGCCTCCGGTCAGCGCAGGGACGACGGAGGGGGCAGGGAGCCACCGGCGCCCTGCCCCCTCGGACGTCGTCGTCAGTACCCGTCGGAGTCGTCCGACTCCTCGGAGCCCCTCCTCGCGCGGGTCTCGACCGACACGGCCTCGGTCGTCCCGTGGTGGTGGTGCGCCTCCTCGATCTCGTGCACCGCCTCGTCGAGCACCGGCACGTGCGCCTTCGTCGGCAGCAGCCGACGGACCAGCGGGAACAGCAGGATGAGCGCCACGATGACGTAGGCGACGACCGCCACCGGGTCGACGAGCCCGCCGAGGTCGCCGTTGCTGATCTGCAGCGCCGTCCGGAGCTGCTCCTCGGCGAACGGGCCGAGGATGACCCCGATGATGGCCGGCAGCAGCGGCAGGCCGTAGCGCCGCATCATGAAGCCCAGGGCGCCGATGACCAGCAGCAGGAACAGATCGAACACGTTGGCGTTGGCCGCGTAGGCCCCGAGGCTGGCGAAGAAGAGGATGCCCGCGTACAGGTACGTGCGCGGGATCCGCAGCAGCCGGGCCCACACCGGCGCGAGCGGCAGGTTCAGCAGCAGCAGCGCCGCGTTGCCGATGAAGAGGCTGGCGATGAGGCCCCACACCAGCTCCGGCTCGGCGGCGAACAGCCGGGGTCCCGGCTGGATGCCGTAGCTCTCGATCGCCGACAGCATGATCGCCGCGGTCGCGGTGGTCGGGATGCCGAGGGTGAGCAGCGGCACCAGGCCGCCGGCCGCCGAGGCGTTGTTGGTGGCCTCCGGTCCGGCGACGCCCTCGATGGCGCCCTTGCCGAACTCCTCGGGGTGCTCGGACAGCCGCTTCTCGGTGACGTAGGACAGGAACGTCGGCACCTCGGCGCCACCGGCGGGGACGGCGCCGAACGGGAACCCGATGGCGGTGCCGCGCAGCCAGGGCTTCCACGACCGGCTCCAGTCCGACCGGCTCATCCGCGGGTTGCCGACCGGGATGACCTCGACCGGGCGGCGGCGCAGGTGGGCCGCCGTCCACAGCGCCTCACCGACGGCGAACAGGCCGACCGCCACGACGACGACGTCGATGCCCTCGGCGAGCTCGGGGACGCCGAACGTGAGCCGCTGCTGGCCCGAGGTGGCGTCGATGCCGATGAGACCGATGGCCAGGCCCAGGCCGAGGGAGGCCAGGCCGCGCACCCGGGAGCTGCCGAGCACCGACGTCACCGCGATGAAGGCCAGCAGCATGACGGCGAACATGTCCGCAGGGGAGATCTGCACGGCCAGCCGGGCGACCGTCGGGGCGACGAGGGCCAGCAGCAGGGTGGCGATCGTGCCGGCGACGAACGAGCCGATCGCCGCGGTCGCCAGGGCCTGGGCGGCCCGGCCGGTGCGGGCCATCCTGTTGCCCTCGATCGCGGTGACGACCGAGGCGCTCTCACCGGGGGTGTTGAGCAGGATCGACGTCGTCGACCCGCCGTACATGCCGCCGTAGTAGATGCCGGCGAACATGATCAGTGCGGTGGTGACGTCCAGGCCACGGGTGAGCGGCAGCAGCAGCGCGACGGTCATCGCCGGGCCGATGCCGGGCAGGACGCCGATGGCGGTGCCCAGCAGCACGCCCAGCAGCGCGAAGGCCAGGTTGGTCGGCGTCAGGGCGGTGGCGAAGCCGCTCCCGAGCTCGACGAACGCGTCCATCAGAGGATCCCCCTCAGGATGCCCGGGGGCAGGACGATGCCCAGCCCGAGGGCGAACAGGTAGAAGCTGCCCATGGACAGCGCGACCGCGATCACCGCGTCGCGCACGTAGTGCCGGCTGCCGAGCGCGAAGGCGCTGCCCCAGAACAGGACCGCGCCCGAGATGACCCAGCCCAGCGGCTCGATCAGCAGGGCGTTGGCCAGGAAGGCCGCGGCGAGCATCGCGACGGTGCGCCAGTCGCTGCGCCCCGTGAGTTCGATGTCCTCGCCGCCCTCGGGCTCACCCCGGCCACCCCGCCAGACGTCGACGGCCAGGAACACCGACGTGACGACGAGCAGGCCACCCACCACCACGGGGACGGCAGCCGGGCCGACCGGACCGCGGGCGATCCGGCTCTCCGGCAGCAGCAGCGCGGAGACGACGACGAGGACGCCGAGCGCCCCCAGGAACAGGGCCACACCGAGCTCGGAGCGGCCCTGCTCCCGGGTCGTGCCTCCCGAGGAGGCACTGCTCACGTCAGGCCCAGCTCGCTCAGCACGCCCTGCACCCGCTGGCTCTCCTCGTCGAGGAAGGTGCCGAACTCGTCGCCGGTGAGGAAGGAGTCGGTCCAGCCCTGGTCCTCGAGGACCTGCTGCCAGGCCTCGCTGTCGTGGATCTGGGTGATCAGGTCGACGTGCCGCTGGACCTCCTCCTCGGAGATGTCCGGGGCCGCCACCACGCCGCGCCAGTTGGTGAAGGTCAGGTCCACGCCCTCCTCGGTGAGGGTCGGCGCGTCGACGCCCTCGACCGGCTGCTCGCTGGTGACCGCGAGGATGCGGACGTCACCGGAGGCGGCCGGCTCGGTGACCTCGCCGACGCCGGTCGCGGCGAAGGCCACGTCGCCGCCGAGGATGCCGGCGAGCAGCTCGCCGCCGCCGTCGTAGGCGACGTAGTTGACCGAGGACGGCGTCACGCCGACCTCCTGCGCCAGCAGCATCGGGGTCAGGTGGTCGGGGCCACCCGGGTTGGACGCGCCGCCGACCGGGGTGTTGCCCGGGTCGGCCTGCCACGCGGCGACCAGGTCGTCGATGGTCTGGAACGGCGAGTCCGCCGGGACGACGATCGCCTCGGCTTCCTCGATCAGCCGCGCGATCGGGGTGGTCTGCTCGAGGGTGGCCTCGGACTGGTTGCTGTACTGCGCGCCCACCACGCCCAGGCCCATCTGCATGAGCATGTCGGCGTTGCCGGTCTCGTTGACCAGGCGCTGCAGGCCGACGGTGCCGCCGGCACCCTCGAGGTTGAACACCTCGATCGTCTCGGCCAGCCCCTCCTCCTCGGCCACCTGGGCCCAGGCGCGGGCGGTGGTGTCGTAGCCGCTGCCGGGCGAGTTCGGGACCATGACCCGCAGGCCGGTGACCGGCCCCTCCTCGGTGCCGCCGCCGGAGGCGGCGCCGCCCTCCGCGGTGGTGCCGCAGCCGGTCAGCAGCAGACCGGCTGCGACCGTGCCGGCCGTGAGCTTCCGCAGGGAAGCGTTGCGCATGGGTTCCTCCTGTGTGTCCGGCGGACGTCCGCCGCTCGCAGGGACCGTCGCAACGGGCGTGGCGCGTGTCACGCTTGCGTGCGCATCGGACGTTGTGGTCGTTGTGTGCACGGCGTCGTGTTGCACCGGGCGGCCGGGCCCGGGTCCGATGGCGTGCCGCGTCCCCGACCTGTCAGGAGTACCCGTGACCGAGCTCGCGAGGTCACGCATGGGCACAGCACCCCGGGGCACGGGGCCGACGAGCGCCAGCGAGGAGGGTCCGTGACCGAGCTCGCGAGGTCACGCATGGGCACAGCACCCCGGGGCACGGGGCCGACGAGCGCCAGCGAGGAGGGTCCGTGACCGAGCTCGCGAGGTCACGCATGGGCACAGCACCCCGGGGCACGGGGCCGACGAGCGCCAGCGAGGAGGGTCCGTGACCGAGCTCGCGAGGTCACGCATGGGCACAGCACCCCGGGGCACGGGGCCGACGAGCGCCAGCGAGGAGGGCCCGTGACCCGGCGGCTGTCGCTCGCCGGCCAGCTGCTCGCGCTGCAGGTGGTCATCGTCTGCGTCGTCCTCGTTGGCGTCGCGGCTGTCACCGTCGCCCAGTCGACGCTGCGCGCCGAGGAGGTCGAGGGCCGCCGGGCCCTGGAGGTCGCCGAGACGCTGGCCAACCCGCGGACGACCCGGGAGGCCATGGCCGTCGGGCTGCTCGACTACATCCGGGTCGCGGCGGAGATCAGCCGGAGCAACTCCGGCTCCGAGGACGTCGTCGTCGCCCTGGCCGACCGGACCGTCCTCGCCAGCGCCTACCCCGGGCTGCTGGGCGAGCCGCTCGACATCGGGGCCAGCCGGGTACTGGAAGGGCGGTCCTGGGTGGGGGACGCCGAGGTCGAGGACGGGCACGCCGCGGTCGCCATGGCGCCGGTCTACTCCCCTCGGGGCGACGAGGTGCTGGGGTTCGTGTCGGTGCTGCGGCCCTACCCGAGCGTCCTCGGGGGCCTCGCGGCGGCGGCCCCCAACCTGCTCACCTACCTGGGGCTGGCCAGCGCGCTGGGCATCGGCGGGTCGCTGCTGGTGGCCCGGCGGGTGAAGCGGCAGACGCTCGGGCTGGAGCCGGCCGAGATCGCCGGGCTGGTCGAGCACCGCGACGCCATGCTGCACGGCATCCGCGAGGGCGTCGTCGGCCTGGACCTGCGCGGCCGGGTGACGCTGGTCAACGACGAGGCGATCCGGCTGCTGCGCATCCCCGGCGCCGCCCTCGGCCGCACGCTCGAGGACCTCGGGGTCGCCGAGGAGGTCCGCGCGGCGCTGCTGTCCACCGGGGTGGAGCGGGACCGGGCCGTGGGCAGCGCCGGGCGGGTGCTGGTGGTCAACCGGCTGCCCCTGACCAGCCGCGGCCGGCCGCTGGGGTCGGTGGCCACGCTGCGCGACCGCACCGAGCTGCTCGAGCTCCGTCACGAGCTGGAGCTGACCCGGCACGTCACCGACACCCTGCGCGCGCAGGCGCACGAGTTCGACAACCGGCTGCACACCATCGCCGGCCTCATCGAGCTGGGGGAGGCCGAGGAGGCGGTCCGCTTCGTGCACCGGGTCAGCTCCAGCCGCTCCGAGTTCGGCGCCGCCGTCACCGACGCCGTCCGGGACCCGGCGCTGGCCGCGCTGCTCATCGCCAAGGCCAGCCAGGCCGCCGAGCTCGGCGTCGACCTGCGGGTCGCGCCGGACTCCGCGCTGCCGGTGCTGAGCCCCGAGCTGAGCACCGACGTCGCCACCGTCGTCGGCAACCTGGTCGACAACGCCCTGGACGCCGCCTCGGGCGCCGTCGAGCGCTGGGTCGAGGTGGGCCTGGGCCTGGTGGACGACGAGGTCGACGTCGTGGTCCGCGACTCCGGCCCCGGCGTCCCCCCGGGCATGGAGGCCGAGGTCTTCCGCCGCGGGGTGTCGACCAAGGGCCACTCCACCGATGACGCAGCGGTCCCCGGTGGGCGGGGCATCGGGCTGTCGCTGGTGCACCTCGTCTGCACCCGGCGGGGCGGCGAGGTGACGGCGAGCTCGGCCGGCGGCTCGGTCTTCACCGCCCGGATCCCGGTCGGCCCGGCGCTGGTGGACGCGTGATCCGGACGCTCATCGTCGACGACGACTTCATGGTCGCCAAGGTGCACGCCGGGTTCGTGGCGGCCCTGGACGGCTTCGAGGTCGTGGGGTCGGCGTCCACCGGGTCCGACGCGCTCGCGGCCGTGCGGCGGCTGCGGCCGGACCTGGTGCTGCTCGACGTCTACCTGCCGGACATGACCGGCCTGGAGGTGCTGCGCCGGCTGCGGGCGGAGGGCGTCGCGGTCGACGTCGTCGTCATCAGCGCCGCCCGGGACGTCGACAGCATCCGCAGCGCGCTGCACGGCGGTGTCCTGCACTACCTGGTGAAGCCGTTCGACCGGCGGACCTTCGAGAGCAGGCTGCGCGAGTACGCCGGGGTGCGGGCGGAGCTGGCCGCGCTGGACCAGGCGCGGCAGGCCGACGTCGACCGGGTGTTCGCCGGCGCGCGCGGCGGGGGCCGGTCCGCGCCCACCACGCCCAAGGGCATCGCGCCGGAGACGCTGGAGCTGGTGCGGGAGGCGTTGCAGCTGGCCGGGCCGGACGGCCTGTCGGCGACCCAGTGCAGCGAGCGGACCGGGCTGGCGCGGGTGAGCGCGCGCCGCTACCTGGAACAGCTGGTCGCGCAGGAGGAGGCCGACGTCCGGCAGCGCTACGGCACCGCCGGGCGGCCGGAGCGGCGGTTCACCCTGCGGTCGCCGCAGCGTCCCGGGTGAGCGGCGGGGCCGCAACGACCGCAACGACCGCTACGGGCACAAGAGCGGACCGGTCCGCGCCGCCGCCTACGCTCCGGCCATGACCATCGTCGTGGGCTACGTCCCCACCCCCGAGGGCGAGGCCGCCCTCGACGCCGCCATCGTCGAGGCCCGGCTGCGCGACCAGCCGCTGCACGTCGTCAACAGCTCGCGCGGCGACGTCCTGGCCGACCCCCGGTTCGCCTCGGAGCGGGCGCTGGACCAGGTGCGGGCCAAGCTCGACGGCGCCGGAGTGGTCTACGAGATCGACCAGCGGGTGGCCGGGCACGACGCCTCGGACGAGGTCGTGGACGCCGCCGACCGGGTCAAGGCCAGCCTCATCGTCATCGGCATGCGCCGCCGCACGCCCACCGGGAAGCTGATCACCGGCAGCCAGGCACAGCGGATCCTGCTCGACGCGCACTGCCCCGTGCTGGCGGTCAAGGCCACCTACTGAAGAAGGACCACCCTTCCCCCCACGCCTCGTAGAAGGACCCCGTCCTGCCCACCCCTCGCAGGCTCGGGGTGGGATCCGGGACGGGGCCGGCGGGCCCCTGAAGGGTGGCCGTTCCAGTACCTCACCGAGCGAGCGCCGGTTCAGCCGAGCAGGTCGACGCCCTCGCCGGGGCCGGTGGCCAGGTTGCGGAAGATCGTCTCCAGGCTCCGCGCCAGGTGCTCGGCGAGGGCGGTCGCCGCGCCCTCGGCGTCGCCGGCGAGCAGCGCGTCGCAGATCGCCAGGTGCTCGCCCACGGAGACCTCGACCCGCCGCGGGTCCAGGTGGGAGAGGTTGCGCAGCCGGGCGGTGTGCGGCCGCAGCTCGGCGATGGTGCGCCGCAGGTGCTCGTTGCGGGTCGCCCCGATCACCGCCCAGTCGAACCGGTCGGCCAGCTCGTAGAACACGCGGGACCGCGCCGTCGACGGGGCGTGCCGGAGGGTGCTCGCGAACGCCTCCCGCATGGCGGCGAACGCGCGGTGCAGCTCGGGGTCGGTGGCGGCGGCCTCGGTGGCCTGCCGGACGGCGGCCGGTTCCAGCAGCGCGCGGAACTCGAAGAGGTCGCGGATGCTGCGGGCCGACACCCGGGAGACCCGCGCGCCCTGCCGGGGCACGAGGTCGACCAGCCCCTCCGCGGCCAGCCGGCGCAGCGCCTCGCGCACCGGCGTCCGCGAGGCCCCGGTGCGCGCGACGAGGGAGAGCTCCGACAGCGGCGTCCCCGGTGCCAGCTCGCCGAGCTCGATCTCCTCCCGCAGCCGCCGGTGGACCAGGTCGGCCTTGCTGGCCTCCTCGGGCTGCGGGTCGGCCGTCACGCCCGCACCCCACCGGGGAAGGGCACGCCGGTCTCGGTCGCCAGCCGCTGCAGCTCGGCCAGCGCGCCCCGGGCGAGGACGACGCCCCCGGCGGCCAGGCTGGCGGCCTCGGCGCGGTCCTCGACCTCGCCCGGGGTGAGGACCTCGTCGGCGTCCTGGGCCAGCGGCACCGACGTCACCTCCTCGACCAGCTGCCGCACGCGGGCCTCGTACCCCGCGCGGTCGCCGAAGGCCTCCGGGTCCAGGACGAGGAACAGGTGGCCGCAGCCGCTGCGGGCCTCCGGCTCGTACGGCCCGTGGACGCCGGTCCCGACGGCGCTGCCGGTCAGCGCACCGGACAGCACGTCCATCATGAAGGCGATCGCGTACCCCTTGTGCCCGGCCATCGGCAGGACCACGCCGAGCAGCCCCTCCGCCGGGTCGGTCGTCGGCCGGCCGTCCGCGGTCAGCGCCCAGGACCCCGGGATCGGCTCGCCCCGGCTCTGCGCCAGGTGGATCTTGCCCCGGGCGACCGCGGTGTTCGCGATGTCGAGGGCGAGCACCCGCCCGTCGGGACCGGGCGCGGCGATCGACCACGGGTTGGTGCCGATGCGCTTCTCGCGCCCGCCCCACGGCGCCATCGCCGGGCTGGCGTTCGTCGTGAGGACGGCGACGTAGCCGTCGCGCGCGGCGCGGCGGGTGAACCACATCGCCGTGCCGAAGTGGTTGGAGTTCCGGACGCCGACCACCCCGACGCCGTGCTGCCGCGCCCGCTCGGTGGCCAGGACGCGGGCCCGGTCGGCGAGCACCTGGCCCACGCCGTCCCGCCCGTCGAGCAGCACGAGCGGACCGGTGTCGGAGAGCACCACCGGCTCGGTGACCGCCTGCACGGCGCCCGACCGCAGCCGGGCCGCGTACCAGGGCAGCCGCAGGAGGCCGTGGGAGCCGTGCCCCCACAGGTCGGCCTGCACGAGGCTCTCGGCCACGAGCGCGGCGTCCGGAGCCGGCACCCCCACCGCCCTGAGCACCTGGCTGCCGAACCGCCGCAGCGCGTCCGGCGCCAACCGGTCCTCGGTCATGCTTGCCTCCTTCGGGCCGTGCTTGTATACAGCTTGGCATACAGCGCCGACGGAAGCGAGGACGACGTGTTCAGCCTGGTGGTCCAGATGGAGGTGCGGCCGGGCCGGCGGGAGCAGTTCCTGGCCGGCATGTCCGCCAACGCGGAGGCGTCCGTCCGCGACGAGCCCGGGTGTCTGCGGTTCGACGTCTGCTCCGTCGCCGACGACCCGGATCGCTTCGTCCTCTACGAGCTCTACACCGACGCCGAGGCGTTCGCCGCCCACAAGGCGTCCCCGCACTTCGCGCGGTGGCGCGCGATCGCCGAGCAGGTGCTCGCCGGGCAGGTCAACACCCCGGGCGAGCTGCTCGTCACCCACGCCTCCGAGGAGTCCGCGTGAGCACCCGGCCCGCGCCGCCGTCGATGGTGCTGCGACCCGAGGAGATCGAGCGCTTCGACCGCGGCAACGGCGTCGCCACCGTCCCCTTCGTCGGCACGTGGAACTGCGCGACCAACCGGGTCACCACGGGGATGACCGTGTTCTCGCCCGGCACCGGTATCCCGCTGCACTCGCACAACGTCGAGGAGACGGTGCTGGTGTTCGAGGGCGAGGCCACCGCGGTGATCGGCGACGACGAGTTCGACCTGGTCGCCGGCCAGGCCACCTGGGTGCCGGCCGGGGTGCCGCACTGCTTCCGCAACCGCGGCGAGGGGACGATGACCATCTACTGGGTCTACGGCGGCCGCGACGTCACCCGCACCACCACCGCCACCGGCGAGACGGTCGAGCACCTCTCCGACGCCGACCGGGGCGCGACCGCCGCGGGGCGTCCGTGACCGCCGGGCTGAGGCTGGGGGTCCTCCTGGGCGACGGGATCGGGCCGGAGATCGTGCCCGCCGCCGTCCGCGTCGTCGACGCCGCACTGGCCGCCGCCGGTGCCGCACCGGTCGAGTGGCGGGAGCTGCCGCTGGGCGCCGCTGCCATCGACACGCACGGCAGCGCCATCCCCGGAAGCACGCTGGAGGCGCTGGCCGGTCTCGACGGCTGGCTGCTCGGCCCGCACGACAGCGCCGCCTATCCCGAGCCGTTCCGGTCGCAGCTGAACCCCAGCGGCACCCTGCGCAAGCACTTCGACCTGTACGCCAACGTGCGGCCGGCGCGCGCCTTCGAGGGCGGGCGTGCGATCGCCCCGGACACCGACCTGGTCGTCGTCCGGGAGAACACCGAGGGCTTCTACGCCGACCGCAACACCTTCGCCGGCACCGGCGAGTGGATGCCCACCCCCGACGTCGCCGTCGCGATGGGCGTGTTCACCCGCCGCGCCGTCGAGCGGATCGCCCGGGCCGCGTTCGAGCTGGCCCGGCGGCGGCGGAACAGGCTCACGATCGTGCACAAGGCCAACGTGCTGCAGTTGAGCTCCGGGCTGTTCAAGCGCGTCTGCCTGGCAGTGGCGGAGGAGTACCCCGACGTGGTCGTGGACGACGTCCACATCGACGCGATGACCGTGCACCTGCTGCGCCGGGCCGCCGACTTCGACGTCGTCGTCGCCGAGAACATGTTCGGCGACATCCTCTCCGACCTGACCGGCGAGCTGGCCGGCTCGCTGGGCACCGCCCCGTCGCTCAACGCCTCCGACGACCGGGCCATGGCGCAGGCCGCGCACGGCTCGGCGCCGGACATCGCGGGGAAGGGGCTGGCCAACCCCGTCGCGATGGTGCTGTCGGCCGGGATGCTGCTCGACTGGCTCGGCACCCGGCACGGCGACCCGCGCCTCGGCGACGCCGCGGTGCGGGTGGACGACGGCGTCCGGGCGGCCGTGCGCGACGGCGTGAGCACCCGGGACCTCGGGGGCACGGCCTCCACCGACGAGTTCACCGACGCGGTCGTGGCCCGGATCGAGGGGTGAGGGTCAGCCGCCGTCCACGTGCAGCCGGCGGGCGGCGGCCCCGGCGAGGGCCAGCGCCCCGGCCGTCGCCCACAGCACGCCGGCCGAGCCGACGCCGGCGGCCAGCAGCCCGACGGCGCTGGGGATGAGCACCTGGCCCAGCCGGTTGCCGGTCAGCCGCAGCGACATCGCCCGGCCGCGCAGCCCGGCGGGGGCCATCTCGGCCAGCCACGACATCGTCAGCGGCTGCCCCACGCCGAGCCCGAGGCCGAGCAGGACGACCAGCACCGCGGTCCCGGCGACGGGCATGGGCACGGCGACCGCCGCCATCGTGACCGCCGACAGCGCGACGCTGGCCAGCATCAGCCGGCGCCGCCCGGTCGCTCGCACCAGCCGGCCGAGGAAGAAGCGGGAGGTCATCGACGCCGCGGCGCGCAGCGTCAGCAGCAGGCCGACGGTGCCAGCGGCCAGCCCGCGGTCGGCGCCGAGGGCGGGCAGGTAGACCAGCGTGATGTCGACGGCGGCGAGCACGACGCAGCTCACCGTCAGCGCCCGCACGAGGCCGGGCAGGCGCAGCAGCGTGCCCATGCCGCCGGTCTCGGCGGCGCCGCCGGGGTGCTCGCGGGCCGGGAACCGCAGGACGGCGGTGCACGCCAGCAGCAGGACGGCGATCCCCGCGGCCACGAGGAAGATCGGGCGGGTGTCAGGGAGGGCGCCCTCGCCGCCGGCCACGGTGATGAGCGCGGGGCCGAGCGCCTGCCCCAGCGAGGCGGCGAAGGTGTAGTGGCCGAACGCCGTGTCGAAGCGCCCCGGCCCGGCGGTGTCGGCCACGGCTGCCTGCTGGGCCACGACCGAGAGCAGGTGGCCGGTGCCGAGCACCACGCTGCCGACCACCAGGCCGACCGCGCCGCCGCGCCCGCTGGCGAGGACGACCGCCGAGGCCAGCAGCAGCACCGCCCCGGCCAGCATCACCCGCCGCTCGCCGAACCGGTCGGTGGCCTGTCCCGAGGGGACGGCGAGCAGCAGCGGGACGACGGCGAACGAGGCGGTCAGCGCGCCGAGCCAGGCGGTCGGCACGTCGAGCTCGATCGCGCGGTAGGCCGTCGTCGGGCGCAGCACGAAGGTGACCACCTGGGTGAGCGCCGAGTGCACGAGGAGCAGTCCGAACAGCCGCCGTCCCCCGGGGAGCCCTGCGCTCACGCGGAGGGCCGGTCGCCGGCGGCGGGGTGTCCGGCGGCGAGGCGCCCGGCGGCCCGGGCGGCCAGGCTGGTCTCGACGTGGCGGCGCATGAGGTCGGTGGCCGCCGCCGCGTCGCGGTCCTGCACCGCCTCGAACAGCAGCCGGTGTTCCTCGGCCCGCTGCGCACGCTCCTCGTCGCTGCGCCCGGCCCGCAGCGCGTGCCGCCGGTAGCGGTCGGTCTTGTCCCACAGGCCGTCGAGGGTCTCGACCAGCAGCGCGTTGTGCGACGCGCGGTAGAGGGCCGCGTGGAACCGGCGGTGCCCGGCGAGCTGCGCGGGCGACGGGTCGTCCGGCAACGACTCGAGCCGGTCGAGGCCCTCGGAGATCTCCGCGAGGTCGGCGGCGGTACGGCGGTGCGCGGCCAGGCCGGCGGCGAGCGGGTCGAGGTCCTGCCGCAGCTCCACCAGGTCGCGCGCCTCGGTGGCGTCCAGCGGGGCGATCCGGGCGTCGCGGTGCGCGCCGAGCTCCACGAGCCCCTGCTGGGCCAGCCGTCGCAGCGCCTCTCGCAATGGGGTGGTGCTGATGCCGATCTGCCGGGCGAGGGTGGCCTGGTTCAGCACCGAGCCCGGCTCGAGCTCGCCGGTCAGGACCATCTCCCGCACCCGCGCGTAGGCCAGCTCGCTCTTGGTGGCGACGCCGTCCTCGACCATGCTCACAATCTCATCACCGCTCTGATCTGCGCGCACCTGCTTGAGCTGCATCCCGACGCGTCCAGGTTATAACCTCCGGAACATGACCGACGAGCCAGTGCACGCCACGACCGACCTCTCCGACGCCCACCCGGAGGCGCAGGTGTGCGATCCGGTGCTGCAGGCCTTCGGCGGCCGGCCGGCGTTCAGCGGGCCGATCACCACGCTCAAGGTCTTCGAGGACAACGCCCTGGTCCGGGCGGCGGTCGAGCAGCCGGGGGAGGGGCGGGTGCTCGTCGTCGACGGCGGTGGCTCGCTGCGCTGCGCGCTGTTCGGCGGCAACCTCGCCGTCCTCGCCGCGCAGAACGGCTGGGCCGGCGTGGTGGTCAACGGCGCGGTGCGCGACGCCGACGAGATCGACGCCCAGCCGATCGGGGTGCGGGCGCTGGCGACCCACCCGCGGCGCAGCGTGAAGGGCCTGCACTCGGGTCAGGCCGGGCTGCCGGTCGTCTTCGCCGGCGTGGTGTTCCGCGAGGGGGACTGGCTCGCCGCCGACCGGGACGGCGTCGTCGTCCTGCCGGCACCGCCGGCCTGACCGTCAGCGGCGGCGGAGCACCCGGGCGAGGCGGTGCCCGCGCCCGGAGACCAGCTCCGCGGCCGTCACCGGCTCGGGGACGTCGGCCAGCGCGGCGTGCCGCTCGCGCAGCCGGGCGCGGATCTCCTGGGGGGTGTGCGCCCGGCGCTGCCGCTCGCCTCGGGCCAGCACCACCCCGGTCGCCGCGACGCCGGCGAGACCGGCCAGGCCGAGCAGCTTCCACAGGCGCACGGCCCTAACGTATCGCCGTGCCCGAGCTGAGCCTGGACGAGGCGGTCGACCTCACCCGCACCGGCGACGTGTGGGTCTTCCGCGGCGGCTCGGTGGCCGACCGGGCGATCCGGACGCTCACCAACGCGCCGGTCAACCACGTCGGCATGGCCGTCGTCCTGGAGGACCTGCCGCCGCTGCTCTGGCACGCCGAGCTCGGCCGCTCGCTGCCCGACGTGTGGACCGGGCAGCACCAGCGCGGCGTCCAGCTGCACGACCTCGCCGACGCCGTCCGCACCTGGCGGCAGCGCTACGGGCAGCGCGCCTGGCTGCGCCAGCTGGTCGGCCCGGCCGACGACGGCGGCGTGACGCGGGAGATGGAGGACGCCGTCCTGCGCACCGTCGCCCGCCTCGACGGCCGGCCCTTCCCGACCACCCCGGGGCTGGCGCGCAGCTGGCTGACCGGGCGGCTGCGGCGGGGGACGTCAGCGGAGACCGTGTACTGCGCGGAGCTGGTGGCCACGACCTACACCGCGATGGGCCTGCTCGACGGCCGCCGGCCGCGCAACGCCTACGACCCGGGGAGCTTCTGGTCCGGCGACGACCTGCAGCTGCTGCAGGGCGCGACGCTCGGCCCGGAGATCCCGGTCGCCGTCCCGGCGGCCTGACCGCTCAGCGCACCCGGTAGGTCGTCTGCACCATCCCGCCCGGGAAGGTCCGCGTGCGCACGTGCTCGAGCAGCACGTCGGCCGGCAGCGGCCCGAACGGCGTGTGCCCCTCGCCGATGAGCACCGGTACCCGGGAGAGGGTCAGCTCCCCGACCAGCCCGGCGGCGAGGAAGTCGTGCACCGTCCGACCCCCGTCGACGTACACACGGCGGTACCCCGCGGCGGTCAGTGCGGCGACCGCTTCGTCGAACGAGCGGTGCAGGGTGATGCGGGAATCGGGCTCCAGCGTGGTGCTCACGACGTGCACCGGCCTGCCCTGGTACGGCCACTCGTCCATCGGCGCGATCACCTCGTAGGTGCCGCGGCCCACGACCAGCGCGTCGACGCCGGAGACGAACTCGGCGAACCCGAAGTCGCCGCCCGCGCCGTCGTCCGGCGCACCGCCGGCGTCCCCGCCGCCGGTCAGCCACGCGAGGTCGCCGTCGGGACGGGCGATGAACCCGTCGACGCTCATGCCGAGGAAGACCGAACCGGTGAAGGGTGCGTCCATGCCGGCAGGGTGCCCGACGGCACCGACGCCCCGGGGCCTCCGACCGACGTATCTGCGGGGAACTGTCGGACCTCTGGGCTAGGCAAGGCATGAACCACCTCCCCGCGGCGTTGCACCGAGCGCGGGGGAACCGCCCAGGAGGGCACCATGTCCGAGGCCATCGTCAGAGGAACCCACCCCACGCACTGGGGCCGGCCGGACATCGCCGGCGACCTGATCGCGGTCGCCGTCACCCCCGGCGCAGCCCCGCCCCGGGAGCTCCGCATCCGTCCCGAGCTGCACGCGCGCATGCTCGCCCAGCTGACGCCCGACGAGCGCGCTGCGGTGGTCGCCCGCCGCCTGCTGGGACCGTCCCCGGGTGTGCCGGTCGTCGTCGACCCCGCGCTGCCGGCCTTCCCCGGCTTCGAGGTCGTGCGGGCCCGGCCCGAGGCGCCCGGCCGGCCGCACGCCGCGGCCGCTTAGGAAGAGGACCCCGTCCTCCCCACCCTTCGTAGAAGGACCCCGTCCTCCCCACCCTTCGCAGGCTCAGGGCGGGGCCAGCGGGGCCGGGACGAGGCCAGCGGGGCCCGGGACGGGGCCGCCCTGATCAGCCGGCGAGTGCGGCCTGGGTCGCGCCGATCCGGACGACCGTGTCGCCGGGCTGCTCGACGGCGTCGTCGTGGGTCACGCAGACCACCACCCGGCCGGCGAGCGCCGCCCGCAGGTCGCGCACGAGTGCCGCGGCGGTCGGCGGGTCGAGGTGCGCGGTCGGCTCGTCGAGCAGCACGACGTCCCGGTCGGCCAGCAGCGCCCGCGCCGCGGCCAGCCGGCGCCGCTCGCCGCCCGACAGCGCGGTGCCGCCCGCCCTGACGGGGGTGTCCAGGCCCGCAGGCAGCGCGGCCAGCAGTCCACCGAGCCCGGTGGCGTCGAGGGCGGCGTGCATCCGGGCCTCGCCGTCCGGCCCGGCCAGCACGCCCCGCGGCGCGGCCAGGGCCAGGTTGGCGCGGATGCTCGAGGCGAACACGTGCGCGTCCTGCGGCAGCCAGGCGATCCGGGAGCGGATGTCCTCCCCGGTCAGCCGTGCGGTGTCGACGTCGTCCAGCGTGTAGGCGCCGGCCCGCGGCCGCAGGGCGGCGAGCAGCACCGCGAGGAGCGTCGACTTGCCGGCACCCGAGGGCCCGCGCACGACCAGCCAGCCGCCGTCCGCGGTGGTGTGCGTGGTCAGGCCGCGGAGCACGTCCGGGCCGCCGGGCCAGCCGGCGACCAGGCCGTCAGTGGCCAGCGCGCGCACCGGCGCGGGGACGGTGCGCGGGTCGGCGGGGTCGGCCGGCACCGGCGCGGTGAGGACGGCGTCGAGCCGGTCGCGGGCGTCGGCGAGCGTGCCGCGCCGCTGCAGCGCGGTCACCAGCCCGGCCAGCGGCTCGGCCAGCGCCAGCGGGGCGAGCGCGACCGCCGCGATCGCCGGGCCGGTCACCCCTGCGGCGCTCCCGGCCGCCGCGGCGGCCACCGCGGCCAGCCCGGTGCCGAGGACGACGACCGCGGTGCCCAGCGCGCCGGCGCGGGTGCGGGCGCGGTCAGCTGTGCTCCGGTCGGCGGCGAGCGCGGCGAGGTCGGCCGCCGTCCGCCCGGCCAGGCCGTGCGCCCGCAGGTCGGCCGCGCCCTCGAGCGCGGTGGTGGTGTCGCGCAGCGCGGCCACCCGCAGCGCCGCCTCGGCCCGCGCGGCCCCGGCGTCCACCCGCCGGTGCGCGGCGAGGACCAGGGCGACGGTGGTCAGCAGGACGAGCGCGGCCGCGCCGGCCGCGGCGGGGGAGACCAGCGCCAGCGCGCCGACGGTCGCGGTGGTCACCGTGCCGGCCACCAGGGCCGGCGGGACGACGCGCACCGAGAGGTCCTGCACCAGGCCGACGTCGCCGACCACGCGGGCCAGCGCCGAGCCCGGCGTCCGGTCGGCCGCGATGCCCTGCGCGGCCAGCGCCCGCCAGACCCGCACGCGCAGGTCCGCGGCCAGCCGGAGCGCGGCGTCGTGCGCGGTCATCCGCTCCACCCAGCGCAGCCCGGCGCGGCCCAGCCCGAAGGCCCGGACGCCGACGATCGCGACCAGCAGGGTCAGCACCGGCGGCATCTCGGCGGCCCGCACGATCAGCCAGCCCGAGACCGCGGTGAGCGCGACACCCGCACCGGCCGAGGCGGTGCCGGCGGCGACCGCGCGCACCAGGGCCCGGCGCGGCCAGCGCAGCCCGGTGCCGGTCGCGACCGATCCGCGCTCCGCGCCCGTGGCCGCGAGATCGGCGGTCTCGTCGCGATCGGGCGCCGATGGCCACGAGACCGCCGATCTCGCGGGGACGGCGGGGGTGGTCGAGGAGGGCAGGTCGACGGTGCGGTCGGCGAGGGCGGCCAGGGCCGGGTCGTGGGTGACCAGCAGGACGCTCACCGTGCCGCGCAGCCCGGCCAGCACCGCGGCCACCCGGGCGGCGGCGTCGTCGTCCAGGTGCGCGGTGGGCTCGTCGAGCAGCAGCAGCCGGGCGCCGCGGCGGACCCGCACCAGCGCGCGGGCCAGCGCCACGCGCTGCAGCTCGCCGGGGGAGAGGGTGGTGCAGGCCCGGCCGGCCAGCTCGAGAGCGCCGGCCCGGGCCAGCGCATCGACGACGTACGCCTCGCCGACCAGCTCGTCCACGCCGGGCTCGGAACCCGCGTGCCGGCGCAGCTCGTCGGCGACGGTCGCGCCGGTGGTGCGCGGGTGCTGCGGCACGTACGCGACGCCGCCGGCCGGCATCCCGGCCACCGTGCCGCGCACCTCCGCGGCCGCGTCGGTCAGCCCGGCGAGGACGGCGAGCAACGTCGACTTGCCCGAGCCGCTCGCGCCGCGGACGGCGACGAGCTCGCCCGGCCGGACGGCGAGGTCGACCGGCGGGAGCGCCGGGACCCCCCGGCCGGGGAAGCGGACGCCCAGCCCGGTGACGGTGACGTCGGCGCCGCGCGGGTCGCCGTCGTCGTCCGCCGTCGGGGCCGGGTCGGGAATCGGGGTGGCGAGCACCGCGCGGGCCTCGGCGGCGGCGAGCGCGGCGTCCTCGCCGGCGTGGTGGGCGGCTCCCAGGGCGCGCAGCGGCGCGAAGGCCTCGGGCGCGAGCAGCAGGGCGGTCAGGCCGACGGCCAGGTCGAGGTCGCCGTGCACCAGCCGCAGACCGACGGTGACCGCGACCAGGGCGACCGACAGCGTGGCGAGCAGCTCGAGCACCAGCGCGGACAGGAAGGCCAGCCGCAGCACCGACAGGGTGCGCCGGCGCGAGGCCTCGCCGAGCTCGGCGAGCGCCGCGGCCTGCTCGGCGGCGCGGCCCAGGCCCACCAGCACCGGCAGCCCGCGGACCAGCTCGGCGACGTGCCCGGCGATCCGGTCCAGCGCCCGGGCGGCCGCCGTCGTGCCGTCCCGGGTGGTCAGCCCGACCAGCACCATGAACAGCGGCACCAGCGGCAGGGTGACCGCGACCAGGGCGGCCGAGAGCAGGTCGGTCCAGGCCAGGACGACGAGCAGCACCGGCGGCACGACCAGCGCCTGCGCCAGCGCGGGGAGGCGGGTGGCCAGCGCGGGCCCGAGGTCGGCCAGCCGGGTGGTGGCCAGCAGCGCGGCCGGCCCGGGGCCGCCGGCCGCGGCGACCGCGGCGGGGGAGGCGGCGAGCCGGGCGGTCAGCGCCGTCCGCAGCTGGTCCTCGGCGCGCCGGGCGTCGCGCGCGGCCATCAGCTCCCCGGCCCAGCCGGCGACCGCGCGCACCAGCACGCCGGCCGCCGCCAGGAGCAGCGGGCCGGTCAGCGCGCCGTCGTCCTGACCGGCCGCGCGGGCCACGGCATGCGCCAGCCCGGCCGCCAGCAGCACCAGCCCGGCGACCTGGCCGAGCGCGGCGAGGGCGGCACGGACCACCGCCCCCGTCACGCCCGGGACGCCGGCCAGCGGCCCGAGCGGCCCCCGCCCCGAGCGGCGATTTCCGCGGAAATGGCCGGCCCTGGTCACGCGTGCGCCCCGGCGGGCTCGCCGTGTTGCGGCTCGGCGGTCAGCCGCTTGCGGAAGACCCAGTAGGTCCAGGCCTGGTAGCCGAGCACCACGGGCAGGCCGATGCCGGCGGCCCACGTCATCACCGTGAGCGTGTAGTCGCTGACCGAGGCGTCGGCGACCGTCACGTCGAAGGCCGGGTCGATCGTCGAGGGGACGACGACCGGGTACGCGGCACCGAACAGCGTCGCGGCGGCCGCGGCCAGCATCGCGCCCCACGCGGCGAAGGCCTGGCCCTCGCGGCCGACCCGCAGCCGGGCCCAGGCGACCAGGACGGCGAGCGCGGCGACCAGCCACAGCACCCCGGTGACCGGCGTCCCGTACCGCAGGTGCACCAGCCCGGCCCAGGCCAGGAGCGGCAGCGCGGCCACCGGCGACCACCGCAGCGCGAAGCGCCGGGCGGCGGCCCGCAGCGGGCCGTCGGTCTTCAGGGACAGGAACACCGCGCCGTGCACCACCGAGAAGGCCAGGACGGCGACCGCGCCCAGCAGCGCCGACCAGCCCAGCCCGGAGAAGGCCCCGCCGACCCGGTCGCCCTCGGCGCCGATCGGCAGGCCGAGGGTGGTGGCGCCCAGGGCGGCGCCGATGCCCGCCGCGGCGATGAGCGAGCCGGCGGCGATCACCCGGGTCCAGGTGGTGTCCCACGCCTCGGTGTGGTGCGAGTGCCGCCACTCGAAGGCGACCGCCCGGACGATGAGGCCGAACAGCACCAGCACGAAGGGCAGGTAGAGCGCCGGGAGCCAGGTGGCGTACCAGCCCGGGAAGGCGGCGAACACCGCGCCGACGGCGGTGATCAGCCAGACCTCGTTGCCGTCCCAGAGCGGGCCGATGGTGCGCAGCATGAGGTGCCGCTCGGCCGGACGCCGGCCGAGCACCGGCAGCAGCGCGGCGACGCCGAAGTCGAAACCCTCGAGCAGCAGGAAGCCGGTCCACAGCAGCGCGACGGCGCCGAACCAGAGGGTCTGCAGGTCCACGGGGAGCCTCCGGGCTCAGTAGGCGAAGGAGAGGACGTCGTCGTCGGCGTCCCGGCGGGACTCCGGCGTCCCCTCCGGCGGGGTGCCGGGGGTGGGGGCGCCGTCCCCGGTGGTGACGCCGCGGCGCACGAAGCGGGTGATCAGCCACAGCTCGACGACGGCCAGCGCGCCGTAGACGAGGGTCAGCAGCGACAGCGACGTCCACACCTCGGCGGCGCTGACGCCGGGGGAGACGGCCTGGGCGGTGAAGAAGTAGGTCTGCTCGCCCACCGGGACGTCGGGGTTGGGGTAGACGACGAAGGGCTGGCGGCCCATCTCGGTGAAGATCCAGCCGGTCGCGTTGGCCACGAACGGTGCCGCGACGGCGAGCAGCGAGCCGTGGACGCCGATCCGCGAGGTCGGCACCCGGCCCTTCCGCGTGGCCCACAGCGCGTAGGCGGCGACCCCGGCGGAGACCGCGCCCATGCCGATCATGAGCCGGAAGCTCCAGTAGCTGACCGCCAGCAGCGGGGTGTAGTCGATCTCCTCGCCGGCCAGCGCGCCGAAGCGCGACGGGTCGTCGGGGTAGGTCTCCCCGTAGACCGCGGCGTACTCCTCCTGCAGCTCGTTGACGCCGGGCACGGCGGAGGAGAAGTCACCGTGAGCGAGGAAGGACACCAGCCCGGGGATGGTGATCGAGCGGACGTCGTCGCACTCGTTGGACCCGAGCTTGCTCCAGGCGAAGACGGAGAACGGGGCCGGCGCCTCGGTCTCGCACAGTGCCTCGGCCGAGCTCATCTTCAGCGGCTGCTGGGCGTACATGAGCTTGCCCTGCCAGTCGCCGGTGAGGGCGACCAGGACGAACGCGGCCAGCGACACCCAGCCGCCGAGCCGCACCGAGCGCCGCCACACGGTGTGGTCGACGTCCGTGGTCGGCTGCCCGGCCAGCTTCCGCCGGCGCAGGTGCCACAGCCCGATGCCGACCAGCAGGGCGCCGGCGACCATGAGCGCCGCGACGATCGCGTGGCTGAAGGCGGCCAGCGCGGTGTTGTTGGTCAGGACGGCGAGGAAGTCGACCTGCACCGGGCGGCCGGTGGTGTCGTCGACCTCGACCCCGACCGGGTGCTGCATCCAGGAGTTGGCCGCGATGATGAAGTACGCGCTGACGATCGAGCCGATGACCGCCGCCCACAGCGCGGCCAGGTGCAGCTTCTTCGGGATGCGGCCCCAGCCGAAGATCCACAGGCCGAGGAAGGTCGACTCGAGGAAGAAGGCCAGCAGCGCCTCGAGGGCCAGCAGCGAGCCGAAGACGTCGCCGACGAAGCGCGAGTACTCGCTCCAGGCCAGGCCGAACTGGAACTCCTGCACCAGGCCGGTGGCCACGCCGAGCACGAAGTTGATCAGGTAGATGCGGCCCCAGAAGCGGGTCATCCGCAGCCACTCGGGCTTGCCGGTGCGCACCCAGAGGGTGTGCATGACGGCGACCAGGACCCCCAGGCCGATGGTCAGCGGCACCATCAGGAAGTGGTAGACGGTCGTGATGCCGAACTGCCAGCGCGCCACGTCCAGGACGTCCACGACGGGCCCCTCTCCGGTGGTCGTACCATCGACACGTTCTTTCTACGCCTCATAGAAGGACGACTTCTACGGGACGTAGAACTTGCAGGTGTGATGTCGGGGACAGGAGGAGCGGTGGCGTCGCTGGGAGAGCTCGAACGGGCGGTCATGGACCGGCTGTGGTCGGCCGACGGCCCGCTGGCGGCCGCCGAGCTGCGCGACGGCCTGGCCGACCGCGGTCTGGCGCTGACCACCGTGCACACCGTGCTGTCGCGTCTGGAGCAGAAGGGCTTCGTCGTCCACGACGACGCCCGGCCCCGGCGCTTCCGTGCCCGCGGCACCCGCGAGGAGCACGCCGCGGACCTCATGCACGAGGTGCTCGGCCAGGCTGGTGACCGGCAGGCGGTGCTGGCCCGGTTCGTCGGCGGTGTCGACGCCGACGAGGCCCGGCTGCTGCGCGAGCTGCTGGCCGCCGCCGGTCCGGACGCCGACCGCTGACCCGCTGACCCGCCGACCCGTGCTGCCCGCGACCGCGGCCGCCCTGGCCGTGCTGGCCGCGCTGCTGGCGTGGCCGGTGCCGGCGCTGTTGGCCCGCGCCCGCTGGCCGCGGCGTGACCCGCTGGTGGCCCTGGTCTGCTGGCAGGCGATCGGGCTGGCCGGCGGGCTGTCGATCATCGGGGCGCTGCTGGTGCACGGGCTCGCGCCGTGGGGTCACTCGCTGCCCGAGGCCTGGTGGCACTGGGTGACCCGCCACCCGGCCGACGCGCCGGTGCGTGGCGACCACTGGGTCGCCCAGACGCTGGCGGCGGTGCTCGCCGTCGAGCTGGTCGGCGTCCTGCTGCTCTCCTGGGTCCGGACCGCGCGCACCCGCCGCCGGCACCGCGAGCTGCTGGAGCTCGTCGTCCAGCCGGCCTCGCTGCCGATGGCCCTGCCCGCCACTCTGCCCGATGCCCGGCTGCTCGAGCACCCCGCCCCGGTCGCCTTCTGCATCCCCGGCGCGCGACCGCTGCTGGTGCTCTCCTCCGGCATGGTCGCCGAGCTCGACGACGCCCAGCTGGCCGCCGTCGTCGCGCACGAGCGGGCGCACCTGCGCGAGCACCACCACCTGTACCTGCTGCCGTTCGTGGCGTGGGAGGCCGCGCTGCCGGTGCTGCCCGCGGCCGGTCGCGCCCACGCGGCGGTGCGCACGCTGGTGGAGATGCGCGCGGACGACGTCGCGCTGGGCTCACTGCCCGGACCCGCGCCCCGGCGGACCCTCGCCCAGGCGATCGTCGTCGCGGCCGGCGGGGCCGGGGGGGCGGGGGTGCCGTCCGGTGCGCTCGCGGTCACCGGCAGCGCGGTCGGTGCTCGGGTCGTGCGGCTGCTCGAACCGCCGTCCCCGCTCCCGGCGTGGGGGCGGGTGCTCGCGCTGCTGTCGGCTGGCCTGCTGCTGCTCGTCCCGACCGCGCTGCTGCTGCTCCCGGCCTTCTAGGCGTCTGACTGTCCCGGCGCCCGAGTCCCGACGCCCCCGCCAGACCCTGCGAAGGGCGAGCGTCTCCCCTCCGCCGTTGATCATGGGCTTGGCCCGGCCCGGCGCGGCGTGTCGGCGCGTGTCGGCCGCCACAACCCCATGATCAACTCGGTCAACCGAGCCGACCGTCTCCCCGCGCCACCGCGCTCCAGGAGAATCGGTCGGCGTCTTCGCTGGTCAGGGGCGAAACTGTCGTACCCCCGGCCTAGCGTGGGGGCATGTTCGGTAGCGGGTTCGGGGTCGGTCTGACGGTGACCGATCTCGCGCCGTTGCCGCCGGAGTTCGGTCCGCCGGTGACGGAGTCCCCGCCGCTGGCGGAGATGTTGCCGGTCTGGGCGCGGTCGCCGGAGGAGAAGGCCGCAGAGCTGCAGCGGGTCGACCGGATGTAGGCCGCGCTCGCCGCCTACAAGCTCGAGCTCGTCGCCGGGTTCGCGGCGGACCGCCCGGCCTCACAGGACCGCCAGCCTGGCGAACCCGGTGCCGCCGTGGGGGAGGACACCGCGCCGGATGGTGTGTCGGAGTTCTTCGCCGACGAGCTGGCGTTGACGTTGAACTGTGCGCGGGCGTCGGCGACCACGCTGACCGAGCACGCGCTGACGCTCACCCAGACGATCACCGCCACCCTGGCCGTGCTCGCGGCCGGGGAGCTGGACTGGCCCCGCGCCCGCACGTTCGCCGAGGAGCTGGGCTGGCCGGCGCGGGACACCGATCCGGCGCTCATCGCCGAGGTGGAGGCCGCGGTGCTGCCCGAGGCCGCAGGGATGTCGATCCGCAGACTGAAGGAACGGCTCCGTCGGGAGCTCACGGCCCGTGACGCCGCGGCATCCGACCGCCGGCGGGAGAAGGCCCACCGGGCGGTCAACGTCACGCGCCGCTCGGTGGGGGACGGGGTCAGTGAGCTGGTCGCCGGCATGCCCGACGAGCTGGCCGCCGCCTGCCAGGCCGCGATCGACCAGCTGGCCTGGCGGGCGAAGAAGGGCGGCGACGACCGGCCGATCGGCATGCTGCGGTCGGGGATCCTGGCCGACCTGGTGCTGCGCCCGTGGCTGGTGCCCGACCCGGTCGCGGGCACCTCGAGATCCAGGTGCCCCTCGGCGCGCTCACCCCCGACCGGTTCCTCGCCTCCGGCACCCCACTGCCGGCGGCGTTCGCGCGGCCCGGCAGCGTCGCCCAGCCCACCGGGTCGGTCGCGGGTACGCCGATCACCGCCGCGCACGTGCGCGACCTGCTCGCCCAGCTCGACGCCATCGGCCTGCACACGCCCCCGAACGGGTCGCTCGGCTTCTCCTTCACCGACGACACCGGCGCACTGCAGGCCGTGGCGCCCTGCGCGAACTGCGGCTGGCGGCGCGCCGGGGCTGCTCCACCCACCCGGCCGGGGGCTGCGGCTGTGCGGTCATCACCCGCCCGGAGCCGACCACCGCCTACAGCCTCACCGCGCCGCAGGACCGGTTCCTCACCACCCGGGATCGCACCTGCCGCCATCCCGGCTGCGACAACCGCGCCGGCTGGGCCGACGCCGACCACGTCATCCCGCACGCCGCCGGCGGCGCCACCGACTGTGCCAATGCTGTGCTGCCTGTGCCGCCGCCACCACCGGCTCAAGACCTTCGCGCCGGGCTGGACCTACGCCATGACCCCCGACGGCATCCTCACCGTCACCGCACCCAGCGGCGTCACCCGCACCAGCCGACCACCGGGCCTGCACCTCACCGGACCCCGCGTCCTCACCCGACCACCCGACCGCCCCGAACAGCCACCACCGGGACCGGGTCCGGGCGAGGCCCCAGCCCCCATACCGTCTGACCGACCGACCCGAGCCCCACGGCGACCACACACGCCCACCGCGGGGCCGGGCGGGCCCGGCTGAGAAGCCGGCCGACAGTCAGCTGAGCGCGAGCACCCGCACCAGCTGACGGGCGGCGTCCCCACCGTCGGCGATGGCCACGTCCAGGGCGCCGGACACGTCCAGGTCGTCGAACAGCCGGTCGGCCACCGCGCGGCTGGCCGCCGGCGACGAGCCGGGACGGCCGGCCGCGGAGAACAGCGAATCGAGCCGCGCGGCCGCCGTCTCCAGCAGCTCCGGCCGGTACTCCCACGGCTGCGACCACGGCCGGTCGAGGACGAGCAACCGCAACGCCGGTCCGGTGGTGACCCGCAGCAGGTCCGCGACCAGCGTCAGGTTCCCGGTCGACTTCGCCATCTTCGCGCCGTCCTGGGACACCGTCCCGACGTGCACCCGGCTGCGCGCGAAGGGCCCCACCCCCGAGGCCGCCTCGGCCATCGCCGCCTGGTGCGCATGGTGCGGGAACGCCAGGTCGGCGCCGCCCACCAGCACGTCGACACCGTGACCGAGGGTCGCCGTCGCCATGGCCGCGCACTCCGCGTGCCAGCCCGGCCGCCCCCAGCCCCACGGCGAGGGCCAGGCGGGGTCCTGCTCACCCGAGGGCCGCCACACCGGCACGTCGAAGGGGTCCTCGCGCAACGGGTCGTCCGGCTCGTCGCCGAACTCGGCGGCCAGCTCGCGCGCCCGCTCGACGGACAGCCCCGACGACGCGACCGCCTCGGCGCCGCGGAAGAACACGTGCCCCTCCCGCTCGTACGCCCGGCCGGTCCGCAGCAGCGCCGCGGCCAGCTGCTGCACGTGCGCGACGTGGTGCCGCGCCCGCGGCGTGTGCGTCGGCGGCCGCACGCCGAGGGCCCGCATGTCCTGCTCGAAGGCGAACTCCTGGCTCAGCGCGAACTCGTCGTAGTGCCGGCCGCGGGCGTCGGCGGCGCGGGTCAGCACGTCGTCGACGTCGGTCACGTTGCGGCTGGTCACCACCTCGGCGCCGGCGAGTCGCAGCACCGACCCGAGGACGTCGGCCCACACCAACGTCGCCGCGTGCCCGAGGTGGGTCACGTCGTAGGGCGTGATCCCGCAGACGTAGACGCGCGCGGGGCTGACCACCGGCAGTGGCCGCCCGCCCAACTGCAGGTCGGCGCTGCGGACGTCGACCGGCTCGGCCACGCGGCCGGCGACGCCGACGATCCCGGGAGTGGTGGCAGGAGGCAGGGCCATGCCGCCATCCTGCCCGCCGCCTCCCACCCGCCTGCAGCAGCCCGAGGGCGTCACCGCCCGGACCCCCGCAGGACGTCGTCGACCGCGGGGCGACGGGCACGACCGCGCGCTCGCAGCCGGTGCGGTCCGCGCCGTGGCGGACGCGCACGGGCAGCAGGAGCGTCCGTGTGCCACCGTCTCTCTCCGTGACCGCCGTCCTCTCCATCCAGTCGCACGTCGCCTACGGCCACGTCGGGAACTCCTCCGCCGTCTTCCCGCTGCAGCGCCTGGGCATCGAGGTGTGGCCGGTGCACACCGTGCAGTTCTCCAATCACACCGGCTACGGCGAGTGGAGGGGCCGGGTCTTCGACGGCCCGGCGATCGAGGAGGTCGTCGACGGCATCGCCGAGCGCGGCGTGCTGGGCACCTGCGACGCCGTCCTCTCCGGCTACCTCGGCTCGGCCGACATCGGGCACGCCGTCGTCCAGACGGTGGAGCGGGTGCGCCAGGCCAACCCGGCGGCCGTCTACTGCTGCGACCCGGTCATCGGCGACGTCGGCCGCGGCGTCTTCGTCCGCCCCGGCATCCCCGAGTTCATGCGCGACGTCGCCGTCCCCGCCGCCGACCTGGTCACCCCCAATCACTACGAGCTCGACCTCCTCGCCGGGACGAAGACGCGGACGCTCGACGAGGTGCGCGACGCCGTGGCCGCCGTCCAGGCGCTCGGCCCGCGCGTCGTGCTCACCACGTCGCTGGTCACCGAGGACACCCCCGGGGACGCCGTCGACCTGCTCGCCTCCGAGGGCGGCCGGCACTTCCGCGTGCGCACCCCACGGCTGGACGTCGCGGTCAACGGCGCCGGCGACGCCATCGCCGCGCTCTTCCTCGCCCACTGGCTGGCCGGCCGGGACGCCGGCACCGCGCTCGGCGCGGCCGCCGCGTCGGTGCACGGCCTGCTCGCGGCCACCGAGGAGGCGCGCTCCCGGGAGATCCTGCTGGTCGCCGCGCAGGAGGAGTTCGTGTCGCCGAGCCGCGCCTTCGCCGTCGAGGAGATCTGAAAGAGGACCCCTCTGCCCCCCACCGCTCGCAGGCTCGCGGCGGGATCCTGCAGAGGGCCCGCCCTGTCCCCGCCGCCGGGCGGCGGCGCAGCTAGGGCACCAGCACCAGCTTGCCGTGGGTGTGACCCGCCATCCCCTGCCGGTGCGCCGCGGCGACCTCCTTGAGCGGGAAGGTCCCGGCGACGACGACCTCCAGCCGGCCGGCGCCGGCGGCCTCGGCCAGGTCCAGCCGGGCCGCGTCCCGCAGCTCGGTGCCGGGGTCCGCACCCGGTCCGCCGCCGAGCGCCGTGATGCCGTCGGCCCGGGCCCGGCCGAAGGCGGCGATGGTGGCGATCCGCTGCCGGTCGGCGACCAGCCCGAGGGAGACGTCGACGGCCTCGTCGGTGCCGACGAGGTCGAGGGCGGCGGCCACGCCGTCGGGCGCCAGCTCCCGGATCCGGTCGGCCAGCCCACTGCCGTAGCGCACCGGCTCGGCGCCGAACCGCCGCACCAGGTCGGCGCCGTCGCCGCCGATCGTGCCGATGACGCGGGCGCCGCGCAGCGCCGCGAGCTGGACGGCCATCAGGCCCACCCCACCCGCGGCGCCGTGCACCAGCACGGTGGTCACCGTGCACTGCAGCGTCGGGCACACGCTGACCGGCCGAGGCCCGCGCACCCGGCTGCTGCGGGCGCTCGGCGGGTGGGTCGAGCGGTCGGC